>NZ_AUDT01000002.1:0-325802 GCF_000425605.1 Thioalkalivibrio sp. ALE17
CCTGATGGCCCATGACCGGACGTTCGACCCCGGCCTGCGCGGCGTCGCCGCGTAAGCCTACAAAAACGGAGAAGCGAACGCGTTATTACGTACCCAACCCTCGATTGCGCAAGCGATTGAGCATGATGGCAACGGGAGCGATCCCGGTGGGGGCCAGTCCGATCATTGCGAAGCACCTCGAGTGCGTGACCTCGCTGGGACCCTCCACCCGCGGAATCCATCCGGGACCGTGGCGAATGAAAGCCGCACACGCAGTCCGAATGTACGGGAGCAATCGTCGCCCCGAAACCATCACTCAAACGCTTGGCAAACCGGGGGCGTCCATGTACGCGATGACGGGCGCCACACACGCCGTAGGCTGCATTGAGCTCGTGACTAGGTGTGGCGGCCGGCCTTGAGGCGGTCGAGGCGCAGGCGTTCGCGGGTGTCGAACAGGCGGCGGGAGGCGAACCAGACCGCACCCAGGGTGCCGAAGCCGGTACCGGCGGTGATCAGGAACATGATCAGGATCTGATACTTCACGGCCTCCACTGGCGGGGCGCCGGCCAGGATCTGGCCGGTCATCATGCCCGGCAGGCTGACGATGCCGGCGGCGGCCATGGCATTGATGGTCGGCATCAGGCCGGAGCGCGCGGCCTCGCGACGCATGGTCGTCACCGCCTCGCTCCAGGAGGCCCCCATCGCGAGCCGGCCCTCGATTGTTCGGCGCTCACGCCAGATGGTCTGGGTCAGGCGGTCCAGCCCCAGTGCGATGCCGGTCATGGTGTTGCCGAGCAGCATGCCCAAGAGCGGGATCGCGTACTGCGGCTCCCACCAGGGGGTCGGGCCGACCATGGTGGTCAGCGCCAGCACGGTGACCGCGAACGCCGAGATGAACATGGTCACGGCACCAATGCCGTAGCCCCACAGCCCGGCGAAGCGGCGCTGCTGGCGCGCCATCACCTCGTAGCCGGCCACAGCGAGCATGATCACCGCCATCAAGGCCACCCAACCGAGCTGCGCATGGTCGAACAGCGTCTGCAGGATCAGCCCGACCAGCAGCAGCTGGATCACGGTGCGCGCCCCGGCGATCAGCAGGCTGCGCCCCAGCCCCATACGTGCCCAGACGGTCAGCCCTGCCAGCGCGACGACCAGCAAGGCCGCCAGCGACAAATCCAGCGCGGAAAGCGAGATCAGTTCCACGCGGGCACCTCCAGCTTGCCGTTGGCGATGGTCAGGATGCGGCCGCCCAGGCGCTGACGCTGCAGGGTGTCGTGACTAACCCACAACGCCGCCGCGTCTTCCTCGGCGAGATACCCCCGTACCGCGCGTTCGATGCGCTTGGTGTTTTCCAGATCCAGATTGGCGGTGGGCTCGTCCAGCAACAGGACGCGCGGCTGGTTCAGCAGCGCGCGCACCAGCCCCAGGCGCTGCTTCTCGCCGCTGGAGAGACGTTCGACCTCCCAGCCTAGAGAGGCCTCGGGCAAGGCGACCTGCTCCAGCAGGTGCAGGGCCGCCGGGCGGGCGAAATTTGCTGGCAGGTGCTCGTCCACTCGCTCGCCCCACCAGGCAGTCTCCGCCGGCACATACGCCACGCGCCGGCGCCAGTCGACCGGCGCCATGGCGTCCCGCGGTTCCCCGTTCAGCATCACCTCCCCCGTATTGGGGTCAAGGTCGGCCAGGGCCCGCAGCAGCAGCGATTTCCCGGAACCGGAGGCGCCCGTGACCTGCACCAGCTCCCCGGGCTGAAGCGCCAGATCCAGCGGGCCCAGATGGGCGGTTTTCAGTTGGCGAACATCCAGCAGGCGATCCATGCGACAGGGTTCCGGTGCGGCGAAATGGCGATCGTAACCGAAGCCGGGGCAGCGGGATGAATGGCCGGACGGGCAGGCGCTGCTTGCTGCGAGACGAACGCTCCGCCGTGACGGGTTGCCTCGGCGGATGTCGATCGCACTGTTCGGCGCGGGCAGGGGCTTCGCGGGCGAGCCCGCTCCCACAGCTCGGGAAACAAAAAAAGGGCGCCCGGGGAGGGGCGCCCAAAGGCCAACATCCAAGTCCTGGGAGACTGTCTTGTCGGCGTCGGAGGAGACGATGTCGGGGCCGGGCCTGTGGCCCGACCCCGGTTCAGGTTAACGAGGGTTTATTGCTTCCCGGTGAACTCCGGGTAGGCCTCGAGACCGCACTCGGCGATGTCGGCGCCCACATCCTCGTCCTCTTCGCTCAGGCGGATACCCATCACCGCCTTGAGGATGGCCCAGACGATCAGGCTGGCCACGAAGACGAAGGCGAAGATGGCAAGCAGGCCCACGATCTGGCCGAAGAAGGTCGCGTCCGGGTTGGACAGCAGGACCGCCATCACACCCCAGATACCGGCGGTACCGTGCGCGGAGATCGCGCCGACCGGGTCGTCGATCTTCAGCTTGTCCAGCGCGACGATCGAGAAGACCACGATCACGCCACCGATGGCACCGATGATCATCGCCAGGAACGGGCTGGGCATCAGCGGCTCGGCGGTGATGGACACCAGGCCCGCGACCGCGCCGTTCAGCGCCATGGTCAGATCGGCCTTGCCGAACACCAGACGGGTGGTGATCAGAGCGGCGACCACACCCCCGGCCGCGGCCAGGTTGGTATTGGCGAACACGGCGGCCACGGCATTGGCCGACTCGATGTCCGAGACCTTCAGCTCGGAACCACCGTTGAAGCCGAACCAGCCCAGCCACAGGATCAGCACACCCAGGGTGGCCAGCGGCATGCTGGAGCCCGGGATCGCGTTGATCTGGCCATCCTTGCCGTACTTGCCCTTGCGCGCCCCGAGGAGCAGCACACCGGCCAGCGCGGCAGCGGCACCCGTGAAGTGGACGATGCCGGAACCGGCGTAGTCCAGATAGCCGATCTGGTCGAGGATCCCGCCACCCCAGCTCCAGAAGCCCTGGATCGGGTAGATGAAGCCGGTCAGGATGACCGCGAAGGCGAGGAAGGCCCACAGCTTCATGCGCTCGGCCACGGCACCCGAGACGATGGACATCGCGGTGGCCACGAACACGACCTGGAAGAAGAAGTCGGCACGATCAGAGTAGTAGATGTCGCCACCACTACCCAGTACGTCCGCGACCGCATTGTCGCCCGAGATCAGGAAGCCCAGGCCCGGAATGATGGAGCTCAGGCCGTCGCTGTACATGATGTTGTAGCCGATCAGCATGTACATGATGCTGGCGATCGAATACAGGGCGATATTCTTGGTTGCAATTTCGGCCACACTCTTGGTGCGCACCATCCCGGCCTCGAGCATGGTAAAGCCCGCGGCCATCCACATCACCAGCGCGCCGGCCACCAGAAAGTAAAAGGTGTCCATTGCGTAGGCGAGTTCGACAACTTGCTGTTCAATTTCCATGATTGAAATTCCTCATTCGATGGAAGACGGAGGCCTTAAAGGGCTTCCGGGCCGGTCTCGCCCGTGCGAATACGCACGACCTGCTCCACCGGTGTGATAAAGATCTTGCCGTCGCCGATCTTGCCCGTGCTGGCAGACTTGGAAATGGCCTCGACCACCTGATCGACCAGGTTCTCGTCGACAGCCACTTCCAGTTTCACCTTGGGCAGAAAATCGACCACGTACTCGGCACCGCGATAGAGCTCGGTATGACCGCGCTGGCGACCAAAACCCTTTACTTCGGTCATGGTCATCCCTTGTACGCCGATCTCCGAGATCGCCTCGCGAACATCATCAAGCTTGAACGGCTTGATTACGGCGGTAATCATCTTCATGTCAGACTCCTGTGGGCGGGCCCGCCACCTGACGGACCCGCTGTTGCTTTAGGCGGTAATGCGGAATCAGAAGGTCTTGGACCAGCCCACCCAGGCGCCCAGGTCTTCGTCGGTCTCGTCGACATACTCGAGATTGAAGCTGAACTCGCCCCAGTCGCCCGCGTCGCGGGTCAGGCTGGCGGTGTAGTGGGTGTAGTTGTCCAGGCTGGAATCGTCGAAGCGGGTGCGACCTACCAGGAAGCCGGCGCTGTAGACGTCCATGAACGGGACATCCAGGCCGGCGTAGAAGTACATGTCGTCGTCTTCCAGGGCCGAGTCATCGCTGTCGTGAACGACGTAGGCCATACCGCCGTACAGTCCCACAACGCCGGTATCGAAGCTGACTTCACCATAGATCTCGCCGAAGTCGGCACTCAGGGAACCGGTATCGTCTCGGGCATCCGGATAGGCGTAATAGATGTAACCGACGTCGTAGCCGAACCCATTGTCGAACGCGTCGGCAAATCCAAGATAAAGATCCATTTCGTAGCTTGTTTGATCTTCATTCCCCTCGTCGACGCCAAAGTCAACATTCGATACCCAGGTTCCCACGTAGAAACCAGAGGCATGCTCGTAATCGATACCACCCTGAACGGCAGCACCGTCGTCGGTTTCGGAAAAACCACGGAAGTAGTAATTGGACACCGCGCCGATGTTCACGGACAGCTCCGCGGCGGCGGTGGAGGTAAAGGCGACGCCACCGGTGGAGCCTACGGTGAGGACAGCAGCGGCCAGCGCGGAACGGGTGAACTTCTTCATGTTGGTCATCTCCCAGATTGGTCAATCGAGTGTCGCGTAGTCGACACCCGGTCCTTGCACGGGCTGTGCCAAGTACCAAAAGGGAGCAAAATCGGCTTTTCGCAACACCTGTTGCGGCCCAACCACGGGCTTTTGCCTTTATTTGGTGCGCACTAAAAGTGCACACGCACCAAAAACGTGCGGAGACCGAAGACTGTGAACCATGTCCGGGATTCAGGAAGGTTCAGTCCTTCGGCAAGTGGCGGGGTCGGAGAGGCAAATCGGGGCTGGGACAGGCGCGGCGAGCGCACACGCGGCCATGCGGGACGCACGGCGAACACCTCCCTGCCCTGCGGATCGCCACGTCGCCTCGCGACGACACAGCACGGCATGGGGATGGCGCCGGCCGGGACAGCGCCCCGTGGCCGGCGCGGGTCTACGAGGAAAGGCTGCCGCGCTCGATCTCGATGCCGACCTCGCGCACGCCGGGCACGGCACCGGGCTTGCCGAGTTTGATGCGCAGCCACGGCGTGCCGAACTGGGCCATCAGGGCCTCGGCGATCTCCTCGGCCAGGGATTCCAGCAAGGCATGCGGCTCGCGCGTGACGATGGCACGCACGGCGTTGGCCACCGCCTCGTAGTCAACGGTGTCGCCGATCTCGCCGGAGTAGGCGGCGATGCGGGTATCGGCCGCCAGTTCGATATCGAATCGCAGGCGGCGCTGGATGCGCTGTTCCCAGTCGTAGACGCCAACAACGGCGTCAATCTCGAGGTCGCGCAGATAGATTCGATCCATGGGTTCGGCGGGCTCCTGTGGGTCGGCGCCTATCCTACTGCCCGGGCCGCACGAGGTACACCGAGCCGCTATCATGGTGCCTCCCGATTACTACGAGACACGCATGAGCGAGCCCTTTCACGAACTCCCCTGGCCCGCCAACCCGGATGGCGAGCCCCGACGCATCGGCGTGGAGATCGAGATGGCCGGGGTGTCGCTGGAGACGATGGCCGAGACCGTGAAAGGCGAGTTCGGGGGCCACGTCGAATCGGACAACGCCTTCGTCTTCCACGTACGCGACACGGACGTCGGCGACTTCCAACTGGAGCTGGACGCCCGGGTACTGAAGGACCGCGGCTACCGCGAACACCTCGCGCGCCTGGGCATCGAGCTGGACGACTCCGACGAGGCCGCGCTGGAGCGCTGGCTCGCGGACGCCGCGGGCCGCCTGGTCCCGCACGAGATCGTGGCGCCGCCGATCGCGACGGCTGACCTTCCCCGCCTGGACCGGGTGCGCGCCGCCCTGCAGCAGGCCGGCGCACTGGGTACCGAACGCTCGTTTCTCTATGCCTTCGGGCTGCAGATCAATATCGAGGTGCACCGCACCGATGCCGAGTGGCTGCTGGCAATCCTGCGCAGTTTCCTGCTGATGGTGGAAGTGCTCACTGCGGCGGGCGCCATCGACCTGGCGCGGCGCCTGTCGCCCTACATTCGGTCTTTCCCCGGCCCGTTTGTACGCTACGTGCTGGACCCGGACTTTCGTCCCGACCAAGCCGGCCTGATCGATACCTACCTGGCGCACAACCCGACCCGCAACCGCCCGCTGGATCTGTTGCCGCTGTTCGCCCACCTGGACTCCGGCAGGATCGACGCGGCCCCGGTGGAACACGAGCTGATCAAGCCGCGGCCGGCCTTCCACTACCGCCTGCCCAACTGCGAGATCGACGACCCGGACTGGAGCCTCGCGCGGCCGTTCAACGGCTGGGTCGAGGTCGAGCGCCTGGCGGCGGATCCGGAACGCCTGGAGCGCCTGTCTCGGGAATATCTGGAACGCCCCGGCCAGGCCCTGGGCCGATGGGCCGACGACTGGAGCCAGCGCCTCCGTGACTGGTTCTGAGCCCGACCGCACGACCACCGATACCGTGGCGCCGCGTCCACGCCGCCCGGTGATCGCCATTACCGGACCCGACCAGGGCGGCGGGCCCGCCTGGCTGTTTACAGCGCTCGCGGTGTGGCGCGCCGGCGGCCAACCGCTGCGGCTGCGCCCGGGCAAGCCGCGCGGTCACCGGCGCTTCGATGGTCTGGTGGTGGGCGGCGGGGCGGATGTGGATCCGGAGCTCTACGGCGAGACTCTCCCCGAGGGACCGGATGCGGCCGCCATCCGGCAGGCGGAGCGCCGCCTGTCGCAGCGCCTGATCGGCTATCTCTTCTACCCGGCCCTGTGGCTGCTGCGCCGGTTGTTCCAGTCCCACGGCGGTGTACTGGACACCGACCGCGACCGGCTGGAGAAGGCCCTGATCCATCGCGCGCTGGACGAGCACCGCCCGATCCTCGGCATCTGTCGCGGGATGCAACTGGTCAACGTGGTACGTGGCGGCACCCTGCATCGCGACCTGGCCGAGTTCTACGTGGAAACCCCGCAGGCCCGCAGCCTGCTGCCGGTCAAGCCGGTGGAGCTGGACCCGCGCAGCCTTCTGGCCAACATCCTGGGCGACACGACGCTCCACGTGAACGCGCTCCACAACCACGCCGTCAATGACCTGGGGTGGGACCTCAAGATCGCCGGCCGCGAATCGACCGGCGTGGTCCAGGCCATCGAGGCCGAACACGACTGGTGCGTCGGCGTGCAGTGGCACCCCGAATACCTCCCACAGAAACGCCGCCACCAGCGCCTGTTCCGCGCCCTCGTCCAAGCCGCCACCCAAAACGGCTAAAAGACTGATTCACCACGAAGGCACGAAGAAAGGCGATTCACAGGAAGTCTGGAAGAAGAGAAGGTTTGCAGGTGAAGGGTCGAGTGCGTGACGGTCGCTCAAGGCACCATATCAACGTGCTGCTGGAGGCCGTCGCATCAGCCTTCTTCCGGTCTTAAAACCTTCCTGTGAATCGCTTTTGACCTGCCCTTCTTCGTGCCTTCGTGGGCTTCGTGGTAAAAAACGCCTTTCGACCTAGGTGGGATAGGGCACGTCCAGGCCGCCGAGGCCGCAGTAGCCGTTGGGGACCTTGGCGAGGTATTGCTGGTGGTAGTCCTCGGCGAAGTAGTACGCCGGGCCCTCGGCGATCTCGGTGGTGATCGCCCCGCGCCCGGCGGCGTCCAGCGCAGCCTGGAAACGCTCGCGGCTGGCCTCGGCAGCCGCCATTTGGTCCGCGTCGGTGGTGTAGATCGCGGAGCGGTACTGGGTACCGACGTCGTTGCCCTGGCGCATGCCCTGGGTCGGGTCGTGTCCTTCCCAGAAGGTACGCAGCAGCGCCTCCAGCCCGACCCGTTGCGGATCGAGCACCACCCGCACCAGTTCGGTGTGCCCGGTCTGGCCGCTACAGACCTCGCGATAGGTCGGGTTCGGGGTATAGCCGCCGCCGTAGCCCACGCTGGTGGAGTACACGCCCTCCTGCTGCCAGAACAACCGCTCGGCACCCCAGAAACAGCCCATGCCGAAATGGATCACCTGCATGCCCTCGGGGTACGGCGGGGCCAGCGGCGTCCCCAGGACCATGTGGCGCTCGGGGACCGGCATCGGCTCTTCGCGCCCGGGCAGGGCCTGTTCGGGGGTCGGCATGCGCGGCTCGGAAAAGGCGAACATCGGCGGCTCCGTCAGTCGGCCGGGACGAGCCGGATCAGCTCCCCCGGATTGTGGTCGGTCAGGATATAGATGGCCCCGTCATGGACGCGCACGTCCCGCACGCGGCGGTCGAGATCCGGCAGCACCTCGCTCTCGTTGACCAGCTCGCGCCCCTCGAAGGTCAGCCGGCGAAGGGTCTGATGCGCCAGGCCGCCCACGAGCAGATCGCCGTCCCAGTCGGCAAAGGCGGGATCGCGGAGGATCGCCATACCCGAAGGGGCGATGGAGGGCGTCCAGTGATACAGGGGCGATTCCATCCCCTCCTTCTCGGTCAGGCCTTCGCCGACCTGCCCGCCGGCATACTCCCGGCCGTGGGTAATGACCGGCCAGCCGTAGTTCAGCCCGGGCTCGATGATGTTCACCTCGTCGCCCCCGCGCGGTCCGTGCTCGTTCTGCCAGAAGGTGCCGGTCTCGGGGTCCATCACCATGCCCTGCGGGTTGCGCACCCCCCAGGCCCAGATCTCGGGGCGGGCATCGGCATCATCCACCAGCGGATTGTCGTCCGGGACGCGCCCGTCGTCATGCAGCCGGATGATGCTGCCGATATGGGTGGAGGTGTCCTGGGCATGATCGCGCTGGCCGCGGTCACCCACGCTGATGTACACATAACCCGTGTCATCGAACACGATGCGGCTGCCAAAGTGCCGCCCCCCGGAGACGCCCGGCTCGGCCGTGAACAGCGTCTCCACACCCTGAAGCTCACCGTCCTGGAAACGTGCGCGCGCCAGGCGTGTGGTGAGCCCGCCATCCACGGCTGCGGAATAGGTGAAGTACAGCCAGCGGTTCTCGGCGAAGTCGGGATGCAGCGCGAGGTCCAGCAGGCCGCCCTGGTTGCGCGCCTGCAGGTCGCCCGGAACACCGGACACCAACTCGCCCCGGCCGTCGAAGGACCCGGCGTCCTCGAACCAGCGCAGGGTGCCCGGGCGCTCGCTGATCAGGGCCCCGCCCTCCGGCAGAAACGCAATGGCCCAGGGGTGATTAAGCCCCTCATGCAGCACACTGGCTTGCAGGCCGTGCTCCCCGGCACCGAGCCCCTCGGCCGAGACCCCGGAGGATCCGGTACAGGCCATCACCAGACCGGCCAGCACGGGCGCCAGGGTGAGGCGGCTCGTCTTCATCGTGCGCGTCTGCATGGTTCACCTCCTTGGAAAATGCGATGCCTGCGGGGCGGGATACCGCTGGAGACTTGGGCGGCACGGCCAGGAGCCGTGCATCATTCATATCCTTTTGGGATGCCGCGGGGGCCTACGGGTTCCCCGGCTGGCAGACCGGACACCAGTAGGTCGCACGCAGGTGCTCGCCCAGTCGGGCATATTCGACCGGTGCCCCGCACTGGTGACAGGGCTCACCCCGACGACCGTAGACGTTCAGAAACGCCCCCGCCTCCGCACGCTCACGGGTAATCCGCGGCCCCGGCTTCACATTGCGCCGCAGCAGGCGCTCGGCATCGCGGTACAACCCGCGCAGCATGGCCTCCGGCACCTGTGCCAGAGGACGCAGTGGATGGCACCCCTGCAGGAACAGCACCTCGGACTTGTAGATGTTGCCGATCCCCGCCGCCAGGGACTGATCCAGCAGCACATCCACGATCGGGCGGGCTGAATCGGCACGATCGCGTACCCGGGCAACAACCGCATCCAGGTCAATCGCCGGGTCCAGCAGGTCGGGGCCCACCCGCGCATCCAGCCGGGGAACGTCCCGTGCGCCGTCCGCGCGCGGACGCCACTGCAGCTCGCGCGGGTGGAAACAGACCAGCACGCGATCCGGCAGGCCCAGCACCGCCCACGCCCCGGCCGCCGGCTTGTGCCACGCCGCGCCCGGCGCATACTGGTGCCAGGTCCCGTACATCCCGAGATGGCTGCGCAACTGCCAGCGCCGCCCGTCCGCCGCCTCCAGGTCCAGCAGCAGGTGCTTGCCCCGGGCCTGCACGGCCTCCGCGGTCATCGCGCCATGTTCCAGTAACGGATCCCCCCGGCGCGCTCGGGTGGCGACCCGGCTCAGCGCCACCCCCTCGAGCACGGGCCGCAGCGCCGCCGCCAGCTTGTGGATCGTATCGCCCTCGGGCATGGCACCCCATCTCCTTGAGCCGCATCCGGATCAAACGAATGCAATCGGGAACGCTGAGGCCGCCCCCCTTGAATGATTGGCACTCTTGGGCCAAATTCGGAAAACTTGTCAAGGTACAGGGAGGTACCTAGAATGAAAGATAGATCCGCCCTCGGCAGTAAGCCTTCTCTCAATGATTCAGGGAAGGCCGACCCCGAGGGCTCTTTGTTTCTGCGCCACGCAAGTCCTGCCGTGACTGCGGTGCTGGTCGACGCCGGCTTCTTTCTGGTTCGAAGCCGACGCATTTTCGGCAAGCAAGGCCCGGAAGAAACCGCGAAAACCCTCCACGGTCTCGCCCTTGATCATCTCAACGCCCCACGCAATGGGCCGCGGGTTTCCCGCCTCTATCGCATATTTGTCTACGACGCCCACCCGTCGAACTGGAAAGGACACACCCCACTAGGCAAGAGCCTGTCGACCAGGGGAACACTGATCAATGTACACGCTCGCGCTCGAGTCGCTTTTGCGTGCGAACAAGGCGCGGTGACTGCCGTGCAGTCATTCTGCACAAGGGAGCCGCAACGCCGTGCGCGCGCAAAAGCGGCCGAGCCTCCTGGGGTTGGCACCCCAGGTTCCCCGATCCTGCGTTGCGCCGCTTACAGGTAGAACCACTACCTGTTGCACAACGCGCCTTGTCTCGGAAAACCTGGGGTACCAACGCGAGTGTGTACATTGATCAGTGTTTCCCTGGGGCAGAAGCGAGGTCGCCGTATGGCGGCGGGCATTCCATGACGCACTTCGCAGCCAGCGAAAGGTCGCTTTGCGGCTCGGGGAGCTGCCGACCAACCATGTCCACTGGCGCCTGAAGCAACACGCGCTGCATGCACTCTGCCAGGGAGCGCGCGACTGGACGGACATCACCGACGCCGATTTCCACCTCGACCTGCGCCAAAAGGGCGTGGATATGCGATTGGGCATTGATATCGCCGCATTGTCGTTCAAGCAACAGGTGAATCAGATCATCCTGGTCTCGGGCGACTCCGATTTCGTTCCAGCCGCCAAACTGGCACGACGGGAAGGGATCGATTTCATCCTCGACCCCATGTGGGCAACCATCCGCCCGGACCTGCACGAACACATCGACGGTCTGAGAAGTGTTTGCCCGCGCCCGACGCCTGCGACTCCCTGACACCACCCAATAGCGCATGAAGGCGGTGGCTGATCAGCGCTTGCGGTCGGGGTACAGGCGCGGCTCGCCGGCGGGGCGGGTGCGGAACAGGCGCATGGACCACAGATACTGCGCCGGGGCCTGTTCGATGCCGCGTTCCACGGCTGCGTTCATATGTCGGGCATCCGCCTCGTCGTCGCCGGCGGGATAGTCCTCCAGCGGCGGCCACAGGCGCATCACGTACTGATCCGCCGCGGGGTCGTACCAGGCGAAGCTGGGGAGCACCGCGGCCTTCGACATGCGCGTCAGGCGCGCCAGCGCGGTCAGCGTGGCCTTCTTCACACCAAAGAAGTCGACGAAGACGGCGCCCTCGGCGCCCAGGTCCTCGTCCGGCAGGTAGTAGAAGAAGCGCCCGCGCTTGAGCTGGCGGATGGCCGGGCGCAGGCCCTGGTCACGGGCGAAGATGTCGCCGGAGTAGCGGGTGCGGCTGCGGTGGTTGATCCATTCCAGCACCGGGTTCTTCATCGGCTTGGCGAAGGACACGCCATCGAACATCTGGCTCATGCGCACGCCACCGTAGTCCAGCGCCAGTGAATGCGGCGCGAGGATGATCACCGGGGTACCGGCCGAGCGCAGGCGCTCGTAATGTTCCAGGCCCTCGATGCGGATACGCGCGGCATGCTGCCCCGGCTTGCCGAACCACAGCAGGCCATAGTCCAGCACGGTCTGTGCCTGGTAGCGGTAATAGGCCTCCAGGCGTTGCATGCGTTCGGCGGGGCTCAGCTGCGGGAAGCACAGCTCCAGGTTGCGTACGGCCACCGCGCGACTGCGCCCGGCAAAGCGCCGGATCAGCCGGCCCAGGCCACGGGCCAGGCCACGCACGGCCGGGCGCGGCAATTCCTGCAACACCCAGGCCAGGCCCAGCAGCAGCCAGCTGCCCCAGTAGCGCGGGGCGAAGTGGGCCGCGGTCAGCGAGGCCTGGTAGGCGCCGGCGTCCTCGCTCCGGCTTCGATCGTCGTCGGCTGCGCTCATGCGCCCCCGGAGCCGTCGCCCGACCCGTCCGTGGCGGCCTGCTGCTTGCGCGCTCGCTTGGCGAAGACCTCCATCTCCTTCACCGCCTGCAGGTCGCCCTTCTCGGTGGCCACGCGAATGCCGCGCTCGCAGGTGGATAGCGCCGCCTCCGGGCGCTCGAGCTGGACCAGCGTCTTCGCCAGCAGCTTCCACGCCGCGGAATAGCCGCCGTCCAGCTCCA
Organism: Thioalkalivibrio sp. ALE17; assembly: GCF_000425605.1. Classification (NCBI taxonomy): domain Bacteria; kingdom Pseudomonadati; phylum Pseudomonadota; class Gammaproteobacteria; order Chromatiales; family Ectothiorhodospiraceae; genus Thioalkalivibrio; species Thioalkalivibrio sp. ALE17. Next base: position 12,606 of record NZ_AUDT01000002.1, read on the forward strand.
GCGCCCGTTCGAGATGCGGGACGGCGGCCTCGAGCTGACCGTCGGTCGCCAGGGCGTTGCCCAGCGAGAAACGCAGCATGGCAGAGTCCTGTCCGCCATCGAGCATGTTCTGGAAACGTTCGATCATGTCGCTCATGGGGCACCTCCCGCGCCGCCGGTCAAACGATGCGTTCAGGCTAACGCCGCCAGAAGGTGGGCGACAGAAGCACCAGCACGGTAAAGATTTCCAGGCGCCCCATCAGCATGGCGAACACCAGCACCCACTTGCTGAAGTCGTTGATTCCGGCATAGTTCGCCCCGACCTCGCCCAGACCCGGCCCGAGGTTGTTCAGTGTCGCCGCGACCGCCGAGAACGAGGTGACCTGATCCAGCCCGGTCACCATCAACAACAGCATCATCACGACAAACACCATCACGTAGGCGGCGAGAAAGCCCCACACGGCCTGGACCACGCGATCCGGCGCCTCCTTGCCATTCACCTTCACGGTGATCCGCGCATGCGGGTGGATCAGCCGCTTGATCTCGCGCAGCCCCTGCTTCATCAGCAGCAGCACACGGACCACCTTCATACCGCCCCCCGTCGATCCGGTACAGGCGCCGATAAACGACAGGAAGATCAACAGCACCGGCAGGAAGCCCGGCCACAGGTAGAAGCTGTCGGTGGCGTAACCCGTCGTAGTCGCGATCGACACCACATGGAACAGGCCCTTGCGCAGGGCCTCCGTGGTGTCGCTGGCGAAGCCGGTCGCGAGCATGAAGATCACCACCACAACGCTGGCTCCGGCCAGCAGCAGCAGGTAGGTCCGCAGTTCCTCGTCGCGGCGATAGGGGGCGACGGTCGCCCGGTGGATCACCAGGAAGTGCAGCGCAAAGTTCATGCCCGCGATGATCATGAACACGATGGCAACGCTTTCGATCAGGGCGCTGTCGAAATGACCGATGCTCGCGTCATAAGGTGAAAACCCGCCGATTGCCACGGTGGAGAAGGCATGCGCGACGGCATCGAAGGCATCCATGCCGGCAGCCCAGTAGGCCAGCGCGCAGGCCACGGTCAGGCCCAGGTAGATGTACCAGAGGTTGCGCGCGGTCTCGGCGATGCGCGGGGTGAGTTTATTGTCGCGGATCGGCCCCGGGGTCTCGGCCTTGAACAGCTGCATCCCGCCGACGCCCAGCAGCGGGAGGATGGCCACCGCCAGCACGATGATGCCCATGCCCCCCATCCACTGGAGTTGCTGGCGATACCACAGGAGCGAGCGCGGCAGGTCGTCCAGCCCGCTCAGCACCGTGGCCCCGGTCGTGGTCAGCCCGGACATCGACTCGAAGGCCGCGTCGGTAAAGGAGATCTGCAGGCTCGGATCGAGGAACAGGGGGGTCGCGCCCGCGATGCCTAGCCCCAGCCAGAACAGCACCACCAGGATGAAGCCGTCGCGCGCCTGCAGTTCCTGACGCATCCGGTACAGCGGGGCCCACAGCAGCCCGCCGATCAGCAGGAGCAGGGCAAAGGCCTGCAGGAACACCAGCGCGGTGGCCTCCCCGTACAGGAAGCCGATGGCCGCCGGCGGCAGCATCGCCAGACTGAACAGCGTCAGCAGGACGCCCAGCAGTCGAGCGGTGGAGGCGAGGTGCAGCATCCGTGCGCCCTGCCTAGAAGAACAGGGCCGTCGGCTGGAACAGGCGCTGGACCTGCTTCACCTTGCGCCGGTCGGTCACGAACAGGATCACATGGTCGCCGGCCTCGATGACCGTGTCCCGGTGCGGGATGATGACCTCCTCCTCGCGGACCACCGCGCCCAGGCTCGTACCCTCGGGGAAGTCGATCTCGTCGACCCGCCGCCCGACCACCTGCGAGGTGCGCGCATCGCCGTTGACCACCGTCTCGATCGCCTCCGCCGCCCCGCGCCGCAGGGTATGCACGGTGGCAGTACCACCCTCGCGCACCCGCGCCAGCAGGGCCCCGATGGTCGCCTGCTGCGGCGAGATCGCGACATCGATGGTCCCGCTCTGCAGCAGGTCCACGTAGCTGGGGCGATTGATCAGCGACATCACCTTGCGCACGCCCCAGCGCTTGGCCAGCATCCCGGCAAAGATATTCGCCTGGTCGTCGTTGGTGACCGCGCAGAACACATCGCTGTGCTCAACGTTGATGGACTCGAGGAAGCGGTCATCCGAGCTGTCCCCGTGCAGCACCAGCACATTGCTGGGCAGCGTCCGCGCCAGGTGGTCGGCGCGCTCGGAGTCACGCTCGATCACCTTGACCCGGTAGCGCTTGCTGAGCGTCTCGGCGAGCCGCTCGCCGATGTTGCCGCCGCCCGCGATCAGGATGCGCTTGTAGGGCTTCTCCAGCTTGCGCAGCTCGGACGTCACCGCGCGGATGTTCTTCTTCGCCGCGACAAAGAAGACCTCGTCGTCCGCCTCGATCACCGTGGAACCATCCGGCTGAATCGGCCGGTCCTTGCGGAAGATCGCGGCCACCCGGGTATGGATTCCGGGCATGTCGCTTTGCAGGTTCTTCAGTTCGTGGCCGACCAGCGGCCCGCCGTAGTAGGCCCGCACGCCGACCAGCGAGACGCGGCCCTCGGCGAATTCCAGCACCTGCAGCGAGCCGGGGTGCTCGATCAGCCGCTGGATGTGGCTGGTCACGATCGCCTCGGGCGAGATCAGCATGTCCACCGGCATCGCGTCCTGGGCGAACAGCGCCGGGGTCTCGTGGTAGTCGCGCGCCCGTACCCGGGCGATCTTGGTCTCGATATTGAACAGCGTGGACGCCACCTGGCAGGCGACCATGTTGGTCTCGTCGGAATTGGTCACCGCGATCAGCATGGACGCGTCCCGCGCCCCGGCCGCCTCCAGCACCGACGGGTGCGCAGCGAAGCCGTGTACCGTTTTTATGTCGTAGCGGTCTTCCAGATCCGCCAGCATCTCGGAGCGATAGTCGACCACGGTGATGTCGATCCCGTCGGCGCTCAGCGCCTCGGCCAGCGACTGGCCGACCTGACCGGCCCCGAGGATGATGATGTGCTTCATGCGCCTCCCGTCCCGGAGCGGATTCAGCTATCGGATTTCACGCGCTTGGGGTCGATCCCCAGCGCCTTGAACTTGCGGTACAGATGGGTGCGTTCCAGCCCCACCCGTTCCGCCAGGCGCGTCATGTTGCCCTCGGAGCGCTCCAGCTGCTGCTGCAGATACTCGCGCTCGAACTGCTCGCGCGCCTCGCGCAACGGCAGGTCGGGGATGCCCACTGCGCCCTCGCCCGCCTCCTCCGCGCGCTGCGGCTGCCCGCTGAGGGTGCGTTCCACCTCGTCGCGGGTAATCTCGTCGCCGGAGCCCAGGATCATCAGCCGCTGCACCAGATTGCGCAGTTCGCGCACATTGCCGGGCCAGTGGTACTGCTGCAGCCGCTCGAGTGCCGGGCGCTGGAAGGCGCGCACCGGCAGGCCCTCCTGCTGGTGCAGGTGGCGCATGTGGCATTCCAGCAGTTCCGGGATATCCTCCGGGTGCTCGCGCAGCGGCGGGATCGCCAGTGGCAGGACATTGAGCCGGTAGTAGAGATCCTCGCGGAAGTGGCCCTGCTCCACCGCCTCGGCCAGGTCGTACTGGCTGGCCGCGATCACGCGCACATTCACGCTGATCGGCTGGTTGCCGCCGATGCGCGTGATGCGCTGGGTATCCAGCGCGTGCAGCAGCCGCCCCTGGGTCTGCAGGTCCATCTCCGCGACCTCGTCGAGGAACAGCACGCCGCCCGCCGCCTGCTCCAGCAGGCCGTAGCGCACATGCTCGCCCTGCTCGCTGCCGAACAGCTCGGCGATCGCCTCCTCGCCGGACAGCGAACCCACCGAGACCACGATGAACGGGCTCTCGCGCCGCGCGCTGCGCGCATGCAGCAGGCGCGCGAAGGTCTGCTTGCCCACCCCCGGCTCGCCGGTGATCAGCACCCAGGTATCGTGCTGCGCCATGCGCTGCACCTGGTCGCGCAGGTTCACCATGGTGGCGCTGCTGCCGACCGGGTCGTGCACGGTGCCGGCATGGCGTTTCAGGCCCACGTTCTCGCGCTGCAGGCGCGCGGCCTCCAGGGCGTTGTTCAGGGTGATCAGCAGCTTGTCGATGGACAGCGGCTTCTCGATGAAGTCGTAGGCCCCGAGTCGCGTGGCGTCCACGGCGGTCTCGACATTGCCATGGCCGGAGATCATCACCACCGGGCAGGGCAGGCCCTCGTCGTCGCTCCACTCCTTCAGCAGCGAGATGCCGTCGCCGTCCGGCATCCAGACATCCAGCAGGATCAGATCAGGACGGCGGCTGCGGCGCTGGGCCTTGGCCTCGGCCACGGAGCCGGCAAGGGCTACCTGGTAGCCCTCGTCCTCCAGCACATCCTGCAGCAGCATGCGGATGTCCGGCTCGTCGTCGACCACGAGTATGTAGGCTTCGCTCATTCGGGCTCCTCGTGAACCACCGGACCATGCTCCACCGGAATGCGGATGCGGAAGACCGCCCCATGCCGCCCGGATTCCGCATTATGGCACTCAATCATGCCGCCATGCTCCTCCACGATCTTCTGTGCGACCGCCAGACCGAGACCGGTTCCACGCGGTTTGTCGGTGGTGTAGGGCTCGAAGATGCGTTCGAGGAACTCCGGCTTGATGCCGGGACCGGTGTCGGTCACCCGCAGCTCGATGTGCGGACCCGCCGGGTCGTCGAGGTAGGCAGTGGCCACATGCACCTCCATGTCCTCGTGGCCCTTGCCCGCCTCCAGCGCGTTCTTGATCAGGTTGTGCAGCAGCTGGCGCAGGCGCCCGGCGTCGCCATGGATCCGCGGCAGTTCCGCATCCAGCGTGACATCCACGCGCGAGCGGCCGTCCTGGTCGAGGTACAGCTCGCAGACATCGCGGATCAGCTGGTTCAGGTCCACCGAGGCGCGCTCCAGCTGCGGCGCCTGGGCATAGTCGCGGAAGGCGTTGACCAGGGTCTTCATCGCCTCCACCTGCTGCACGATGGTGCCGGTGGCACGGTCCAGCACCTCGCGGTCGGCTCCCTCCAGCACCTTGCCCAGGCGCCTCGAGAGGCGCTCGGCGGAGAGCTGGATCGGCGTCAGCGGGTTCTTGATCTCGTGTGCCAGACGCCGCGCCACCTCGCCCCAGGCCGCGTCGCGCTGGGCCTTCAGGAACTCGGTCATATCGTCGAACACGATGGCGTGCAGGCCGCGGCTGGAGCCCGAGGTCGGCAACCACACCGCGCGGGTCATCAGTACCTTGCGCCCGCTGCGGGTAAAGACGACCACCTGACGCGACCATTCGGCCTCCTGGCGCACCAGGGCGTCGCTGATCGCCTCGAAGAACTGTGCGACCAACGGGCACTCGTCACCCAGCTCGGACATCACCCGGGTGCGCGCGCCCTGCAGGTCGCATTCCAGGATCTCGCTGGCCGCGGCATTCGCCGTGCGCAGGCGCAGGCTGCCATCCAGCGCCAGTACGCCGGAGCGCAGATGCTGCAGCACGCTCTCCAGATAGGCGCGCTCGGCGTCCAGCAGGCGGCGGTTGCGCTCGGCCTCGTCGCGCGCCTCGTTCAGGGTGCGAGTCATGGTGTTGAACGACTGCACCAGGAAGCCCAGCTCGTCGGCGCGCTGCACCGCGAGGCGCGTGCTGTAGTCGCCCTGCGCCACCATGCGCGTGCCCTGCACCAGATCGGAGATCGGGCGCACCATGCGCCGCGCCACCAGCAGACCGGCCCACAGCGCGGCCATCAGCGAGATCGCCAGCGCCAGTGACAGGGTAAACACAAAGCCCTGAATCATCGGCCCGCGCAGGTAAGCGAACTCGCGGTAATCGGCGAAGGCGTCCTGAACCCGCAGCGACAGCGCACTCATGCGCGGATCCACCGGGTAGATGCCCTGCAGGATGCGATTCTCCGAGCCCGGGCGGCGACTGCTGGTGGTGGCCACCACGCGGATGATCAGCGAGCCGTCGGACTGCGGCTCCAGGCGCGAATACGGCTGCTCCGGGCGCACCCGCATCAGGATGTCGGAGCCCGGCGGGGTCGGCAGACGGCGGATCGGGCTGTCGGTACTGGAGGCGATGATGCGGTTGTTCGAACCGACCAGCGTCAACTCCTGCGCCCCGACCTGGCGGCGATAGTCGTTCAGCGCCAGCGGAACCAGGCCTTCCGAGACCCCCTCGAGGTCGCTCATCAGTTCCTGGGTCTCGGTCGCCAGCTGGCGCACCCGCAGATCCAGCGACGAGCGCGACAGCTCCAGCGCATCCTCCAGCGCCGACTCCACGCGCACGTCGAACCAGGAATCCACGCCCTCGTTCAGGAACTTGAAGGAGAAGTAGTAGACGACCGACACCGGCAGCACGGCCACCAGCATGAACACCGCCACCAGGCGCAGCGTCAGGCGGCTGCCGGGCACCCCGCGGCGATACTGGATCGCCATGCGCACGAGCTGATAGATAATCAGCCCGCCCAGCACCACCAGCACGGCCACATGGAACACCAGCAGCCACAGGAACACCTGTTCGAAGCGCGCCTGGTTCTGGGCCGCATCGCCCATCACCACCAGCGAGGTCAGCAGCAGCGCGAACAGGAGCCCGATGCCGAGGAGCCCCCACGGGAAGCCTCTTAGGGAAACGCTGGTCAACGTACACCCTCGCGTTGGTATCCCAGATTTTCCGAAACAAGGCGCGGTCCGCAGCCGGTAGCCATTCTACCGGCAAGGGCCGCAACGCCGGATCGGGGAACCCGGGGTACCAACCCCAAGGGGCTCGGCCGCTTTCGCGCGCGCAAAAGCGACTCGAGCGCGAGCGTGTACGTTGACCAGCGCTTCCCTAATCCAGCGACCATCGCCGCCACTCCTGTCGGGTCGTCAGATCACCGCGCAAACCGGCATCCAGCTGCAGGGGCAGCGGCAGCGCGGAATACACCAGCGTCAGCCGCGCCGCGAGATCGAACTCGCCGGGATTCTCGCGCACCGCGTCCGGAACCTCGTCCAGACGCAGCCGCCCCAGCCGCCGGGCGACCAGGTCCAGGGCATCCCCCAGGGTCGGTTTCAGGTCCATGCGCTCGTCGGTCACCGCGGTTACCAGATAGTGCCGATTCAGGGCGAAGTATTGCAGCTGGACGCGACGCGTCTCGCTGGCAAGGGTATCGCGCCCGACCCGCCGGCCGCGTTCCAGCCGCGTCTGCGCCTCGAACTCCAGCGTCACGCCGTTGGCCAGGGCGTCCTCCAGCACCGCGGGCAGGCGCATGTCGATATCGAGGCGCACCAGCACGGTGGCATCATCCAGCCACATGTGATTCGCGGCGCGGATCTCCACCGCGCTCGCCGTCACCGGCAGCGCCAGCAGGGCCAGTAGCCCGCACAGCGCCGTCAGGGGCCCGCCCCGCCACGATGAACGCCCCGGCATCAGGGGGCCTGCTTCTCCAGCAGCGCGTAATAGAAGCCGTCCCCGTCCTCGAGCCCCAGCGGCAGCGTTACACCTGCCGCGCGGGGCTTGCTGCCGGGGATAGCGTACTCGCCCTCCAGCGGCCGGGCGCGGGCATCCGCGGTCGCCGCGACGAACGGGGCGACCACCGCCTCGTTCTCCGCCGACAGCAGCGAACAGGTGGCATACAGCAACCGGCCGCCCGGGCGGAGCAGCTTCCAGGCGCCGGCCAGCAGGCGGGCCTGCTCCGCCGCCAGGCGCGGGATGTCATCGGCCCGGCGCAGGGTCTTGATGTCCGGATGACGCCGGATCACGCCGGTGGCGGAACAGGGAACATCCAGCAGAATCGCGTCAAAGGGCTCGCCGTCCCACCAGTCATCGGTGGCGTCCAGATCCGCCGCGACCAGGCGGGCGTCATAGCCCAGCCGGTCGAGGTTCTCGCGTACCTGTTCCAGGCGTTCGGGGTCGTTGTCCAGCGCGGTGAGATCCAGATCGCCACCCGCGTGTTCCAGCAAATGCCCGGTCTTGCCGCCGGGTGCCGCACAGGCGTCCAGCACCCGTTCGCCGGGCCGCGGCCCCAGCAACGGCCCGGCCCATTGCGCCGAGGCGTCCTGGACCGAAAGCGCCCCGTCAGCGAACCCCGGCAGGGCGGCCACATCGACCGGGTCATCCAGCGTCAGCGCGCTGGCCAGCGCCGGGTACGCGCGCCCCGGGATACCGGCGGCGGACAGGGCCTCCAGCGCCGCTTCGCGACTGCCACGGTGCAGGTTGACCCGCAGGGTCATCGGCGCGGGGCGGGTCGAGGCCTCCAGCAGCGTCTCCCAGTCCTCCGGCCAGGCATCGCGAATCGCCTCCAGCAGCCATTCCGGGACCGCATAGCGCAGCACCGGGTCGCCCTCGATCCGGCTCGCCAGTTCGTCCTGCTCGCGCAGGGCGCGGCGCAGTACCGCGTTGATCAGGCCCACCGCGCCAGGGCGATGGATCTCGCGCGCCAGCTCGGCGGTCTCCCGCACCGCCGCGTGATCGCGCGTCCCGAAATGCAGCACCTCGGCCAGTCCCTGCGCCAGCAGCACACCAATCACGGCATCCTTCTTGCGCAGCGGCCGATCCAGAAAGCCATCGACCAGCCCCGCCAGCTGCGGGTACCAGCGCAAGGTGGTGTAGGCGAGCGCCTGCACCCAGGCGGCATCGCGCGCCGCCAGCCCTTCGGTCACCAGCTCCACCGCCCGGGTCAGCGACTGCCCCTGCAGCACTACGCGCTCCACCGCCTCCAGCGCGCGCTGACGCGGCGAGCGCGAATCCACCCGCGAGGGCACCACGCGTTTCGGCTTGCCCGCCATCAGACCGCCCCGGTCAGGGTTTGGCCGGGCAGGTCCGCATTGCGGGCCCAGTCCGCCGCCGCGACCGGGCGGCGGCCGGGCAGCTGAACGGTCCGCAGGCGCAGGATGCCGTCGCCGGTGGCCACATCCACGCCCTCCGGGCAGGCATCCATGATCGTTCCGGGCGTTGCATTCGCCGCGACCTCCAGCGGGGTCGCCGCGTAGACCCGCAGCGCCTGCCCCTGCCAGCCGGCCTGCGCCACCGGCCAGGGGTTGAAGGCCCGCACCTGTCGATCCAGGGCCGCGGCCGGCTGCGACCAGTCCATCCAGGCCTCCTGTTTCTCCAGTTTTCGGGCGTAGCTGGCCTGCGCATCATCCTGGGGCCACGGTGCGGAGGCACCCGCGGCAATCGTCGGGAGCTGCTCCACCAGCAGCTCCGCCCCCTCGCGGGCGAGGACATCGTGCAGCTCACCGGTGGTGGTCTCCGGTGTAATCGGGACGCGACGGCAGGCGTGCACCGGGCCGGCATCCAGCCCCGGGGCCATCTGCATCAGGCAGACACCGGTCTCTTCGTCCCCCGCGAGAATCGCGCGATGGATCGGCGCCGCGCCGCGCCAGCGCGGCAGCAGCGAGGCATGGATATTGAGCCCGCCCAGCGGCGGGATCGCGAGTACGGCGCGGGGCAGGATCAGCCCGTAGGCTGCGACAATCAGGATGTCCGGGCGCCAGGCGGCAAGTTCGGCTTGGGCCTCGGCGGACTTCAGGCTCTCCGGCTGCACCACCGGCAGGCCGGCGGCCTCGGCGACCTGCTTGACCGGGCCCGGACGCAGCTTGCGCCCACGCCCCGCCGGTCGGTCCGGCTGGGTATAGACCGCGACCGGGGCATGCCCGCCGTCGATCAGGGCCTGCAGCGCGGGAACCGCGAAATCCGGCGTCCCGGCATAGACAATGCGCAGGGACTCGACGTCCGTGTCGGCCACTCCCATCAGACCGCGGGGACCGCGGTCTTGTCACCGGCTCCGGAGCGCCCGCCCTGCTTCTCCAGCTTCTTTCGGATGCGGCTGCGCTTCAGGCTGGACAGGTAATCGACAAACAGCTTGCCGTCGAGGTGGTCAATCTCGTGCTGGATGCACACCGCCAGCAGGCCATCGATGTCCAGCTCGAAGGGCTGGCCGTCACGCCCCAGGGCACGCACGCGAATCCGGTCGGCGCGCTGCACCTTCTCGTAGAAGCCGGGCACGGACAGACAGCCCTCGTCCATTTCCTCCTCACCGGAGGTCTCGAGGATCTCCGGGTTGATCAAGGCATGCGGCTCGCTCTGGTCCTCGGAGACATCCGCGACCAGCACACGCTTTTGCACGTTGATCTGGGTGGCGGCCAGACCAATGCCGGGCGCGGCGTACATGGTCTCGAACATGTCGTCCACCAGGGTGCGGATTTCGTCGTCCACCTCGGCGACCGGCTCGGCCTTCAGCCGCAGCCGGGGGTCGGGGAAGTGCAGGATTTCACGCTTGGCCATGAAAAAACCTCAAACTTTGTACTGTACAGATGTCGCAATTCTGCTAACGTTGGACCGCAATATCCGCGGAATTGCGTCATCCGATTGGGGGCCGGGCCACAGGAAGGCTCGGGGAGCGCGCGGACCTGACAGGGGACACCAAATGTACAAGACCAGGGCCACCACGACCTTCGTTCTGCCGGGCATTCTGTTCAGTGTAACGCTGTTGCTGGGCGCCTGCGCGGCCACACCCGAGAACGGCGGCGGCGAAACGACCGCCTCCGATTCCGGCACGGCGCAGGCCGAAGCCCGCCCGGCGCGCGAAGCCCAGGATGAACGCTCGACCCCCGAGGCCGAGCCGGAGATCCGCGAATCCGCGCCCGAACGCTACGTCGTGAAGAAGGGCGACACCCTCTGGGACATCTCCGCGATGTTCCTGCAGGACCCGTGGTACTGGCCGGAGATCTGGCTGGTCAACCCGGAGATCGAGAACCCCCACCTGATCTATCCGGGTGACGTGCTGAGCATCCACTACGTGGACGGCCGGCCGCGCATCACGGTCGACGGCGGGCCGCGGGTGCGCCCGACGCATCGCCTGTCACCGGAAGCACGGGTGGTGGAGCGCGACGAGGACGTCTCCCCGATCTCCACCCTGCAGTCGTTCATGTTCCGTCCACAGGTGCTGGACGAGGAAACCCTGGAAAACGCCCCCTACATCCTCGCCTCGCAGGACGAGCGCGTGATCTTCGGCCCAGGCGACCGGGTGTATGTGCGCAACGCCGAGGACACCGAACGCTACGAGCTCTATCACATCGTTCGCCACGACGGCGCGCTGACCGATCCGGACACCGGAGAGGACCTGGGCGTCGCCACCCTGCCGGTGGGCGAGGCCGAGATCATCGAGCCGGGCAACGTCGCCCGCGCCGACATCCGCAAGGGCGAGCGCGAGGCCATCCGCGGTGACCGCCTGGTCCCATACGCCGAAGAGCAGGACATGCTGTTCGACATCGGGCGCCCGCCGGCTGGTACCGAGGGCACGATCATCTCGCTGTTCGACGCCCTCAGCCAGATCGGCCAGCTGCAGGCCGCCATCATCAACCGTGGTGAACGCGACGGCATCGAGAACGGCCAGGTCTTGACCGCCTTCACCGCCGGGCGCGAGGTCCGCGACCCGATCAGCGATCGCGCCAACGAGGTGGTCACCCTGCCGGAAGAGGAAGTCGGCACCGTCATGGTCTTCCAGACCTTCGAGAAGGTGTCCTACGTGCTGGTGACCGAGGCCGAGCGCACCCTGCGCGAGGGCGACAAGGTTCGCACCCCCTGACCGGGCCTGCGGCCAGGCTGCATGGGTGATGCCGGCGCGACAGCCGCCCCGCACGAGGACTGGCTGCAACTGATCAACACCCCAGGCCTCGGCCCGCGGCGCATGCTGCAACTGGTCGAGGCCTTCGGCTCTCCGGGCAACGCCCTGGCCGCCCCCGCGGCCGAATGGCAGCGCGCGGGCGTCGACCTCAAGCTGGACCCCGCCGCCCATAAAGCCCGCGAGGCCGGGGCGCAGGCCGACCAGGCCTGGCTGGATGCCGACCCCCGACACACATTGCTGTGTCTGGACGACCCCGACTACCCGCCCCTGCTGGCGGAACTCCCCGACCCGCCCCCGGTGCTGTACCTGAACGGCGCGCGCGAGCTGCTGCGCAGCCCGCAGGTGGGCATCGTCGGCAGCCGCGAGGCCACCCCGCAGGGCGAGCGCCTCGCCACGGAATTCGCCCGCGAGCTGGCCGGGGCCGGGCTGACGGTCACCAGCGGCCTGGCCCGGGGCATCGACGGCGCCGCCCACGAAGGCGCCCTGGCCGCGCCCGGCGGGCGCACCATCGCGGTCGTGGCCACCGGGCCCGACCGCATCTACCCCGCCCAGCACCGGCGCCTGGCGCACCGCATCGCGGACCATGGCCTGGTGGTCTCGCTGTGGCCCACCGATACCCGGCCGCTGGCGCGGAACTTCCCGCAGCGCAACCGCGTGATCAGCGGCCTGTCACTGGCGACCCTGGTCGTCGAGGCGGCGCTGAAGAGCGGATCCCTGATCACCGCACGGCTGGCTGCCGAACAGGGGCGCCAGGTCTATGCCGTCCCCGGTTCGGTGCTGAGCCCGACCAGCCGCGGCTGCCACCGGCTGATCCGCGATGGCGCCCAGCTGGTGGAGTCGGCCGAGGAGATCCTGGATGACCTCGCGGACTGGCTGGGCGTCGCGCCCGATGCGCCTCCGGCCGCGGCCGAACCCGCCTCCGACCCGCTGGATCCGGAGCAGGAACGCGTACTGAACGCGATGGGATTCGACCCGGTCCCGCTGGAAACCCTGCGCGAACGCACCAAATTGACCATCGAACAGCTTTCATCCATGCTGGTTTTGCTTGAACTCCATGGCCGTGTGGCCGCCCTCGACCACGGGCGTTACCAGCGCCTCGACGCAGGATCCCCCGAATCATGAACGAGAATGTGCTGGATGTGCTCATGTATCTCTTCGAGCACACCATCGACGAGGAATCCGACGAGGAGCCGGACCGCTCGGAGCTGGAACGCCACCTGGTGGAGGCCGGCTTTGCCCGCCGCGAGATCGACCGCGCTCTGGGCTGGCTGGACCGCCTGATGAGCGAGGCCCCCCTGGCCGGGCGCGGCGGCGACGGCGCCGCCCAGCGGATCTATGCCCCGGAAGAGCAAAAACGCCTGGATACCGAGGCCCATGGCTTCCTGCTGCACCTGGAGCAAAACGGCCTGCTGACCGCCGGCACCCGCGAGCTGGTGCTGGACCGCGTAATGGAGCTGGACGCCGAGGAGATCGACCTCGACCAGCTGCGCTGGGTGGTGCTGATGGTGCTGTTCAACCAGCCCGACGACGCGATCGCCTATTCCCGCCTGGAAGAGGTCATGCGCGACGATGCCGGCCCCGCGGCCGTGGATTATCTGCACTGATTTCTCCGTCTTGCGAAAGGCGCGCGGTAGCCAACGGGCATTTCCTCCTCTAGTCTTTAGCGCCCGTGAACCCGGTCGCTGCCATGCGACCGCGATCGCCCCGATACGGAACCCGCTGCCACGGAGACGGTCCCGAGCGACATGAGCAAGCACCTCGTCATCGTAGAGTCGCCCGCCAAGGGCAAGACCATCGAGAAGTATCTCGGCCCGGACTACCAGGTCATGGCCTCCTATGGCCATGTGCGCGACCTGGTGCCCAAGGAGGGCGCGGTGGACCCGGAGAACGGGTTCCGCATGAAGTACGACGTGATCGAGCGCAGCGAGAAACAGATCGAGGCGATCGCCAAGGCGCTGAAGAAATCCGACGACCTGATCCTTGCGACTGACCCTGACCGTGAAGGCGAGGCGATCTCCTGGCATCTCTACGAGGTGTTGCGTGACCGCGGCCTGCTGGACGATCGCGGCGTGCATCGCGTCGTGTTTCACGAGATCACCAAGAAGGCGATCCAGCAGGCGATCGAGGAACCGCGCGACCTGGCCAAGCCGCTGATCGATGCCCAGCAGGCGCGCCGCGCGCTGGACTACCTGGTCGGCTTCAACCTCTCCCCGCTGCTGTGGCGCAAGATCAAGCGCGGCCTGTCCGCCGGGCGCGTACAGAGCCCCGCCCTGCGCATGATCTGCGAACGCGAGAACGAGATCGAGGCCTTCGTCGCGCGCGAATACTGGACCCTGGATGCCCTGAGCGAACGCCAGGGCCAGGCCTTCACCGCCCGCCTGACCCACCTCGATGGCAACAAGCTGGACCAGTTCGACCTCAACAGTGCCGATCTCGCGCATGATGCGCAGAAGCGGCTGACCGACGCCGCCCGAACCGAGCTTGCGTCGGTGAGCCCGAGCGCAATGGGCGAACTCCGGGTCGCCAAGGTCGAAAAGAAGCAGCGCCGCCGCAACCCGGCCGCGCCGTTCACCACCTCGACCCTGCAGCAGGAGGCCTCGCGCAAGCTGGGCTTCACCGCATCGCGCACCATGCGCACCGCGCAGCAACTATATGAAGGCATCGATCTGGGCTCCGGCGCGATCGGCCTGATCACCTACATGCGTACCGACTCGGTGGCCCTGGCCGGCGAGGCGATCGGCGAGATTCGTGGCCTGATCGAGGAGCGCTACGGGGCCAACAACGTCCCCGACAGCCCGCGCCAGTACAAGACCAAGTCGAAGAACGCGCAGGAGGCCCACGAGGCCATCCGCCCGACCTCTGTGCGCCGTCTGCCGAACGAGGTGCGCGAGCGCCTGAGCAGCGACCAGGCCCGGCTGTACGACCTGATCTGGAAGCGCACCGTCGCCTGCCAGATGATCCACGCGACCTTCGACACCGTGGCCGCCGACCTGGTCCCGGGCGACAGCCAGCACCAGTTCCGTGCCACCGGCTCCACCCTGGTCGACCCCGGCTTCATCGCGGTCTACCAGGAGGGCCGCGACGACGCGCAGGATGACGACGAGGACAAGCGCCTGCCGGAGATGGCCGAGGGCGACACGGTCCAGCTCGAAGAGGTCACCGCCGACCAGCACTTCACCGAGCCGCCGCCGCGCTACACCGAAGCCAGCCTGGTGAAGACGCTGGAGGAATACGGCATCGGCCGCCCGTCGACCTACGCCAGCATCATCTCCACGCTGCAGTCACGCGAGTACGTGGAGATGGACGGCAAGCGCTTCATCCCGACCGATACCGGCCGGATCGTGAACAGCTTCCTGACCCAGCACTTCGACCGCTACGTGGACTACGACTTCACCGCGAAGCTGGAGGACGAGCTGGATGCGATCTCGCGCGGCGAGAAGGACTGGGTCCCGGTGCTGGAGGATTTCTGGGGCGACTTCCGCGACCGGGTGAAGGAGAAGGAAGAGAACGTCACCCGCGCCGAGGCCGTGCAGTCACGCGAGCTGGGCACCGATCCGCAGAGCGGGCGCCCGGTCAGCGTGCGCCTGGGCCGTTTCGGCCCGATCGTGCAGATCGGCACCAAGGACGACGAGGAGAAGCCGCGCTTCGCCGGCCTGCTGCCCGGGCAGAAGATGGACAAGATCACCCTCGACGAGGCGCTGGAGCTGTTCAAGCTGCCGCGCGACCTCGGCGAGACGCCCGAGGGCGAGCCGGTGATGGTGAACATCGGCCGCTTCGGACCGTACGTGAAGTACGGCTCCAAGTACGCCTCCCTCGGCCCGGACGACGACGTCTGGACCATCGAGCTGCCACGCGCGCTGGAGATCGTCGCCGAGAAGAAGCAAAAGGACGCCGAGCGCTTCATCAAGAGCTTCGACGAGGAAGGCATCCAGGTGCTGAACGGGCGCTACGGGCCCTACGTCACCGATGGCAACAAGAACGCCAAGATCCCCAAGGAGACCGACCCCAAGTCCCTGACACTTGCGCAGTGCCAGGAACTGATCGCCGCCGCCCCGGAACGCAAGGGCCGCGGCCGCAAGGGGGCGTCCAAGTCGACCGCCAAATCTTCCGGGAAGACCGCATCCAAATCGTCGACCGCGAAGAAGACGACCACGAAAAAGGCGGCCACCACCAAGAAGGCCGCCAGCAAGACGGGCACGAAAAAGACCGCCCCGAAGAAGAGCACGTCGAAGACGAGCACATCGAAGAAGGCCCCGGCGAAGAAGGCTTCGACCGCCAAATCCGGCAGCGCGAAATCCGGCGATGGCGACAGCCGCCTGAGTGCCCAGCCCTCCGGCGACCGTGGATCCGAATAACGCCCCGTTGCTATCCCCCGAGATCGAACCCGTCGCACAGTGCGTGCGCGACGGCGGCGTGATCGCCTACCCCACCGAGGCAGTCTTTGGTCTCGGCTGCCGCCCGGACAACCCCCGGGCGATCGATCGCATCCTCGAGATCAAGGGTCGCCCGGCCGCCAAGGGGCTGATCGTGGTCACCGACCGGCTGGAGCGCCTCGCGCCCTGGCTGGCGCCGCTGCCGGCCGACCACCGCGCCGAGATCGACGCCAGCTGGCCGGGGCCGACCACCTGGCTGCTGCCCGTCACCGATGCCTGCCCGCCGCGGCTGCGGGGCGAACACGACAGCCTCGCGGTACGCGTCACCGCCCATCCGGGGACGCGTGCGCTGTGCGCGGCCGCCGAAAGCGCGCTGGTCTCCACCAGCGCCAACCGCGCGGGCGCGGAGCCCTGCCGCAGCTGGGATTGCGTTGCCTCACAACTCGGGGCCGGCATCGATGCGATCCTGCAGGCAGAATGTGGCGGGCGCACCGCACCCAGCGCGATCCGCGACGCCCGCACCGGGGCCTGGCTCCGGGGCGCGCCGGAACCCGACACCCATACCGACAACTGATCAACCGGGACGCAGCATGAGCCAGGACAACGTCTCCATCGACCGCGTGATCGACTACCTGCAGGGCCTGCAGGACCGCATCTGCCAGGGCCTCGAGGGCCTGGACGGCCAGGCCCGCTTCGAAGAGGACGCTTGGAAGCGCCCCGCCGGCGGCGGCGGCCGTACCCGCGTGCTGCGCGAGGGGCGGGTCTTCGAACAGGCCGGGGTCAACTTCTCCCATGTGATGGGCGACAACCTCCCGGCCTCGGCCACCGCGCACCGTCCGGAGATGGCCGGGCGCTCGTTCCAGGCCACCGGCGTGTCGCTGGTAATCCACCCGCACAACCCGTATGTACCGACCTCGCACGCGAACGTGCGCTTCTTTATCGCGGAGAAGCCCGGCGAGGCGCCGATCTGGTGGTTCGGCGGCGGCTTCGACCTGACCCCGTACTACGGTTTTGACGAGGACTGCATCCACTGGCACCGCACGGCCGAGGCTGCCTGTCGCCCGTTTGGCGAGCACCTCTACCCGGCGCACAAGAAGTGGTGCGACGAGTACTTCCACCTCAAGCACCGTGACGAGCCGCGCGGCGTCGGCGGGCTGTTCTTCGACGACTTCAGCGAGGGCGGCTTCGAGCACGCCTTCGGCTACATGCAGAGCGTCGGCAATGCCTATCTGGATGCCTACGGCCCGATCGTCGAGCGTCGCCACGCGACCGAATACGGCGAGCGCGAGCGCCAGTTCCAGCTCTACCGGCGCGGGCGCTATGTCGAGTTCAACCTGGTCTACGACCGCGGTACCCTGTTCGGCCTGCAGTCGGGCGGGCGCACCGAGTCGATCCTGATGTCGCTGCCGCCGCTGGTGCGCTGGGAATACAACTACCAGCCAGAGCCCGGCACGCCCGAGGCCGAATTGTACGAGCGCTACCTGACGCCACGCGACTGGCTGGCCGAGGCCACCGAGTAACACGACCCACGCGAGGACCTGGCATGACCGCACCGATCGCCCCCTATCCCGCCGGCCGGCCACGCCGCCTGCGCCGCGACGCCTTCTCCCGCCGCCTGATGCGCGAGCATCACCTGCGGCCGGACGACCTGATTCTGCCGGTGTTCGTCACCGAGGGCGAGGGCACGCGCGAGGCCGTGCCGTCGATGCCCGGGGTGGAACGCGTGTCCATCGACCAACTACTGGAAGAGGCCACCGCCGCCGTGCGCCTGGGCATCCCGGCACTGGCGCTGTTTCCGGTGGTCCCGGCCGAGAAGAAGAGCCTGGATGCGCAGGAGGCCTGGAATCCCGAGGGCCTGGCGCAGCGCGCGGTGCGCGCGCTGAAGGCCGCGCACCCGGAGCTGGGGGTGATCACCGACGTCGCCCTGGACCCGTTCACCACCCATGGCCAGGACGGCATCATCGACGCCGAGGGCTATGTGGTGAACGACATCACCGTCGAGGCGCTGGTGAAGCAGGCGCTGTCGCACGCGGCCGCCGGCGCCGACGTGGTCGCCCCCTCCGACATGATGGACGGGCGCATCGGCGCGATCCGCCACGCACTGGAGGATGGCGGGCATGTGCACACGCGCATCCTCGCCTACTCCGCCAAGTACGCCTCGGCCTTCTACGGGCCGTTCCGCGATGCGGTGGGCTCGGCCGGCAATCTGGGCAAGGGCGGCAAGGAGACCTACCAGATGGACCCGGCCAACGGCGACGAGGCCCTGCACGAGGTCGCGCTCGACCTGGCCGAAGGCGCCGACATGGTGATGGTCAAACCGGGGATGCCGTATCTGGATGTGGTCCGCCGCATCCGCGACGAGTTCCAGCGCCCGACCTTCGTCTATCACGTCTCCGGCGAGTACGCGATGCTCAAGGCCGCCGCCGAACGCGGCTGGCTGGACGAGCGCGCCTGCGTGCTGGAGGCCCTGACCGGCATGAAGCGCGCCGGGGCCGACGGCATTCTCACCTACTACGCCCGCACCGTGGCCGAATGGCTGGCGGAGGACGCGGCCCGATGAGCGAGCCGCGCCCGGATCGCTACGCGGTGGTCGGCAACCCGATCCGCCATTCGCTGTCGCCGCGCATCCATGCCCTGTTCGCCGATCAGACCGGGCAGCACCTGACCTACGAGACCCTGCTGGGCACTCCGGGTCAGTTCGCCGAGGAGGTCTGGGCGTGGTTCTCCTCCGGGTTCCGGGGCCTGAACGTGACCGTCCCGTTCAAGGAAGAGGCCTTCGCCCTGGCCCGTGTCCTCACGGATCGCGCCCGACACGCCGGTGCCGTGAACACCCTGTGGCGCGACGACGAGCGCCGCATCCATGGCGACAACACGGACGGCGTCGGCTTCTGCCGTGACCTCGACCGCCTGAACTTCAACGTGCGCAGCCGCCGCATCCTGATCCTGGGTGCCGGGGGCGCCACCCGCGGCCTGCTGCAGCCACTGCTGGAGGGGGGGCCCGAGGCCCTGGTCATCGCCAACCGCACCGTCGCCCGCGCGGAGGGGCTGGTCGAGGCCTTTCGCGATATCGCCCCGGCCACCCGGCTGGCCGCCTGCGGCCTGGACACGCTGCCGCAGGGCCCCTTCGATCTGGTGGTCAACGCCACGGCCACCGGCCTCGGCGAGGACGCGCTGGACCTCCCCGCCCATCTGGTTCAAGCGGACAGCCTGGCCTATGACCTGGTCTACGGGGCCGGCGCCCAGCGCTTCCTTGGCTGGGCCGAGGCGGCGGGCTGCAGCAACGGTAGCGACGGGCTCGGCATGCTGGTGGAACAGGCGGCCGAGGCCTTCGCGATCTGGCGCGGGGTGCACCCCGAAACCGCCCCGGTGCTGAGCGAACTGCGTCACGAAATCGACGGCCAATAGCCCACCCTTTCTCCGGATTCATGGACGGTTCACCCGGCTGGCCGCAAGCTGCCCGGTGACAGACCCGCCGCCGTGGCGGACCACCGGATTACGGGAGACGAACCATGCAACGCATCCTCGCCCTGGCCGCCACCAGTGCCCTGGTCCTGGTGATGGGCTGCACCACCACCGATCCATACACCGGGGAAGAACGCGTCTCGCGCGCCACTATCGGGGCCGGCATCGGCGCGGCCACCGGCGCCGTGCTCGGCAGCGTCACCAGCAGCCGCAACCGCACCCAGCGCGCGATGATCGGGGCCGGCATCGGCGCCCTGGCCGGCGGCGCCATCGGCAACTACATGGATCGTCAGGAAGATGCCCTGCGCGAGCAGCTGCGCGGGACCGGCGTCAGCGTGACCCGCGACGGCGACAACATCATCCTCAACATGCCGAGCAACATCACCTTCGATTTCGACCGCAGCGACATCAAGCCTGAATTCCAGGATGTACTGGACTCGGTCGCCCTGGTCCTGGAGGAGTTCGACCAGACCGGCATCGAGGTCGCCGGTCACACCGACAGCACCGGCCGCGTCGAATACAACATGGACCTCTCCGAGCGCCGCGCCCAGAGCGTGGGCCAGGCCCTGATCCACCGCGGCGTGCAGCCGGTGCGCGTGCACACCATCGGCTTCGGACCGCACCAGCCGGTCGCCACCAACGACACCGACGCGGGCCGCCAGCAGAACCGCCGAGTGGAACTGACCCTGTTCCCGCTGACCGCCGACTGATCGAAACCCGCACGCCGGCACCGCGCCGGGCGCGGTACCGGCGCGCCCGGGGCACCCTCCGCGCTGGACACCCCCACCCCTCCTGCGGCAAAATCCCGAACATTCGCCGCACCGTCATTTTTCGGTGCAATCGCGTCCATTCTCGACAGGATCGCTACCGATTCCCCCTGCCATGGCGTCCATACTGCTGCTCAACGGCCCCAATCTGAACCTGCTGGGACAGCGGGAGCCGGAGCGCTACGGCGCGCAGACCCTGGCGGATATCGAGACCGACCTGAGGGCTCGGGCGGAACAGGCCGACACCTCCTTCGACTGCTTCCAGAGCAACCATGAAGGCGACCTGATCGACCGCATCCATGCCGCCCCCGGCGAGGGCGTGCAACGCATCCTGATCAATCCGGGTGGCCTGACCCACACCAGTGTCAGCCTGCGCGATGCCCTGCTGGGTGTTGCCATCCCGTTCTACGAGATTCATATCAGCAACATCCACGCCCGCGAGCCCTTTCGCCAGACCTCGCGTCTGAGCGATGTCGCCGCCGGTCTGGTCAGTGGCTTCGGCGTCATTGGCTACCGGCTGGCGCTCGATGCGGCGCTCGCGGCTATCAAGGAATAAGAGGCTTCCATGGACATTCGCAAGGTCAAGAAACTGATCGACCTGCTCGACGAGAGCGGCATCCACGAGATCGAGATCCACGAAGGCGAGGAGTCGGTCCGCATCACCCGCTCGGCCAGCGGCACCGCCGTCGCCGCACCGGCCCCGGCCCCTCTGCCCGCCGCGGCACCGGCACCAGCCGGCGCACCGCCCGCAGCCGCCCCGGCCGACGCGGCGGACGCGACCCCGGAGATGGACGGTCACCGGGTCACCGCCCCCATGGTCGGCACCTTCTACCGCGCACCCAGCCCGGGCTCGAAGCCGTTCGTCGAGGTCGGGCAGACCGTGGAGGTCGGCGAGACCCTGTGCATCATCGAGGCGATGAAGATGCTCAACCCGATCGAGGCCGACCAGGCGGGGACGGTCCGCGACATCCTGGTCGAGAACGGCAACCCGGTGGAATACGGCCAGCCGCTGTTCATCATCGGCTGAACCCTCCGATTCCCTGCCAACAGGTCCGAGCATGTTTGAAAAGATTCTGATCGCCAACCGCGGCGAGATCGCCCTGCGGGTCCTGCGCGCCTGCCGCGAGATGGGTATCGCCACCGTCGCCGCACACTCCAGCGCCGATCGCGACCTGAAGCATGTCCGCCTGGCGGACGAATCCGTCTGCATCGGGCCCGCGGCCTCCGGCGAGAGCTACCTGAACATCCCCGCGTTGATCGCCGCGGCCGAAGTCACCGATGCCGGCGCGATCCACCCCGGCTACGGCTTCCTGTCGGAGAACGCGGACTTCGCCGAGCGGGTGGAGTCCTCCGGCTTCTCCTTCATCGGTCCGCGCGCCGAGACCATCCGCCTGATGGGCGACAAGGTCTCCGCCAAGCAGGCAATGCTGGAGGCCAACGTGCCCTGCGTACCCGGCTCCGGCGGCGCCCTGGGCGACGACCCGGACACCAACCTGGCCCTGGCGCGCGAGATCGGCTACCCGGTCATCATCAAGGCCGCCGCCGGTGGCGGCGGTCGCGGCATGCGCGTGGTGCATACCGAGGGCGCGCTGCTGAACGCGATCTCGCTGACCCGCAACGAGGCCCAGCAGGGCTTCGGCAACGACACCCTGTATATGGAGAAATACCTGGAACACCCGCGCCACGTGGAGTTCCAGATCCTGGCCGACACCCACGGCAACGCCGTATGCCTGGGCGAGCGCGACTGCTCCATGCAGCGCCGCCACCAGAAGGTAATCGAGGAGGCCCCGGCCCCCGGCATCAGCGACGAACAGCGCCAGACCATGGCGGAACGCCTGATCCGCGCCTGCCAGGACATCGGCTACCGCGGCGCCGGCACCTTCGAGTTCCTGTACGAGAACGGGGCGTTCTACTTCATCGAGATGAATACCCGCCTGCAGGTCGAACACACGGTCACCGAGCAGGTCACCGGCATCGACCTGGTGCGCGAGCAGATCCGCATCGCCGCCGGCGAACCGCTGGGCTACACCCAGGACGATGTGCACATCAGCGGCCATGCGATCGAGTGCCGCATCAATGCCGAAGACCCCGGCACCTTCATGCCCAGCCCCGGGACTATCCAGCAGTACCACGCCCCGGGCGGGCCGGGCATCCGCATGGATACCCACATCTACAACGGGTACGCCGTGCCGCCCTACTACGACTCGATGATCGGCAAGCTGATCGCCCACGGGAACAGCCGCGAGATCGCGCTGGCCCGCATGCGCGGGGCCCTGGGCGAGATCGTGGTAGACGGCATCCAGACCAACGTCGCCCTGCATCACGACCTGATGATCGACGCCAATTTCCAGCGCGGCGAGACCGACATCCACTACCTCGAGAAGAAGCTGAAGGCACAGGCCTGAGCCCTTTCCGCAACCACCAGAGCCTGACGCCATGAGCCTTGCCGAACTCGAATGCCAGATCAGCCCGGAACAGGCCGAGCCGCTGGAAGACACGCTTTTTGAACTCGGCGCGGTCAGCGTCGAGTTGTTCGATGCCGCCGACGAGCCGCTGTTCGAGCCTCCTCTCGGCACCCATCCGCTGTGGTCCACTGTGCGCCTGAAGGCCGTATTCCCGGACACCACCCAGGCGGATCTCGCGGCCGCCGCGCTGGAGCGCCAGGCGCAGGCCCCCGAGGCGATCCAGGTGCAGCCCATCGAAGACCAGGACTGGGTGCGCGCCGGCCTCGACGGCCTCGGCACCATTCACTGCGGCAGTTCGCTGTGGATCGTGCCGTCCTGGGAGGACGAGCCGGCCATCGAGGAGGGCACCTTCGTGCGCCTGGACCCCGGCCTCGCCTTCGGCACCGGCAACCACCCGACCACCGCGATGTGCCTGGCCGCGCTGGCCCAGCAGCCGCCTCGGGATCAGGAGGTGCTGGACTACGGCTGTGGCTCCGGCATCCTCGCCATCGCGGCCCTGAAGCTGGGCGCCCGGCATGCGCTGGGCATCGACATCGACGAGCAGGCGGTGCAGGCCACGCGCAGCAATGCCGATGCCAACGCCATCCCGCCCGAGCGACTGGAAACCGGTCTGACCGACCACCCGGTCCCGACGGCGGAATACGATCTGGTGCTGGCCAACATCCTGGCCAAGCCGCTGATCGACCTGGCCCCGGAGCTCGCGCGGGCCGCGAAACCCGGCGCGCGTATCCTGCTGGCCGGTCTGCTGGAACGCCAGGCGGACGAGGTCATCGCGGCCTATTCCGATGCCTTTGACATTGGCGTCGAGGACTGCCGCGAAGGCTGGGCCCTGCTCGGCGGGCGCCGGCGCTAGGGAAACACTGATCAATGTACACACTCGCGTTGGCACCCCAGGTTTTCCGAGACAAGGCGCGTCGTGCAGCGGGTAGTGGTTCTACCCGCAAGCGGCGCAACGCAGGATCGGGGAACCTGGGGTGCCAACCCCACAAGCCATTGAAAGCAGGGGCTCGGCCGCCCGTTGTTGATCAAAAACTGGCGCGCGCACAGCGTTGCGGCTCCCTTGTGCAGAATGACTGCACGGCGGTCACCGCGCCTTGTTCGCACGCAAAAGCGACTCGAGCGCGAATGTGTACATTGATCAGTGTTTCCCTAGGAACACGCCAACCCATGGGCATCGTCGCGCCGGTACCGTCCTTCTCGCTCGACCGGACGCAGCTGCGGCCATCCGGACGCTGACATGCTCGCCCGCTGCCCGCAATGCGGCGTCACCCACGCCCTCGCCCGCGGGTCCAAGATCCGCCAGCGGCGGGTGCATTGCACAAACTGCGGCGCCGAGTTCGATCTGTTCCCGGCCCTCGAGATCGGCGGCGCCGGCGAACGCGTCCTGGGGGAGGGGCTCCTTCCCGCGCAGCCCGCTCGCACCCCCGCGATCGAGAGTGCGCCGGTCATCGCCACCGCCATCGACATCGAACGCCACCCGGGCCCTCTGGACCTGGCCGCCCCCGCCCGACGCCGTGTCTGGCCGGGGCTGTTCGTGGCCGCCGGCCTGAGCGTTCTGCTGGGCGCGCAACTGCTGGCCTTCCCGCCCGTGGCACCGGGTCATAACCATTACCTGGACCAGACTCGCGCCCAGCTGTGCGCCACCCTCCCCTGCCCGGTCTGGAACCCGCTGCGCGCGCCCGAGCGCATCCGGGTATCGACACCGGACTTCTTCGCCAGTATCGATGGCACGCTGCACCTCCAGTTCCAGCTGGAAAGCCCGGTGCGGCAGGCCTGGCCCGTCCTCGACATCCATCTGAGCGACCAGCTGGACACGCGCCATGGCGCTCTGCGCCTGACCCCGAACGACTACACCGACGCGGACGCCCCGATGCCCCCCCACAAACCCGCCACCCTGCGCCTGAGCCTCGCCAGCCCCCATGCCCGCATCACGGGCATCCAGATCCAGCCCCGCTGACCTATGCCCGACACCCCGGACCCGCAACTCGTTCAAGGGCAGCACGGATTCATGCACACCCCGGGGGCGCGAGCACGCTGACCACCGGCGGCGGGCGCCTCGAGGTGCTAGACTCCCCGGCTTCCCCGATTCAATCGTCAGCCCCAGATGCAGCTCGGAATCCATCACTTCGCGGACCCCGTCGTGTTCCTGGCCCCCATGGCCGGCGTGAGCGATCGCCCGTTCCGGTTGCTGGCCCGCCGCCTGGGCGCCAGCGCGGCGGTATCCGAGATGGTCACCTCCAACACCCGGCTGTGGGCCAGCGACAAGAGCCGCCACCGGCTGGACCACCGTCAGGAGCCGCGCCCGCGCATCGTCCAGCTGCTGGGCAACGAACCCGAGCCGCTGGCCGAGGCGGCGCGGGAGAACGTGCGCCGGGGCGCCGACGTGATCGACCTGAACCTGGGCTGCCCCGCGAAGAAGGTCTGCAGCAAGGCCGCGGGATCGGCCCTGCTGGGCGAGCCGGAGCGGGTGCGCGAACTGCTCCAGGCGCTCACGGAGGCCGTCACCGTGCCGGTCACGCTGAAGATGCGCCTGGGCCTGGACCGCGAGCGAATGAACGGCGAAGAGATCGCATCCATTGCCGAGGCCTGCGGCATCGCGATGCTGACCGTGCACGGACGCACCCGGGCCGATGCCTACCGCGGGCAGGCGGACCATACCGCGATCGCGCGCATCGTCCGGTCGGTCTCCATCCCGGTGCTCGCCAATGGCGACATCACGGACCCGGACACGGCGATGCGGGTACTGGATACCACCGGCGCGGCCGGGGTGATGATCGGACGCGCCGCCCAGGGCCGGCCCTGGCTTCCGGGTCAGATCCGCGCCGCGCTGGCCGGCGAAGCGATCCCGCCGGCACCGGACCTGGCCACGCGCCTGGCCCTGATCGAGGAACACGTCACCGGCCTGCACGCCCAGTACGGCGAACCGCAGGGTGTGCGTATCGCGCGCAAGCACCTGGGCTGGTATCTTCTTGGTCTGGGTCTCGACGAGGCCCGCACCCGGGCGGCCCGGGCTGACCTTCTCGCCGCCCCCACGGCCAGCGAACAACTGCGGCGCCTGCGCGCCCACCTGACGGGAATCGCAAGCGAGGCTGCATGAGCGTGAACATGCCACTCGAACAGGACCCGGACGTCCAGGAAGCATCGGTTGCGGCCACACTCCCGTCCGACTGTGTGCTGGCGGACTCGGTCCGGCGAGCGCTGGATCAGTATTTCGAGACCCTGGACGGGCAAAGCAGCCACGACCTTTACGCACTGGTCATGAACGAGGTGGAGCGCCCCCTGCTGGCCAGTGTGCTGGAGCGCTGCGGGGGCAACCAGAGCCGCGCCGCCGCCCTGCTCGGGCTCAACCGCGCCACCCTGCGCAAGAAGCTGCGCGCCCACGGGCTGGTGGAGGCCAACGGGAACGGCAACGGGAACGGCGCCGCGACCTGACGTTCGGTTCTGGTCACAGGAAGCCAGGAAGGCCGGAAGAATGACTTCGGTTTCCGATACGGACACCATTTACGGCCAACTGGAAAAACCAACAGCTTACTGATGCAGGGCCCGGCCAATGATCGCCCCGAAATGCGCGGCATCACCAGCCAGCCTGCAGCCAATCGCTGCTTTCCCTTCCAATCTTCCCGTCTTCCTGTAGACCGCCCTTCTCGGTGTCCCCTGTGTCCTCTGTGGTTCAATCAGCCCGCCGCTAGTCCTTCCAGGCGAGACGGTTCAGGGCCGTCCGGTGCAATTCCGGAGTGGCCGCGGCCAGGACGTTCGCGGTCTTCAGGTCGAGCTCGCCACCGGAGAGGTTGGTGAACACGCCGCCCGCCTCGCGCACGATCACCGCCAATGCGGCGATGTCCAGGATGTTGACGTCGGACTCGATGATCAGGTCGATGCTGCCACGTGCCAGCAGGTGGTAGTGGTAGAAATCCCCGTAGCCGCGGGTGCGGTTGACCTCGGCCATAATGCCGCCCAGCGCGGTCCACCCCTCGGGGCTCTGCGCCAGGGACTTGAGGTTGCCGGTGGACAGCGAGGCGCGCCCGAGATCGACGGTCTTCTCGACCGCGATCGGGTTGCCGTTCAGGAAGGCGCCCTGGCCCTTCTCCGCCCAGGCCCGTTCGCCGAACTGGATGCCGTTGGACAGCCCCAGGATCAGCTCGCCCTTGAACATGAGCGCAATCTGGGTTGAGAAGAACGGGTAGCGCCGCACGAAGCTCTTGGTCCCGTCGATCGGGTCGATCAGCCAGACATAGTCGGAGTCCATGTCCGACTGCCCGGTCTCCTCGCCATAGAAGCCGTGGTCCGGAAAGTGCTCGCGGATCACCTGGCGGATCGCCTGTTCGCTCTCCACGTCGGCCCGGGTCACCGGGGTGTCGTCGGGTTTGGTTTCGACGTCGACACCCGCCTCGTAGTAGTGGCGGATCACCTTCTCGGCGGCATCAGCGGCGGCCTGGGCGGCCTCCATGAACGCGCTTCGCGACATGTTCGTGTCCCCTCGAAAAAAGGCCATAGCTTAACATGCGCCCTATTCGCCGCTGACCCGGGGCGACCCTGCCGCCTTCGCGGGTTGGTTGTCGCCGCCGGGTCATGCCCCGATAATGCCGCGATTCTTTCGAGGAGCCGGAACATGTCCAAGAAGCTGCCCGACGTCAGCAATATCGAACGCCTGGAGTTGTTTGGCGAGGACTACAACCCCACCGCGACCATCGAGAACGTGGACGGCCAGAGCCTGTCGCTGCAGATCTACTACCAGCTGGCGCTGGATTACGGCGGCATCGGGCCCAAGGCGGCCAACTCGGGCCTGCTGCTGTACGGCAGCCACGCCGACGACGCCCGCGCCAACCCGGGCAAGCATCCGAACATCGACCGGCTGATCGACGTCCTGAACAACGACTACTACCTGTCGGTGAAGGCCGTCCCCAAGCGCGGCAGCCAGGCCGGCTAACAACCGGGCCTAGACCCGGTTGGCGTAAAGCAGCCGCCAGCCCCTGGTCGGATGCCGATGCAGCCGGGTGCGGCTGGCGTACTCGCAATCGAGCTGGTACAGGCGGTCGTCCGGCACGCCCAGCACCCAGCCGACCAGCGCGCGTATAACCCCCGCATGCACCACCATCAGCACCCGTTCGGACTGCAGCGGCCGCAAGGCCCCATCGAAACCGGCCTCGACCCGGCGGCGAAAGGCCGTTAGCGGCTCCGCACCGGCCGGGCGCGCGTGCACCGGGTCGGCATAGAAGGCGCAGTATTCCTCCGGTCGATCCCGCTGCAGGTCGACCCGCGTACGCCCCTCCCAGTCGCCAAAACCGATCTCGCGCAGGTGCGGCTCCAGGATCAACGGAAGGTCCTGTGTGGAGGCGTAGTGCTCGGCAAACGCGCGGCAGCGCTGCATTGGCGAGCTGACCACATACTGCCACTCCTCCTCGCCCCGGACCGCCCGCTCCATCTGGCTCCAGCCGCGCGCGCTCAGCGGGTCGTCGCAGCCATGGCCGCGGTAACGCTGGCCGCCCTCCGGCTCGCCGTGACGCAGCAGGTCCACAATCATGCGCTCACCTCGTGCAGTTCCTGCCGCAGGCGCGCCCAGTCGAAATGGGGGCCCGGATCCGTCTTGCGTCCCGGGGCGATATCGCTGTGGCCGGCCAGCGCATGCGGCCCGATACCCGGCCAGCGGGCGCGGACCCAGCCAATCATTTGCGCAAGCGCGGCGTACTGCGCCGGGGTAAAGGGGTCCTCGTCGGTCCCCTCCAGTTCGATCCCGATGGAGAAGTCGTTGCAGCGCTCGCGCCCCTGCCACCGCGACACCCCGGCATGCCAGGCGCGTCGGGAGAACGGCACGAACTGGGTCGCCTGGCCCTCGCGGTCGATCAGCACATGGGCGGAGACGCGCAGGCCGCCGACCTCGGCAAAGTAGGGGTGGGCATCCGGATCCAGACGATTCTGGAACAGCTCGGCGACGTGCCCTCCACCGAACTCGCCCGGCGGCAGGCTGATCGCGTGCACCACGATCAGTTCCGGTTGCTGACCGGGGGGACGCTCATCCTGGTTCGGGCTGTCGAGGCGCTGCGCTGGCGGGTACCAGTCCCGGTCCGGCGTGACGGTTTCGGCGTGCGGGGATTTCACGGCGCCTCCTCGGGCGGTTGGGCCAGTACGGCCGCCAGCCCCTCGCGCAACAGGGGCAGGCGCGGCGGGGCTTCCAGGCGACCGTGATAGGCCCCCGCCTGAAACACGAACAGTGCCGGCAGATGGAAGACCTCGAACTCCCGCACCAGGGCGGTATCGGTCTCGGCATCCACCTCGAACAGCGCCGGCGCATCCCCCGCCGCCTGCCATTCCGCCAGGACCCGCCCCATGACCTTGCAGGCCCCGCAGCCCTGGCGCGTGAACAGGATGACCGCCGGCCCCGGGACATCCATCAGGTGCTGATGAAAGTCGAACTGGGTCAATATCGGGAGCGACTCCCGGCCCGCGGCGGATGCCGCGGCACGCGGTCCGTTGGTCAATGGATTACCCTCACCGCTGCTGTCTTTATGAATCGGGGATCGTGGGTTAGTTTACGCGCCCCGCTGCGAAGGAATCGACCGCCCCGGTGTCCGAACTGAATCCCCAACAACAGGCCGCCGTGACCACCACGGACCGCCCCCTGCTGGTCCTGGCCGGGGCGGGTTCCGGCAAGACCCGCGTGATCACCGAGAAGATCGCTCACTTGATCGAGCGGCGCGGCCTCGCCGCACGCCAGATCGTGGCGATCACCTTTACCAACAAGGCCGCGCGCGAGATGCGCGAACGTGTCCAGGGGCGACTGTCACGCGAACAGGCCCGGGGCTTGAACGTCTCCACCTTCCACACCTTCGGGCTCAACTTCCTGCGTCGCGAGCTGCAGGCGGCGGGGCTGCGCCCCGGCTTCTCCATCCTCGACCCCGGTGACTGCCGGCAGCTGCTGCGCGAGATTACCTACCGCGACGATACCGGCTCCGAGGTCGACGCCCTGATTGGCCACATCAGCCGCTGGAAGAACGACCTGATGACGCCGGAAGAGGCACTGCATGAAGCCAGCCAGATGAGCGACGCCCCGGAGGCGATCGCCGCGGCCAACCTCTACCCGCGCTACGAAGACGCCCTGCGCGCCTACAACGCAGTGGACTTCGACGACCTGATCAAGCGCCCGGTGGACTGCCTGCGCGACGACCCGGAACTGCGCAACCGCTGGCAGGACCGCATCCGCCACCTGCTGGTGGACGAATACCAGGACACCAACTCCGCGCAGTACCAGCTGGTGCGCCTGCTGATCGGGGTCAGTGACGGCCTGACGGTGGTCGGTGACGACGACCAGTCGATCTACGCCTGGCGCGGCGCGCGCCCGGAGAACCTCGCGCGCCTGCAGCAGGACTTCCCGCGCCTGGAGGTGATCAAGCTGGAGCAGAACTACCGCTCCACCAACCGCATCCTGCATACCGCGAACGCGCTGATCGGCAACAACCCGCACGTGTTCGAGAAGCGTCTTTGGAGTGCGCTCGGCGAGGGCGAGAAGATCGAGGTGATCGGCTGCTCCGACGCCGACACCGAGGCCGCGCGCGTGGTCTCCGAACTGATGCGCCGGCGCTTTCGCCTGAATGCGACCTGGGGCGACTTCGCCATCCTCTACCGCAGCAACCACCAGTCCAGGCTGTTCGAGAAGCTCCTGCGCGAACAGGGCATCCCCTACCGCCTGAGCGGCGGGCAGTCGTTCTTCGAGAAGGCCGAGATCAAGGACCTGGTCGCCTACCTGCGCCTGCTGGCCAACCCGGACGACAACACCGCCTTCCTGCGCGTGGTCAACGTGCCGCGCCGCGAGATCGGCCCGGCGACCCTGGAAAAGCTCGGCCACTACGCCAACCAGCGCGGGGCCTCGCTGCTGCAGGCCGCACGCGGCGCCGGTCTGTCCGAATACATGGATGCCCGCGCACAGGCGCGGCTGGAACGCTTCACCGGCTGGGTGGACGGCTTCCAGCGCCGTGGCGCGGAGGAGGCCCCGGACGCCCTGCTGCGTGCCCTGATCGAGGACATCGACTACGAGTCCTGGCTACTGGAGAACAGCCCCAACCCCCGTGCCGCGACCCGGCGCATGGAGAACGTGCGCGAGTTCATCGACTGGGTCGGGCGCATGGGCGGCGGCAACACCAGCGCCGAATACGGCGACGACGAGGCCGACGACGAGCGGACCATGGACCTGGCCGACATCGTCAACCGCATCAGCCTGATGGACATCCTCGACCGCAACCGCGATTCCCAGGACAGTAACGAATCCGTGCAGCTCCTGACCCTGCACACCGCCAAGGGCCTGGAGTTTCCGCATGTCTGCCTGGTCGGCTTCGAGGAAGAACTGCTGCCGCACCGGGTCAGCGTCGAGGACGACTCCATCGAGGAGGAACGGCGGCTCGCCTACGTCGGCCTGACCCGCGCCCAGCAGACCCTGCTGATCACCTACGCCCAGCAACGCAGCCGTTACGGCGAGACCATCGACTGCGAACCCTCGCGCTTCCTCGACGAACTCCCCGAGGAACACCTCGACTGGCCGGACGCCAAGCCGCCGGACCCCGAGACCCAGCAACTCACCGCCCGCGCCCACCTCGCCGGCCTCAAGGCCATGCTGGAGAAGTAGCCCACCCGGGCCCTGCTTACTTCAGCAGTTTCAGGCCAACGCGGGTGATGCGGGGGCCGTCCATTTCGCGGATGACCAGGCGCATCGGGCCGAGATCGACGGCGTCGCCGACGACCGGCTCGGCCTGGAGTTCACGGCGCAGATAGGCCTCGAGGGTGTCGCCCTGGCGCTCGGGCGGGACCGGTGCGCCGTAGGCCATGCCCACCGCGCCCAGCTGGGCATCGCCATTGAGCGCGAACTCGCCGAACACGCTGCGTTCGGTGAGGCGCTCCGGCACCTCGTCCTTGGGCACGAACAGGCGGTCGAGGTCCGGCAGGTCCGCCGGCGCGACCATGATGTAGAGGTGGTCGCCGGCGTGCAGGTCCAGCAACTCGAGCGTCTCCAGCAGCTTGCCGTCACGCAGGTGAGCCACCACCCGCGCGGTGCCCGGCAGGCGGAAGTTCGACCACGCCTCGCGCACCACCGGCGTGGTCTCTGCCAGGCGATAACCAACCAGTTCCATCTCCTGCTGGCCGGGGATATCCAGCTCGGTACGCTGCACCCGCGCCGTGGTGGGTGGCAGCTCCAGGCCCAGCCAGCGCGCCGAGGGCGCGACGGTCCAGCCCTGGACCAGCAGCGAGATCAGCACCACGAAGAAGACGACATGGAAGAAGTGGCCGGCCAGTTCCAGCCCGGCCAGCAACGGGAACAGGGCGAGGATGATGGGCACCGCCCCGCGCAGGCCGACCCAGGCAATGAAGACCTGCTCGCGCCAGGGAAAGTGGAATGGATACAGGCAGATCCAGACCGCCAGCGGGCGCGCGACCAGGATGAGCACGGCCGCCACCAGCCCCGCGTCCAGCGCCACCGGCGGCAGCCCCGAGGGGGTCACCAGCATGCCCAGCATCAGGAACATGCCGATCTGCGCCAGCGAGGCGATGCCGTCGTGGAAGCGCTTGATGTTCTGCGAGGCCTCCAGCGGGCGGTTGCCCAGCAGCAGGCCGGCGAGGTACACCGCGAGGAACCCGGAGCCGCCGACCAGGCCGGTAAGCCCGAAGATGGCCAGCGCCCCGGCCATCGCGAACAGCGGATAAAGCCCGGCGGCCATGGGCACCCGGTTGATCAGGGCCAGCAGGGCCAGGCCGCCCCCGACGCCGAGCACCGCACCCAGGCCCATCTGCTGGATGAACTCGACCAGTACCACCAGACCGAACTGCTGATCGGGCATCAGCAGCAGTTCGATCAGCACGATGGTCAGGAAGATCGCCATCGGATCGTTGGAGCCGGACTCGATCTCCAGCGTGGCCCCGACGCGGCTTTTCAGCTCCAGCCCGCGCGAGCGCAGCAGGGAGAACACGGCGGCGGCATCGGTGGAGCCCACGATCGCCCCCAGCAGCAGGCCCTCCAGCCAGGACAGGCCCAGCCACCACACGGCGAACAGCCCGGTCAGACCGGAGGTCACGAGCACTCCGACGGTGGCCAGCCCCAGCGCCGGCTTCAGCCCGATCCGGAAATTGCGGGCCGGTGTGCGCATCCCGCCGTCGAACAGGATGATCGCCAGGGCGGCCGAGCCGACCAGATACGCAAGGGTGATATTCTCGAAGACCAGACCGCCCGGGCCTTCCGGGCCCAGCAGCATCCCGATCACGAGGAACACCAGCAGCAGGGGCACCCCCAGCCGCGAGGTGATCACGCTCGACAGGATGCTCCCCAGCAACACGATCGCGGCCAGGAAGATGATCTGGTTGGAGAGGTCCATGCGCCAATCATACCGGAACGCCATTGCCCCTCGAGGACGGTCACCCGACCGCAGGATGCGGGCGTTGCTGGCCGCGGCAGCCCTTGGCTTGGCGGCCGCAGGCCCGACCGCCGGCGCGGAAACCGGCGTGGATGCCCTGCACTTCGAGTTCGAGAACGACCTTTTTGCCGGCGAGGACCGCTACTACACCAACGGCGTGCGCATCGGCTGGACCCGCAGCGGGGAAAAGGTCCCCTCGTGGCTGCGAAGCGTGGCCGACTTCCTGCCCTATTTTGTGGAGCGCGAGGAGCGTGGAAGGCTGAAATCCGCCATCCACCTGGGCCAGAACATGTACACGCCGGAGGACATCGAACGCTCGCCCGCGGACCCGGACGACCGCCCCTACGCGGGCTGGCTGTACCTGAACTTCAGCCTGGCCGAGGAGCACGGCGACCGCCTGGACCGCCTGCAGGTCACCCTCGGCACCGTGGGGCCGGCCTCCCTGGCAGATCGCACCCAGAAAGAGGTCCACAGCTGGTCCAGCGCTCCGCAACCCCGGGGCTGGGACGACCAGATTGGCAACGAACCGACCCTGATGGTGGGCTACGAGCGCCAGCTACGGGGCTACACGCGGCATGCCGCGAGCGGCTGGGGCTGGGATCTGACCCCGCACTGGGGCGCAACCGTCGGCAGCCCGTTCACCTTCGCCAACGCCGGGGCGATCATGCGTGCCGGGCGCAACCTCCCGCGCGACTACGGCCCGACACGGATCAACCCCGCCCTGTCCGGGTCGCATACCTTCGAACCGACCAGCAGGGTTGGCGGCTATTTCTTCGCCGGGGTCGACACCCGCCTGATGGCCTACGACCTGTTCCTAGACGGCCCACTGTTCCGCGACGGCCCCTCGGTGGACAAGCACCCGCTGGTCGGCGAACTCACCGCCGGCGCGGTCTTTCATGTGGGGGGCGTGCGGATCGGCTACACCCACGTGTGGCGTTCGCGCGAATTCAGCGGCCAGGCCAAAGGCGCGGCCGAATTCGGGTCGCTGCATGCCACCTGGCAGTTCTGAAGCCGCCCGCGGGCAGTTTCAGAACACCGCCGCCTCGACATCCGGGTAGGTGGTCGCCACCGATCGGTCGATCTTGTCCTCGAACCCCGGATAGGCCTCGACCAGATCGCCCATCCGCTCGCGCACCAGGGGCACGGTCTCGAAGTCGGCCAGTCCCTGTTCCACGCCTTCCTCGATGGCATCCCACAGCGTGACCAGATAGCGCTGCAGCCGCTCCAGGGTCGCGGCATCCTCGAGACGGCCATGCCCGGGCACGACTACGGCGGGTTCCAGTGCGATCAGTTCGTCCAGAAGATCGATCCACTGCGCGACATCGCCATCCCACACCGAGGGCGCGCGATCGCTGTAGACCACGTCCCCAGCCAGCAGGACGCGCTGCCGTGGCAGCCAGACACTCAGATCACCCGGCGAATGGGCGCCCCCGGACGGGATGATCACGACCTCGGTCCCGCCGAGGTCGCGGGTAATGCGCTCGTCGACTGCGGTATCGGGCAACCGCAGCGTGGTATCGCCAGTCGCCCCTTCGGTCATCTCGCGGAAGTTCTCGACCCAGCCCTCGCCTTCGGCCTCCATGCGCGCAATCGCCGCCGAGCCGGCCATGATCTCCGCCTCCGCGGCAAAGGCCGCATTGCCCAGCCAGTGGTCGCCATGGCTGTGGCTGTTCACGATCCAGCGCACCGGCTCGTCGGTGACCCCGGCGATCGCCTCGCGCAGGGCCACACCCATCGTCTCGGAGGAGCCGGTGTCGAACACCAGCACCCCGTCACCGGTCACCACAAACGCCATGTTCGCGTTCCAGCCCAGGTTCTCGCGACTGGGGAAATCCCGCGCCGGCGTCATCACCGCATAGACCCCGGGCGCCACCTCCTCCGGGGTCATCGCGTAGTCCCCGGGTGCAGCCGCGGCCGACGACTCCGCGAGCCCCACCTGCGGCATCGCCATCATCGCCAGGACCAGGGGCCAAAGACTCATTCCCTTCCATCGCTGCATCTCGTCACTCCCCATACCCGGCGACGTGCCGGCGGCCTCGCTCGATAGACTGCGCGGACGTGCCAAAGTGCCGCCCCCGCCCCGCTCCCGTCGTGGACGTGCCACGAGCACGAATGCGTTAGCATCCGAGCATACCCCTGCACGGAGCCCGCTGTGCGCCGAATCTCTCGAACCTTCCTGACCGGCCTGGCCGCCATCCTCCCGGCCGCCATCACGCTGGCCTTGCTGTGGTGGCTGGGGAGCACCGCCGAGGAGGTGCTGGGAGGACTGTTGCAGGCCATCCTGCCCGATCTTCTGTACTTCCCGGGCATGGGGATCCTGGCCGGCATCGGCCTGCTCTTCGGCTTGGGGGTACTGCTCCAGGCCTACGTGGTCCGCTGGCTGTTCGACTGGCTGGAAGGGCTGATGCAACGCATCCCGGTGGTCAAGACCATCCACGGGACCGTGCGCGACGTCACGCGCCTGGTCTCCGGCGACATCCACGAGCAATTCGGCCAGGCCGTGCTGGTGCAGCTGCCCGGCACCGACTTCAAGCTGGTCGGCTTCGTCACCCGCGAAGATTTCGCGGGTCTTCCGGACAGCCTTGGCGGCCCCGATACGGTCGCGGTCTACATGCCCATGAGTTACCAGATCGGCGGCTACACCCTGATGCTCCCGCGCGAACGCATCGAACCGCTGGAGCTGTCGCTGGAGGACGCGATGCGCTATGCCCTGACCGCCGGCGTCTCCGCGCGCCAGGAAAAGAGCTGAACGGGTAGAATCCGCCGCATGACGGAACACGATTCCAAGCCAAGGATCCTCGTCGGCGTCAGCGGCGGCATCGCCGCCTACAAGGCCTGCGAACTGGTGCGCGGGCTGAAGCGCGCCGGCTGCGAGGTGCGCGTGGTGATGACGGCCGGCGCCCGCGCCTTCGTGACCCCGCTGACCTTCCAGGCCCTGTCCGGCGCGCCGGTGCGCACCGAGCTGCTGGACGCCGAGGCGGAATCCGGCATGGATCACATCGCCCTGGCGCGCTGGGCCGACCGCATCGTGGTCGCCCCGGCCAGCGCCAGCCTGATTGCCCGCTACGCCCAGGGCCTGGCGGACGATCTGCTGAGTACGCTGCTACTGGCCACCACCGCGCCGGTCGCGCTGGCGCCGGCGATGAACCATCGCATGTGGACGCACCCGGCCACGCAGGCGAACGTCTCGACCCTGATCGAGCGTGGCGTGGCCCTGATCGGGCCGGACAGCGGCGACCAGGCCTGTGGCGAGCAGGGCGAGGGCCGCATGCGCGAGCCCGCCGCGATCGCGCGGGAGCTGCTGCAACCGGCACACGCCCCGCTGGCCGGGCGCCACGTACTGATCACCGCCGGTCCCACCTTCGAGCCGATCGATCCCGTGCGCTTTATCGGCAACCGCAGCTCCGGGCGCATGGGCTTTGCCCTGGCCGCGGCGGCGCGCGACGCGGGCGCACACGTGACTCTGGTGCATGGCCCGACAGCCGAGGCCGTACCCACGGGCGTCGCGGGCATCGCCACGGAGACGGCCGCCGCCATGCACGCCGTGGTGATGGAACGCCTGCCCGAGGCCGACATCCTGATCGCGGCCGCGGCCGTGGCCGACTACCGCCCGGCCGAGCCGCAGGCACAGAAGATCAAGAAATCCGACCCGGTGATGCATCTGGCGCTGGAGCGCACCCGGGACATCCTGGCTGAGGCGGCAACACAGGCGGCCTCCCTCCCCCGGCGCCCGTTCCTGGTCGGCTTCGCAGCCGAGACCGAGCACCTGCGCGAACATGCCGAGGCCAAGCGCCGCGCCAAGGGACTCGACCTGATCGCCACCAATCGGGTCGGCGAGGGCCGCGCCTTCGGCACCCCCGACAACGAATTGCTGTGCCTCTGGGAGGGTGGCGAGCGCCAGCTCCCCAGCCAGCCGAAGACCCAGCTGGCCCGGGCGCTGATCGACCTGATCGTCGAGCGCCTGGAACAACGCTGATCGAATGCGAAACGGACAAGGAACCCCGCATGCCCGTCCCCGAGATTGACCTGAAGATCCTGGACCCGCGCATGGGCGCGGACTTCCCGCTGCCCGCCCCGGCCACCGACGGCTCGGCCGGCGTCGACCTGCGTGCGATGATCGAGGCCCCGCTGACGCTGGAGCCGGGCGCCGCCGAACTGATCCCGACCGGGCTCGCGATCCATATCGAGGACCCGGGCTATGCCGGGATGATCCTCCCGCGCTCCGGGCTGGGCCACAAGCACGGCCTGGTGCTGGGCAACCTGGTCGGCCTGATCGACGCCGACTACCAGGGGCCGCTGCTGGTCTCCTGCTGGAACCGGGGCGCGAACGCCTACACCCTGGAGGTCGGCGAACGCCTGGCGCAGCTGGTCATCGTCCCGGTCGCCCAACCGAAGTTCCGCGTCGTCGAGGACTTCGAGGCGACCGCCCGCGGCGCGGGCGGCTTCGGCTCCTCGGGCCGGGGCTGAGGAGGCGCTACTCCAGGGCCGAGGCAGGGCCGAAGAACTCGTAGTTCACCTGCGCGTCGGGAATACCCATCCCGCGCAGATGGGCGCGTACCTGCTGCATGAAGGGTCTGGGCCCAAGGAAATACACGTCTACCTCGCGGCTGTCCGGCAGCCACTCGGCGAGCTGCTCGCGGCTCAGAAAGCCCTCCGCGTGCGGGGCATCGCTGGGGCGCGGCTCGCTGTAGCAGTAGCGCTGCGTCAGCTTCGCGGTGCGCTCGGCCTGAGCATTCAGCCAGTCACGAAACGCGTGCACGCCGCCGTGGCGCGCGCAGTGCACGAAGTGGACCTCGCGGCCCTGTGCCAGCGCCGCCTCGGTCATCGCGACCGCCGGGGTGATACCCACGCCCGCGGTCACGAAGGCCACCGGCCGGTCCGCGGGCCGCAGCACGAAGTCTCCGGCAGGCGGGAACACGTCAAGGATGTCGCCCGCATCCACCCGGTCATGCAGGAAGGTCGAGGCGACACCGCCCGGCTCGCGCTTGACGCTGATGCGCAGGGTCTCGCCATTCGCGGCGGCCGACAGCGAGTAGTTCCGCCGGAGCTCCTCGCCCTCGATCATCAGACGCAGGCCGAGATACTGTCCCGCCTGGTGCGGCGGAACCGGTTGCCCGTCGACCGGCTGCAGATAGAACGAGGTGATCTCCTCGCTCTCCGGAACCTTGCGCTGGACACGGAACGGGCGCGCGCCACGCCAGCCCCCGGGCTGCTGTTCGTTCGCGGCGTTGGCCTGCTCCTCCGCGGCGATCAGGATATCCGCCAGCTGCTGGTACGCCGCGGCCCAGGCGTCCAGCACGGCATCGGTCGCCACCGCTTCGCCCAGCACCTCGCGCATCGCCTGCAGCAGGCAGCCGCCAACGATCGGATAGTGCTCCGGCTGCACCTGCAGCGATACATGCTTGTTGACGATCTGCCCCACCAGCGGGCCCAGCGACTCCAGCTGATCGATGTGGCGGGCATAGTTCAAGACGGCATTCGCCAGCGCACGGGACTGTTCGCCACTGGCCTGATGGGCCTGATTGAACAGGGGCCGAACCTCCGGGTGGTCGCGCAGCATGATCCGGTAGAAGTGCCCGGTCAGGGCCTCACCTCCGGCCTCCAGAATGGGTACGGTCTGCTGAATGATCGCTTTTTGCTCGGTGGATAGCATGTGTCGCCTCAGTTGATATATATGACGCGCAGCTTTATACCCTCGTACTAGCGGCCGGTCAAATCATACTGATGGTACGGATCTTTTAAGGCGCGCCCTCCGCGGTTCTTGGGCACAGTGCTAAACTGCCGCGCTGCAAAGATCGACAACCGGACCCAGCATGGATACCCAAACGGCCCATTCCGTAGCCCATGTCCTGATCGAGGCGCTGCCCTATATCCAGCGCTTCGCGGGCAAGACCATCGTGATCAAGTACGGCGGCAACGCCATGACCGAGGACCACCTGAAGGCCTCGTTCGCGCGCGACGTCGTGCTGCTCAAGCAGGTCGGCGTGAACCCGGTGGTCGTCCACGGCGGGGGCCCGCAGATCGGCGAGCTGCTCAAGCGTCTGGGCAAGGAGACGGAGTTCGTCAACGGCCTGCGGGTAACCGACCGCGAGACCATGGACGTCGTGCAAATGGTGCTCGGCGGGATCGTGAACCAGGAGATCGTCTCGCTGATCAACCGCTTCGGCGGGCGCGCGGTGGGGCTGACCGGCAAGGACGGCCAGATGATCCGCGCCACTCCGCTACGCGACTATGGCGCGGCCGAGGGCCAGCCGACCGTGGACCTGGGGCATGTCGGAGAGGTCGAAGGCGTGGACCCGGCGATCGTGCATACCCTGGACGAGGGCGACTTCATCCCGGTCATCGCCCCGATCGGCTTCGACCGCGACGGCAAGGCCTACAACATCAATGCCGACACCGCGGCGGAGAAGCTCGCGGTGGTGCTGGATGCGGAAAAGCTCTTCCTGCTGACCAACACCCCGGGCGTGCTGGACGGCAACGGGGAACTCCTGCCCAAGCTGTCGGCCCCGCAGGTGGACGAGATGATCCGCGACGGGACCATCCACGGCGGGATGATCCCGAAGATCCGCTGCGCGCTGGATGCCGTGCGCAGCGGGGTCAACGCCACGCATATCGTCGACGGCCGCGTGGAACACGCGGTCCTGCTGGAGCTGCTGACCGACCAGGGTGTGGGAACGCTGATCAGCCGCTAGGAGAACGATTAATGCCCGCGACCGCTATTCGCGGCCGTTCATGACCAGCTGCTGGAAGTCGCGGCGATCCAGGTCCAGGCGTTCGTGGATCGCGGACAGCCGGTCGCGCTGGCCGCGGCGGTACTGGCGCTCCCGGGCGATACGGGCGTCCAGCTCCTCCAGTTCCGCGCGGTAACGGTCGGCCAGCGGAGAACCCTCGTTCGCGCCGTCCAGCTGCCGCCGGATACGCTCGCGTTCGCGCAACAGCGTCTTTTCCTGCGCCTCGCTGCGCTGGATATTCCCGGCAATCGAGCGCTCGCGGCGTTCGCGCAGCTCCTCGATCTCGTCCAGCGAGGCATAGGCACGGCGCAGCTGCTGCTCGCGCGCGGCACGGTCCTGGCGCGCGCGCTGGGTCGCCTCCAGGTCGCGTTCCGCCTGCTCGCGCTCGGCGGCGGCCTGCGCTCGTTCCTCGGCGCTCATCGGGGCCGGCAGGATCTCGCGCATGCGGCCCTCGGAGTCGTAAATCCGGCGCTCGCGCTGGCTGGTCTCCGGCTGCGGGGTGCTGGAGTAGTGTACGGTCCCGTCATCATCCACCCAGCGGTAGATGTCGGCCTGTACCGGAACCGCCAGCCCCAGCAGCAGCACCGCGGCCACCCACGATTGCCACAGGCCTTCCCGCTTCCGGTTGCACGCACTCCAAATGACCATTCTCGAACACCTCGGACTCGCATTGATCGCCATCGTCGCCAACGGCTTCTCCGCCCTGGCGGGTGGCGGGGCGGGCCTGCTGCAGCTGCCCGCCCTGATTTTTCTGGGGCTTCCCTACCCCGTGGCGCTGGCCACTCACAAGATCGCCTCGGTGGCGCTGGGCGCCGGCGCCGGTCTGCGCCACCTCAAGAAAAGCACATTCGAGCCCGCGCGCCTAGGCATTATCCTGCTGGCCGGTCTGCCTGGGGTGTTAATCGGTGCCTGGCTGGTGCTCGGCATCCCGCCACGGGCCGGCGAGATCGCCCTAGGCCTGCTGACCATCGGCCTCGGCTGGTACTCCTGGCGCCGCCCGCAACTGGGGCAGACGGTGCGCACCATCGGCTTTTCCTGGGGCCACGCCCTGATCGGGGCCGCCGGGCTGTTCCTGATCGGCG
The DNA here is from genome assembly GCF_000425605.1 of Thioalkalivibrio sp. ALE17. Taxonomy (NCBI): domain Bacteria; kingdom Pseudomonadati; phylum Pseudomonadota; class Gammaproteobacteria; order Chromatiales; family Ectothiorhodospiraceae; genus Thioalkalivibrio; species Thioalkalivibrio sp. ALE17. The sequence continues at coordinate 53,469 of NZ_AUDT01000002.1, forward strand.
TGCTGAACGGATCCCTCGCCTCGGGCACCGGACTGATGGTCACCCTGTGGCTGGTGCGCTGGTACGGCATGAGCTACACCCAGGCGGTGGCCTACACCATGGTCCTGGTGGGCCTCGTCTGGAACGGCGCCGGGGCGTTGATGCTCGGGACGCTGGGCACCGTGCAGTGGGACTGGCTGCCGGCCCTTCTGGTGGGGAGCTTCGTCGGCGGCTACCTCGGCGCCTGGGCGGCCCAGCGCTACGGCAACCGCCTGGTCAAGCGCGCCTTCGAAGTCGTCACCGTCCTCACCGGCATCGCCCTGCTCCTCCCGGTCCCCTGATCAATATCACCACGAAGCACACGAAGGCACGAAGAAGGTCAAGGGCGAAAAACCTTTATCACCACGGGGGACACAGAGGACACAGAGAAAGGATGGTTCGGGCGAAACATTCGCTGCGACACGGCCACACGCTGGAACGGGGTTGAATGCCGCTGAAGTCATCTATGCTGCTGGCGGCCTTTCGATTTTCTCCGTGAACTCCGTGTCCTCTGTGGTAACTAGCCTTTGACCTTGCTCTTCTTCGTGCCTTCGTGTGCTTCGTGGTGAAAAAGCCGGTCTATTCGTCGGGCTCGGTGGCGCCGGGGATTTCGCAGCGGTTGAGCAGATCGAAGTGTTCGATCCCCTCGAGGATGCCGCGGGCGTGGGTGGCCCCGGCGAAGTAGATGCGCTGGAAGCCGCGCAGGCTCTCCAGCTCGGGCTGGTGATTGCCCACCACCACGCCGAGCAGCCGGCCGCGCAGCATATCCTCGTCGTTTCCCGAATCGCCGGCGACCAGCACGTGCTCCAGCGGGATGCCCCACTTGTCGGACAGGTAGCGCACTGCCAGTCCCTTCGACGCCCGCACCGGCAGCAGGTCGAGGAACCGGTCGTGGGAGTAGATCACCCGCGCGTGCAGGTCCTCGCGATAGAGCCGCGTCTCCACAGTCTCCGCGTTCAGACTCCCAGGGGGTTCCGCAAAGAAGCTGACTTTGAACGCCCGCTGGTCCACATCCGGCTGCAGGACCAGATTCTTCTCCTGGCGCAGGCAGTCGCGCAGCCGGTCCGGCTCCCAGCGATGGCTGATGTGACGCGCCCAGCCACGATCCTCGGTCTGCTTGGTGCCGTAATGGATTTCGCTCCCCACCGAGGTGATCCAGACATCCGGCGTCGGCACCCCATGCTCCTCGAGGATCGCCGCGGCGGAGTCGATGCGCCGCCCGGTGGCCACGCCGAAGGCGACCCGCTTGCGGTTACGCTTGAGCCAGGCGACAAAGGCGCGGGTGGCCTTGTCGTCGCCCAGCAGGGTGTTGTCGATGTCGGTGATCACGGCGCGATCCATCTGCGCCAGGTGACTGGAGACCCGGCGCTCGTGATGGCGCGCCTGGCGCACCTCGCGGGTCAGCGACTTCACCAGTTTCACGTATTTCTCGGCGTGGCCGTCCCAGGAATAGTGCTGGCGCACGCCCTTGAGGCCGGCGCGCGAATAGCGCTGCCAGCGTGGCCGGTCGGCCAGGATGCCCTGGATGGCGTCGGCGATCCCCTCCGGGTCCAGCGGGTCGATCAGCTGGCCGTTGTGGCAGCGCGAGATAATCTCCTCCGGCCCGCCGTCGTTGGTGGCCACGATCGGGGCGCCGCTGGCGGCCGCCTCGATCAGGGTCAGGCCGAAGGGCTCGGTCAGCGCCGGGTTCACGAACACGCCCTTGCTGGAGGCCACCAGACGGTAGAGGTCGGGCACGTCCTCGGAGTCGTGGTGCTTGGGATACGTCACCTGACCGTACAGGTCATGGCGGTCGATACGCAGGAGCAGGTCGGTCAGGACATCCCGTGCGCCCTTGTCCAGGTCCGCGATGTCGTCACGGTTGCCGGCGACGATCAGCAGGTTGGCGTTCTCGCGCAGCCAGTCATTCCCGGCGTAGGCCTCGACCAGGGCGCGGATGTTCTTGCGCTCGTCGGCGCGCGACAGCGCCATGATCAGCGGCCGGTCGGGGTAGCGCAGGAAGCGGCGGATCTCCGGCCAGATAGCCGGCTTGCGCTCCCCGCGCTTCGGCGGATGAAACCGCGCCAGGTCGGTACCCGGCGGGATCACTTCCATGCGTTCCGGCTGGTAGTTGTCGTAGGCGGCGTACTGTTCGCCGATCTCCTGGCGGGTGCTGGCGATCACCCGATGCGCATGCGCCAGGGCCTCTTCCTCGGCGTGGATCCGGGTGGAGATGTTGTAGCGGGCCTCGATGTCGGCATCCGACATCCCGCTCTCGCGCAGGCGTTCGCGCTTGACCCGCCCCAGCGAATGGCCGGTCTGGAGCATGGGGGCGCCCAGCAGGTTCGACAGCTGCACCGCGACATGTCCGGCATCGGCATAGTGGCCGTGGATCACGTCCGGGCGCAGGCCCACGCCGCGGATATGCCCCAGGGCGTTGTCCGCGAAACAGTCGAGGTAGGGCCACAGCTTTTCCTTGCGCAGGTAGCGCCGCGGGCCGCAGTCCAGCCGCACGATCCGGGCCCCGTCGCCGAGATCCTCCTCGGGCTCGGCGTAGTCGTCGGCTACCTTGCTGTCGACCACGCGGCGGGTGAGCAGGTCCACCCGGCCCACCTGCGGGTGGCGCGCCAGGGCCCGCGCCAGTTCGACCACGTAGAGCGTCTGCCCGCCGGTGTCGGCATCGCGCCCCAGTTCCAGGTCCTGCCCGCGGATCAGACCGTGGACACTGATCAGGACGAGGTAAAGGCCTTCGCCATCACGAGACTTGCTCTGGGTCTTTTTCATGGCACCTCGGGTTCCGGGCTGTCGAACAGGCTCAGGGTCTCGGGGTTGTCGATCAGGCCCTGGGAGACCAGCACGGCGGTGGCCGACCAGGTCTGGCGATAGTTGGCGCGTCGCCCGACCAGGCGGCCGTGGCGCCCGTCGTAGTACTCCGGCCAGTGGTCGCGATGCAGGCGCTCGGCCGCGACCGCGTGCACACTGCGCGCCAGGTCGGGCCGCCCGACCCGCATGGCGGCCCCGGTGAACGCCCACAGCAACGCCGGCCAGTTGCCGCCGTTGTGGTAGGACCACGGAGTATTCTTGGGGTCGGACCCGGTCAGCAGACGCCATTCCTCGCCAACCATCGCCGGATAGCAGATCTTCACCGGCATGGTCCCGATCAGGTCCTCGAAGCGCTGCTCGAAGGTCTGCATAATCGAGCGCGACTGGTGCTCGTCGGCCAGCCCGAACAGCACCGCCAGCAAGTTTCCGAAGCTGAAGAACCGGAAATCCATCCTTCCCGGCCCGAGGTTACCGACCAGGTAGCCGCTCTCCGACGGGATCCAGTCCACCAGCCAGTCGGGGATGCTCTCGGGGTAGATATTCAGCGCGTTCTCGGACTCGTGGCCGAAGTGTTCGGTGCGATAGCGGTGGATATCGTTCAACCGCTCTAGATCCAGCCAGTAGTAGTGGCGGATGTAGTCCGACAGCTGCCGGGTACGGATCGCGGACTGCTCGCACAGGAGTTCGGAATCCCGGTCGCAGGGCTCCAGCATCGCCAGCGAAGCCTTCAGCATCCCGTAGAACAGTGCCTGGATCTCCAGCGGGTGGCCGAACACCCCCATGCGCCGGTCGATCATGAAGCTGCCGTCCGGCACCAGCAGAGTCGGGAAGACTTCGAAACGGTCCTGCAGACAGATGCTGAGGATCAGGCGGATGCCGCGCTGCACATCCGCGCTCTTGATGAATTCGTGGTCGCCGGTGCGGTTCTGGTAGGCGCGCAGCAACAGTACCCACCACATCATGGAATCCACCGGGGCGACGCGTCCGATCGCCCGGTCGCCAAAGTCCGCGGCCAGGGCCTCGCGGCCATTTTCGTCGGTGAACACCCGGAAGCTCGCCGGCATCACTCGCGGCAGCCGGCGGTGACCCTCGATCTCCTCCTGGGTATCGCGGATCTGCAGGATCAGCGCGAGGAAGTCGCGGACCACCTCGGGCTCGTCGTTCAGCAGATAGACCAGCCCGGAGGGCACGAAGTCGCGGATAAAGCAGTCGGCATAGTTCTCCGCCGGCGCCCGCTCGTCTAGGCTCGCCACGGTGCCGACCGTGCGACCGCGATAGCGCACCTCGGCATCACGCAACAGTTGAACGGCGGATTCCAGCGTCGGGTTACGGGCGTCGGGCGGGAGCTGATTCATGACGCCGAGTCTATGGAAAGCGGGCCCGATGTGCACGTGTCACGGCCCCCTCCACGCGGCGCTCAGGCGGACTCGGGGTGGCGCGGCATCGGCGGCTCGGCAGCCGGCCGGGCGAACAGGTAGCCCTGGCAGTAGTCGACCCGATCCTTCAGCCAGCGCCATTCGCCCGCGGTCTCGATCCCCTCGGCCACCACCTGAATATCCAGGTCGCGGGCCAGCTCCACGATCTTGCCGAGGATCTTCTGCTGGTAGGTGTCGCCATCGATACCGCTGACCAGTTCGCGGTCGATCTTCACGAAATCCGGGCGCAACTGGGAGAGCATGTTCAGCGAGGCATAGCCGGCCCCCAGGTCGTCCAGTGCCACCTGGAACCCGGCCCGGCGGTAGCGCTCCACGATCCGTGACAGGTGTTCGATGTCGTTGACCTGATCGCTCTCGATCACCTCGAACACGAAACCACTGGGCCCGGCACCGCCGGCCGGGCGCGAATTGATCTCGCGCACTGTGGTCTCCAGGCAAAAGGCCGGGTCATAGATCGCGGTCGGGTTGAAGTTGATGAACAACCGGCTGCCGATCCCGCGCTCGCTGGCCCGGCGAATCGCATTGATGCGCGCCGAGCGATCCAGATGGAATAGCAACTCGGCATTACGCGCCGTCTTGAACAGCGCCGGCGGCGGGATGAAATCACCGGCTGGCGTAGAAGCCCGCACCAGCGCCTCGTAGGCGAAGACCTCGGTCGGATCGGCCGCGTGCACGATGGGCTGGAAGTGAAAGTCCAGGGCATCGTTGGCCAGGATCGCGGAGAGATCGCGGGCATTGTGCCGGGCGATCAGCGTGGACAGCAGGTGGGTATCCTGCAGATGTCCGAGCCCGAAGTCCTCGCCCTCGGGCACGAAGGTCGCGCGACAACCGGCCTGCTCCGAGCTGCTCAGCGCCTGTTCCAGCCGCACCAGCATCTCGCCCAGCCCGCCGGCACCCTTCACTGGCAGGGCCAGGATCCCCGAGGTCGGCTCGGCACATGGCAGCCGTTCGTCTACCATGCGCTGACGCAGGGCCGCGCGAGTATGCGCCAGAACCGGCGCCAGATAGAGGGTGCCGGAGGCCGCCGGCAGCAGGTCAATACGTTCGCAATCGGGACAGCCCACGACCACCTCCAGCGGTCTTGTCTTCGGTCCGGGCCCAGAACCCGGGGTGTTCCTCGGGGTCCCATCACCACAGACCCTCGTCTGTTGGCAGACAATCCTATCGACCCGGAGGTTGCATGAGTCAATCCGATCGCCCGACGGACGCCGAACTGCGCGAACGCCTCACGCCGGAACAATACCGCATCGCCCGCGAAGGCGGTACCGAGCGCCCCTTCACCGGCGCCTACAACAACCACAAGGCCGACGGCACCTACCACTGCGTCGCCTGCGGTGCCCCCTTGTTCGACTCGCACGCCAAGTTCGACTCCGGCTCCGGCTGGCCCAGCTACACCGCGCCGGTGAACGAAAGTGCCGTCGACGAACACCGCGACCGTTCCCTGGGCATGGAACGCACCGAAGTGCGCTGCGCGCGCTGCGACTCGCACCTGGGGCATGTCTTTCCCGACGGCCCGGCGCCGACCGGGCTGCGCTACTGCATCAACTCGGCGGTCCTCGACTTTCATCCACGCGACTGACACCAGCATCGCCCCCGGGCCATGACGGCCCGGACGATCCTTGAAGGGACTCCTATGCCCGGCCAGACCACCCCGCGCGAGCGCGCGAACGTCCTGATCCTTGCCCTCGGGCAGGCCCTGTTCCTGATCGCCGCGGTCACGGTGATGACCCTGAGCGGCGTGGTCGGGGAACGCCTGGCGGCCGATCCGGCCCTGGCCACCCTGCCAGTCGCCGCGATGATGGTCGGCACGCTGGTCACCACCCTGCCGGCCTCGCTGTTCATGAAGCGCTTCGGGCGGCGCACCGGCTTCCTGCTGGGCACCAGCGTGGGCGGGGGCGGCGGTGCCGCGCTGGCCGCGGCCGGGGTTTTCGCCGAGGGCTTCTGGCTGTTCGTACTAGGCAACCTTCTGCTGGGGGCCTACCAGGCCTTCGCCATGTACTACCGCTTTGCCGCCGCCGATGTCGCCAGCCCCGCCTTCCGCCCGCGCGCGATCTCGCTGGTGATGGCCGGCGGCGTCGTGGCCGCCTTCCTCGGCCCGTGGAACGCCCACCAGGCCCAGGCCCTGTTGCCGGGCACGCCGGAGGCCGGCCCCTATCTGGTCCTCGGCGCCCTGGCCCTGCTGGCGATGACGCTGCTGGCCTGGCTGCGCGTGCCGGCGCCACCGCCGGAGGAACGCGGGCCGGCCCGGCCAATGCGCGAGATCCTGCCGCAAGGGCGCTTCCTCGTCGCGCTGACCGCCGCCGCGCTGGGCTATGCGGTCATGGTGCTGCTGATGACGGCGACGCCGCTGGCCATGCGCCACGCCGGCTTCGACATGGGCCAGATCGCCCTGGTCATGCAGTGGCATGTATTGGGGATGTTCGCCCCCTCGTTCGTGACCGGCCATCTGATCACCCGCCTCGGGATCACGCGCATCCTGGCGCTCGGCAATGCGCTGGTGCTGTTCAGCGTGGCGATCGCCGCGCACGGGGAGACGCTGGCGCATTTCTGGCTGGCGCTGTTCCTGCTGGGGGTGGGCTGGAATTTCCTGTTCATTGGCGGCAGTACGCTGCTGACGACCACGCATACGGCCACCGAGAAGGGCAAGGTCCAGGGCGTGAACGACCTGACCATCTTCACGCTGGTCACGGCCGGCTCGCTGCTGGCCGGGGCGCTGCTGCGACCGCTGGGATGGGACGGGATGAATCTCGCGATGCTGCCGGTGATCGCGGTACTGACCGTCGCTATCCTCTGGCTCTGGCGTGATGACGCCCGCGCCCCGGCGCGCGCCTGACCTCGCCACACGGCCGCCACGAACGCTGAAGGCTTCGCTATCGCTGATTGGCGGGTCCTGGTTCGTCTCCCGGTGTTTACGGTGCCTTCGGTCCGCCGCCTGCCTCGCGGTGGCTGGTCCTGGTTCGGCATCCGGTGTTTACGGTGCCTTCGGTCCACAAACTACCAGGCGCTGACTCGCCAGCGCGCCCCGAGGTACTTCTTTGCTCGTGCAAAGAAGTACCCAAGAAACACGCCCGACTGCCGCGACCCCGGCCCGCTGCGCGGGCCGGGGGTTCCCTCGCTCCGAGGCTTTTCGCGGGCGGCGCTGAACTCGCTGCGCCTGCGGCTCCGCTCAGACATCCAGCGCCTTTTCTCCCGCGAAAACCCTCTCCGCTCGGCGCGACGACAACGGGGAGGCAGGTCCAAACAACGGCTATCCCAGCGATATAGCTAGGGGATGATGGCTAGGCTTTCGGACATCTTGGGCACGCTCGGCCTTTGGCCGTTGCGTGCCGCGCCCGCGAGCGGGCGCCGGGGGCTTTCAGGCGGCAGGGCCATTGTGGTGTCGCGGGGTCGGAATACCTTCTGTCTTGAACTTCGCCTCCCGTATGGAGCCCCTTGCGGAAGGGCTCTCGGGCCGGCCCGTTTTCTATAAATTCGGGGCGCTGGATGTCTGAGCGAAGCGCAGCGTAGCGAGTTCAGCGCCGCCGGCCCGAGAGCCCTGGAGCAAGGTTCCCGGGCGAAATCCGGGTGCCCTTCTTTGGGTCCTTTCTTGGGCAAGCAAGAAAGGACCTCGGGGCGCGCTGGCGAGTCAGCGCCTGGCAGTATGTGGACCGGAGCCACCGTAAACACCGATGCCGAACCAGGACCAGCCACCACGAGGCAGGCGGCGGACCGGAGGCACGTAAACACCGGATGACGAACCAGGACCAGCCTCAACAGGGCAGGCAGCAGGCACCGAGTGATCAGGGTTCGGCGCGCGGTGCAGTGGCGGCGCGGACCCCGCGGCGCTCGCCGTCGACATCGTCGATCTCGTCGTCCAGCTCGTGCAGGCGGCGCGTGGTCGCCAGCGGCGAGGTGGTGCCGCGCGCGACCAGGCTGTAGGCCGCCGGAATCACGAACAGCGTAAACAGCGTCGCGAACAGCACACCGGAGAACACCGCCACCCCGATCACGAAGCGCGTCTCCTCGCCCGGCCCGGAGGCCAGGATCAGCGGAATGGAGCCCGCAACCGTGGTCAGCGCCGTCATCAGCACCGGCCGCAGCCGCATGCGCGCGGCCTCGATGATCGCGGCGTCGAAATCACGCCCGCGGTCGCGCAACTGGTTGGCGAATTCGACGATCAGGATGCCGTTCTTCGCCGCCAGGCCGATCAGCATGACCATGCCGATCTGACTGTAGATATTGAGCGTCTGGCCGGTAACGGTCAGGCCGATCAGGGCACCCACCACCGCCAGCGGCACGGTCAGCATGATCACGAATGGGTGCACGAAACTCTCGAACTGCGCCGCCAGCACGAGGAAGACCACCAGCAGGGCCAACGCGAACACAAACAGGATCGCCTCCGAGCCGGTGCGCAGGTCCAGCGATTCGCCCTTGTAGTCGATGCCCGCCTCGGCCGGCAGGAGCTCGGCAGCCTTGGCATCCAGCGCGTCCAGGGCCTCGCCCAGGGTCATGCCGTCGCGCAGCCCGGCGGTCAGGGTAACCGCCCGCGAGCGATTGTAGCGTTCCAGCGAGGACGGACCGGCCTGTTCCTCGTAGGTGACCAGGCTGGACAGCGGCACCATGGCGCCGGAACTGGAGCGCACGTAGAGGTTGTCGATATCGCCCGGCGTGCGGCGCTGATCGGCCAGGCCCTCGATGATCACGTCGTACTCCTCGCCGCGATCGACGAAGGTGGTCACGTCGCGCCCGCCGAGCACGATGTCCAGCGTACGGCCGACATCGCGCATGGAGACACCCAGGTCGCCCGCCCGGTCGCGATCCAGGCGCACGTTCAGCTGCGGCTGGGTCGGCTCGTAGTCGAGATCCACCCGGGTCAGGCCCTCGATGCCTTCGGCGGCCTCGCGCATGATTTCGCCCCACTCCTCGAGCTGGTCGTAATCCGGCCCGGAGATCACGAACTGGACCGGCGGCCCGACGCGACCGCGAGAAAGGCCCTGGCGCATGACCACGCGCGCCTCTACCCCGGGCATCTCGTTGATGATGCCGCGGATCTCGTCGATCACCTCCTGACCGGACACGTCGCGGTCGTCCCAGTGCTCCAGGATCGCGATCACAAACCCGTTGTTCATGAGCTCGGAGCCGCCGAAGCCGCGTGGCGTACGCACCAGGGCGCGGCGGATCGGGCCGTCCTCGATCAGCGGCTGGATCCGGGCCTCGACCTCGGCCATCTGGCGGCTCATGTACTCGAAGTTCGCCCCCTCGGGTCCGTCAACCAGGACGAAGAAGGACCCGCGATCCTCCTGCGGCGCAAACTCCTCGGGCAGCGCGTCGAACAGATACCAGGCCCCGGCCAGCACCGCGGCCAATAGCGGTACCACCAGCCACGACCCCTTGAGCCCGGTCGCCAGCACGCGGCCGTAACCGGCCTCCAGCGCCGCAAAGCCGCGGCCGATGTAGTGGGCGGCACCGGTCTGGTCATCGCCCTTGTGCATCAGGCGCCCGGAGAGCACCGGCGCCAGGGTCAGCGCCACAATGCTGGAGAAGAAGACCGCGATGGCCATGGCGATCGCGAACTCGGTGAACAGCTGGCCCACCGTGCCGTCGAGGAAGGCCAGGGGCACGAACACCGCGATCAGTACCGAGGTGGTCGCCACGATCGCGAACCCGACCTGGCCCGCACCGCGGTAGGCCGCCAGCAGTCCCGGCTCGCCCCGTTCGATGCGCCGGTGGATGTTCTCCAGCATTACGATCGCGTCGTCCACCACCAGCCCGACCGCCAGCACCAGCGCCAGCAGCGTCAGCAGGTTGACCGAAAACCCGAACAGGCTGATACCGATGAACGCGGCGGTAATCGCGACCGGCACGGTCACCGCCGGGATCAGGGTCGCCCGCCAGCTGCCCAGAAACAGGTAGATCACGAACACCACCGCGGCAGTCGCGACCGCCAGGGTGATGTAGACCTCGCGGATCGCCCCCTCGATGAAGACCGACTCGTCGTAGGTGGTGACCAGCGAGGTGCCCTCCGGCAGGGAGTCCTGCAGGCGGTCCGCCATGGCCTTCACGCCATTGGCGACCTCCAGCACATTGGCGTTGGACTGGCGGATGATGCCGAGCCCGATCATGTCCTCGCCGTTGCCGCGGAACTCGCTGCGCTCGGTATCCGCCCCGATATTGACCTCGGCCACGTCGCCCAGGCGCACCAGCTGCCCACCCTCCCCGCGCTTGAGCACCAGGCCGGCGAAATCTTCGGGGGTGCGGTACTGGCGCTCCACGCGCACGGTGAACTCGCGCTCCAGCGAATCGAGACGCCCCGCCGGCAGTTCCACGTTTTCCTGCTGCAGGGCATCGGCGATGTCGGTGACGGTCAGCTCGCGCGCGGCCAGGGCCTCGCGGTCGACCCAGATGCGCATCGCGTAGCTGCGCGCGCCGCCCCGGCGCACCAGCCCGACGCCGTCCACCACCGACAGGCGATCAATCAGGTTGCGCTCGGCGTAGTCCGCCAGCTCCAGCGCATCCATGGTGGTGCTGGAGAGGTTCAGCCACAGGATCGGGTTGGCATCGGCGTCCGCCTTGGTTACCTCGGGCGGGTCGACCTCGTCGGGCAGGTCGCCCAGCACGCGACTGACCGCCTCGCGCACGTCGTTCGCGGCGGCGTCGATGTCGCGACTGAGGTTGAATTCGATGGTGATACGCGAGCGGCCGTCCTCGCTGGAGGACTGGATAAACCGGATCCCCTCGATCCCGGCGATGCGATCCTCGATCCGCTGGGTGACCTCACGCTCGATGATCTCGCCGCTGGCCCCGGGGTAGATGGTGTCCACCGTGACCACCGGTGGGTCCACGTCCGGGTATTCGCGCAGTGGCAGGCTGTCGTAGGCGATCAGACCGAAGGTGATCAGCAGCAGATTGAAGACAATCGCCAGCACCGGCCGGCGATTGGCGACATCGGAGATGATCATGCCCCGTCCCCGGCCTCGCCATTATCCGGCGCACGCGGCGGCAGCACGCGTACCTCGCGGCCGTCGCGCACCCGCGACACGCCCTCGGAGACGACGGTATCCCCCGGCTCCAGGCCCTCCAGCACTTCGGCATGCCCCGGATCGCGTCGCCCGATGCGGATGCGCACCCGCTCGACCGTGTCGTCGTCACGCAGCCGGAACACGAAGTGCTGGTCGGCGACCTGGCGGATCGCGCCCTCCGGGATGGCCAGGCGCTCGACCGGGTCCAGCGGCAGGCGGATGTTCACCAGCATGCCGGGGCGCAGCAGCAGGTCGGGATTCTCGACCAGGGCACGCACGGTGAGGGTGCGGGTCGCCACGTCCAGACGGTTGCTGACAGCCGCGACCTGCCCCTCGAACTCGCCATTCGCGCTGCGCCCCTGAACTTCCAGGCCCAGGTGGATCGCCGAGGTGTGGCGCTCGGGTACCGCGAAGTCGACCTTCACGACCGAGACGTCATCGAGTTCAACGATTGCGGTTCCCGGACTGACCAGGGAACCGGGGCTGACCTGACGCAGGCCCAGACGGCCGGAGAACGGGGCCCGGATGACGCGGTTGGCCACACGCGCCTCCGCGGCCGCCAGGCGGGCTTCCGCCTCGTTCAGCCGCGAACGCTGCTGGTCCACCTGCTGCTGCGTGACCACGCCATCGGCCACGCGGTCGCGCACGCGCTCCAGCTCCCGCCGCGCCTCGTCCACTTGCACACGGATCTCGCGCAGGGCCGCACGCTCCTCGTCGGCATCAAGACGGACCAGGACATCCCCGGCCTCCACCGTGTCGCCGTCGTCGAACAGGACCTCGACCACGCGCTCGGTGACGCTGGCGGTGACCACCACGGACTCGTTGGCCTGCACCGTGCCCAGGGATTCGACAACGGTCTCGAAGGTGCGCGGGACGACCTCGCTAACGCGCACCGGCGTGCGGTCGTCGCGTTCGGCGGCAGGCGCGTCGCTGGCCGCGTCATCCCCCGCTTCCGGGCCAACCGCGTACCAGGCAGCAGCGGCGACCGCCACCACCAGGACCAGTCCCAGAAACCCGCCAATCGCCTTCACTTGTCTATGCCCCTACACCAATGAGGCCCGGTCAGGGGGACACTGCATTGCCCCCCTGACCGGGCCAGGGTTGAACATTCCAATAGTGTAACGACCGTCACGTTTCGTCGGCGTTCCGCAGCGCGGCCGGCAGATCGCCCAGGGGACGGCCGTGCGGCCGGGTGTAGTCGATCACCGGGCCCTTCGGCACGATGCCGCTGGGGTTCAGCATCGGGTGGCTGCCGTAGTAGTGCGCCTTGATGTGATCCATGCGCACGGTCTCGGCCACGCCGGGGCGCTGGTAGAGCATGCGCAGGTAGGCCGACAGCGCCGGGAAGTCGATGATGCGCTGTCTATTGCACTTGAAATGGCTGTAGTAGACCGGGTCGAAGCGCACCAGCGTGGTAAACAGCCGCCAGTCGGCCTCGGTGATCCGGTCGCCCACCAGAAACGGCTGGCGTGCCAGGCGCTCCTCCAGCCAGTCGAGGGTCTCGAAGAGACGACCCCAGGCGGCATCGTAGGCCTTCTGGCTGGTCGCGAACCCGGAGCGGTAAACCCCGTTGTTCACATTCTCGTAGACGCGCTCGTTGACCGCGTGGATCTCCTCGCGCAGGTCCTCCGGGTAGAAATCCAGCGTATTGCCGGTGATGCCGTCGAAGGCGCTGTTGAACATGCGCACCAGGTCTTCCGACTCGTTGTTCACGATCCGGTCGGTCTGGGTGTCGAACAGCACCGGCACGGTTACGATACCCGTGTATTTCGGATCGGTGCGGGTGTAGAGCTCGTGCATGTAGCGTGAGCTGTGCACCCGGTCACCGGTGCAGCCGTCGCAGTCATCGAAGGACCAGCCGGCATCGCCCATGTAGTGGTGCACGACCGACAACCCGATGTGCGACTCCAGGCCCTTGAGCTTGCGCAGGATCAGCGCGCGATGCGCCCAGGGGCAGGCATAGGAGACGTACAGGTGATAACGCCCGGACTCGGCCGGGTAGCCGCCCTCGCCCAGGGGACCCGCGGAGCCGTCGGCGGTCACGTAGTTGCGGTACTGCTGGTCCTGGCGCACGAACTCGCCGTTCTCGTCGGACTCCTCTTCCAGCCAGCCTTCGCGCAGTTCGCCGTTGATCAGGAGACTCATGGGGTTCCCTCTGCAGCGGTCCAGCCGCCACGGTTACGGATGATAGGGTCGATTATCCTGTCGATAAAATCGAAAATAAATCGCGTTATTTCCGCCCGATAGTTCGAAAATACCGAACCGACTGAGGGATAGGCCGCTCAGGGAGACGCTGATTTAATCGCACGTCCGCGCTCGAGTCGCTTTTGCGTGCGAACAAGGCGCGGTGACTGCCGTGCAGTCATTCTGCACAAGGGAACCGCAACGCTGTGCGCGCGCCCGTTTTTGATCAACAACGGGCGGCCGAGCCCCTGCTCTCAATCGCTTGTGGGGTTGGTGCCCCCTGTTCCCCGATCCTGCGTTGCGCCGCTTGCGGGTAGAACCACTACCCGCTGCACGACGCGCCTTGTCTCGGAAAACAGGGGGCACCAACGCGGACGTGCGATTAAATCAGCGTCTCCCTCAGGAGGCGCGCAGCGTGCCGTCGAAGTAGCGGGCAAGGAAGGTATCGAAGTCCAGGGTATCGGCCGCCTCGATCGCGGCCTGCTCCGCCAGGCTCTGGCGCGCCAGGGCCTCCAGCGTCTCGGCGCGCGGCAGCGGGCCGTTGAAGCGAAACGCCTCGCGGTGCTGCGCGGACAGGCGGCTGGCGTAGCGGTAGAAGCCCTCCTCGCGCGCCATCATGTCCTCCAGCATGCGCGCCGAGGGCGTGAGGTCGGCCTGCTCGACCTTGCCCCACTGCTCGCTTAGCGCTCTACGGTAGGGGTCGCCCGGCAGTTCCTGGTCGAGGATCGCGGCGACCGGGCGCATCAGGGCCAGCAGTTCGCGCGCCCAGTCCTGCAGCCGTACAGACTCGTCCTGCCGGCGCAGCTCGAGGCCGGGGCGGCGGCCGTAATGCGCCACATCGAGCAGGTTGCGGTCGATCGCGTCGAGTTCGCCGTCCGCCAGCAAAGGACTGGGCTGCAGCAGGCAGGTCAGGGCAAACACCTCGAGAAAGCGCAGCTGGGTCTCGTCCACCCCCAGCGGGTGCTGCGCGTTGATGTCCACCGAGCGCAGCTCGACGTACTCGATCCCGCGTGCCTCCAGCGCATCGGTGGGCTTCTCGAAGCGCTCCAGCGGCTGCTTCGGGCGCACGGTGGAGTAGTACTCGTTCTCGATCTGCAGGATGTTGGCGTTCAGCTGGCGGTATTCGCCGTCGACCTTCACGCCGATGCGCTCCCACTCGGGGCTGAGCGTATTGATCGCGCAGCGCAGCGAGTCGACGTAGCCGCCCAGCGAGTTGTAGTCCGCCTTGATGCCGGTGTCCGCCTCCTTGCGGTTGGTGTAGCCGATGTCACCCATGCGCAGGCTGGTGGCATGCGGGAGGTAAGAGGTGTCGTCGTCGAAGTCCTCCAGCACCGCGCCGTGGCCCTCGAGGAAGGAATTGCACACGGCCGGCGAGGCCCCGAACAGATACGGCACCAGCCAGCCGAAGCGCAGCAGGTTGCGGATCATGCCCATCATGCGCTCGTCGCGGAACGCGCGGTCATCCTGCTCGCCCAGCACCTGCGCCAGCGCCGGCCAGAACTCGGGGCGCGGGGAATAGTTGAAGTGCACCCCGGCGATCACCTGCATCTTGCGTCCGTAGCGGTGCCCCAGCCCGACGCGATAGACGGTCTTCATGCGTCCGGCGTTGGACGTGCCGTACTGCGCGACCGGGATCGCGTTGTCATCGGCGGTCACGCAGGGCATGGACGTCGACCACAGGGTCTCGTCGCCGACATTGGCCGCGGCGAAGGCCTGCAGGTCATGCAGGAAGCCCAGCGTCTCGCGCACATCGTCAAACGGCGGGGTCACCAGCTCCAGCAGGGCCTCGGAGTAGTCGGTCGTGATATTCGGGTGGGTCAGCGCCGAACCCAGCGCCGCCGGGTGCGGGGTCAGGGCTGGCGACCCTTGCGGGCCGACGCGCAGGGTCTCCTTCTCCAGGCCAATGCGCCCGTGCAGGCCGGTGCCCGCCAGGCGCTCCGCCAGCTGCGCGACCAGTCCCTGCAGATTGCGTTCGTCGGTTCCCACGGGCGTGCTGTCCTGCTCCAATCAAACCCGGCGAACATACCCGAATGCGCCTGCGGGGTCACATGCACCGTCGACCGGCACCCGAAAACCGCGCAACGCCGATCAGGAGACGGCTCCCACGCAAGGCGCGGATGACCTTGCCCTGCCGGTCCTATTAAATTAGGTTTTTCTTATACACAAGACATCGGGCGCCGCATGGAACCGGACACACAACGCCGCAGCTGGGACGAGATCCTGGTAGACGCCCTGCGCGCCCCTGCCACCGGGCTGTTCGTGCTCGGACTCGCGATGGGTGCGGGGCTGATGCACTGGGGCGTGGAGCGCCCCCCGACCGAGGGCGCGTTGATGGTCACGCTGCACAATGACAGCGACACGACCATCCGCGCGGTGCACTTCGATTTCGGGCACGACCTGTCCGAATCCAGCATTCGCGAGGGCGAGATCGCGCCCGGCGAGCACCGGCGGGTGGCCCTGAACCACCCGCCCGGGGCTGGTTTCAACGTCGAGATCCGCTACGCCGACGGCCACGTCCAGGCGTTCTGTGCCAATCGCGGCGTGGACGGCTGGGCCCAGGAGGTTCGCGTCTACCGCTGAATCTGGCAGGCGGCACCGGCATGGCCTATACAGGACATGCGGGGTGAGAAAATGCCGCAACCATGGCCGAACATGCTGGAGCACTACGCCCGCGGGAACGGGGGACCGCACCTGCGCGAGACCCGCGCGGCTGCCTCGCCAGCGGTCGCCATGCTGGAGACCCGTCAGCCACCGGGCCTGTTCCACACCCCGGCCTCCGATGACCTGGTCCTGAGCCAGTCGTCCGGGGCCCCATTCCGCTACGTCTGCGATCTCGGCGCCGGGCGCTTCTCGGGACACACCCGCACCCGCGATTTCGTGGCCGTGGCCCCGGGGGCCACGCCCTGGTGCCGGGTCACGGACGCGGCGAGGGTACGGTTTATCGCCATCCCCGCCGACCTGGCCCGCCGTTGCCTGGACCGGCCCGCCGACGACCCGCTGGATTTCGGCCCCGTTCACAACCGCCACCACAGCGACCCGCTGATCGCCCAGGGCCTGGAGTGTCTGTGGCAGGAAATGGGTCGCGAGGACCCCGCCGCACACGTGTTCGTGGACAGCATGATGGCCGCACTGGTGGTGCGCCTGGCCCGCCTGACCAGCCAGGCCGCCCCGGCCGACCGCTGCCGGGGCGGCCTCGCACCGCACCGCTCGGCACAGGTCATCGACTACATGCAGACTTACCTCGACCAGCGGATCCGTCTCGCTGAACTCGCCGCGCTGTGCGACCTCTCCCCCTGGCACTTCGCCCGCGCCTTCCGCGAGACCCACGGCCAGCCGCCCCACCGCTACCTGACCCAGCTGCGTCTGGAGCGGGCGCGCGCCTTGCTGACCGAGTCGCACGCGAGCATCGGCGAGATCGCGACGGCCACCGGCTACACCCCGCAACAACTGGCCCGCCACTTCCGGCAGGCCTTCGGCATGGCACCCGGCGCCTACCGTGATCAGTACGGGGCGCCGCCAATCACCCGCGCGGACGGCCCCGAAACACCCTGACGCACAACCGCAAGATTCGCCCACGCCCCGCAAGTCCGTGACCGCGGGGGATCACCGCACGGCCTAGGCTCCGGGTAAAGCCAACCCCCGGCGCCATCGCGGAGGTCACCCGCATGCCGTCCGACCCGGAATACCCTGCGTCACCACAGGCCGTGGAGGCCTTTGCCGGCCACCTGGTCGAGGTCCTCAATCACGGTGCGCTGTGCCTGATGCTCTCACTCGGGCACCGGACCGGACTGTTCGATGCCCTGCGCGGGCGCCCCCCGTCGACCTCCGAGGCAATCGCCGCAGCGAGCGGCCTGAACGAACGCTATGTCCGCGAATGGCTCGGCGCGATGGCCACGGCGGGGATCGTCACGGTGGAACCCACCGGGCCACGTTTTGCCCTGCCGCCGGCGCATGCCGCATGCCTCACCCGCGCCGCCGCGGCCGACAACCTGGCGGTGTTCGCCCAGTACATCGCAGTGCTGGGCGCCGTGGAGGACGCGATTGCCACCGCGTTCCAGACCGGTGACGGCGTGCCCTACGGGCGCTACACGCGTTTCCACGAGGTCATGGCCGAGGACAGCGGCCAGTCCGTCCTGTCCTCGCTGGAGAGCGCCATCCTGCCGCTGGTGCCGGGCCTGACCGATCATCTCGAGCGCGGCATCCGCGTGCTGGATGTCGGCTGCGGCAGCGGGCGCATCATCAACCACCTGGCGGGGCGCTACCCTCGCAGCGAATTCACCGGACTGGATCTCTCGCCACAGGCCATCGCGCGCGCCCGCGCCGAGGCAAAAGCGGAGGGGCTAGACAACGTCGTGTTCATCGAGGCCGACGCCGCCGAGATGGGGCACCGTCTCGAGGCCCAGAGCTTCGAACTGATCACCACCTTCGACGCCATCCACGACCAGGCCGATCCCCAGGGGGTCCTGCGCGGCATCCATCGCGCGCTGGTACCCGAAGGGATCTACCTGATGCAGGACATCCGCGGCTCTGGACAGATCCAGGGCGATCTCGATCACCCGCTCGCACCCTTTCTCTACACCGTCTCCTGCATGCACTGCATGCCGGTATCGCTCGCCCGGGGCGGCCCCGGGCTCGGTGCGATGTGGGGCGAACCGCTAGCCCGCGACTACCTGCAGCGCGCCGGTTTCCGCGACATCCGCGTACACCAGCTGGCCCACGACCTGCAGAACAACTGGTACGTGGCCACCCGATAACAACCCAAGGAGGCATTGCCATGAGCGCACAACACCCGATCACGACCCTGGCACTGGCCATCACCGCCGCCCTTGCGCTGGGCCTGGCCGCCCCGTTGGCGGCGTCCGAGCCCGACGATCATTTCATCATCCGCGACTGCGAACAGTCCCGCGAGGACCTGGCCCGGGCCATTCGCGAGTATGCGGAGAACGAGGAGGACTGGATCTTCCTGGCCGAGTTCGGCCTGGCCGGTGGCGACATCACCGCCCTGAAGGTCTGCTACCTGCCGCTGGGGCCCGACATCCTGGATGCCGGCCTGCACGTCGGCGCGATGATGCCCTGCGGCCATATCGGTCTGTACGAAGAGAACGGCAACACAAAACTGTCCATGCTGCACCCGAAGTTCATGACCACCCTGCAGCCGCATCCGAGCCTGGAGCGCGCGGCGAAGAACGCCGAACCGGCCTTCGAGGCGCTGCTCGATCATGTCCTCGGCGGACCGTAGGCGGCCCGGCCCCAATGGATCGCTTGCCCGTGAGACCATGATCTGCGTCCTGGCCCTGCTGGCGCTGGCCACGCCCATGGCGTCGGCCAGCGCCACGGAAACCCTGCAGGCTCGCACGGACGCCACCAGCGGCCTGATCACCTGGACGTGGCAGGGCGATGGCGTCTCGCTGGAGCTTGCGCAGCTGCTGCCCGATCAGACCCGCGCGTTCTTCCTGGGACGCGGCTTCGAGACCGAACATGCCGATCTCATTGCGGCGCACTGCGTCTTCCAGGCGATCCTGCGCAACAACCGCCCACACACCCCTATCGAGGTCAATCTCCACGACTGGAGCAGCCAGGGGCCGGAGGGGCTCATCCGCCCGCGCCCGAACTGGGACTGGGAGGCAACCTGGGACCGACGGCAGGCCCCCGAAGCCGCCCGCATCGCCTTTCGCTGGGCCCTGTTCCCCGGCGAACACCGTTTCGAACCCGGCGACTGGCTGATGGGCATGATCCTGTTCGACCATCCGCCGGGCACGCCCTTTGATCTGACCCTGCGCTGGCGCGCGGCCGGGGAGCTCCACGAGGCGCGGCTGCCCGACCTGCGCTGCGCCGGCGAGGCGGGAGGATGATCGCCATGCCAAAGCTCGCGACCCTCCTGATCCTGTTAATCCTGGCCGCCATGACCGCCCCGGCCGCGACCGAGTCCCTCACCGCGATCGAGCCACGCCCGGACGCTCCTCCCCTGACACTGGAGGACCTCGACGGTCATGCACACGACCTGCGCGACTACCGCGGCCACGTCGTGGTCGTGAACTTCTGGGCGACCTGGTGCCCGCCGTGCCGGGACGAACTGCCCTCCCTGCAGCGACTATGGGAGGGACTGGGCCCCGACGGGCTGGTGGTACTCGGGGTAAACGTCGGCGAGGACGCCGATCGCATCTTTTTCTTCACCGCCGACTACCCGGTGGATTTTCCCCTGCTGCTGGACCGCGCGGCCAGCGCGATCGATACCTGGCCGGTGCGCGGCATCCCCACCACCTTCGTGATCGACCCCGAGGGCCGCATCGCCTATCGCGCCATCGGCGCGCGTGAATTCGACCACCCCGGCATCACCGAACGCCTGCGCGAGCTGCAACAGGGGCGATCGTCCGAGCCCTCTACGACCGAATAAGGCGCATCGGGCGGGGGTACGCGGTACGGCCCGAAACCCGAACCGGCGGTCTGCGCGCGCAACAATTCCGTCGCAATGTCGTCATCACCTGGTCACACCCCCGGTCCACACTACAGGACCTGAGTCTCGTCCCAAGGTGCAGCCGTGCACATTCTGATGCTGAGCGACGTGTACTTCCCCCGGATCAACGGGGTCTCCACTTCGCTGGCCAGTTTCCGCGCACAGCTCCGACAACTGGGCCATCGCGTCACGCTGGTGGTGCCGGCCTACCCCGGACTGGGCGCGCACCCCGGCCCCGACCCGCAGGACCCGGACCTGATCCGCATCCCGTCGCGCTACCTGGTAGTGGATCCGGAGGACCGCATCCTGAAGCCTCGCCTCATCCGCCGCTCCCTGCGGGAAGCCGGGATCGAACGGGCCGACGTGATCCATGTCCACACCCCCTTCGTGGCGCACTACGCCGGGCTCAAGCTGGCGCGCGACTGGCAGGTCCCGGTCATCGAGACCTACCACACCTTCTTCGAAGAGTATCTGCAGCATTACCTGCCGTGGCTGCCCGCCAAGTGGCTGCGGGGGCTGGCGCGGCGCATCTCGCGCGCGCAGTGCAACGCGGTCGACCGGGTGATCGCCCCGTCGACCGCGTTGCACCAGGCCCTGCTGGAGTACGGGATCAAGACGCCCATCGTGCGCCTGCCCACCGGGATCGACCCACAGGCCTGGACCGGAGGCGACGGCCACCTGTTCCGGGCGGAGCGGGGCATCGCACCCGGCCGCGAGATGCTGGTACATGTGTCGCGCATCGCCTTCGAAAAAAACATCGGCTTTCTGCTGCAGATGCTCCAGCACCTGCGCGAGCGTCGCCCGGCGTCCTGCTGCTGATCGCGGGCGAGGGACCGGCCCGGGCTGCCCTGCAGCGCCAGGCCGCGCAGATGGGCCTGGAGGACAACCTGCACTGGTGCGGGTATCTGGACCGCGAGACATCGCTCGTCGACTGCTACCGCGCCGGGCATGCATTCGTGTTTGCCTCCGCAACCGAGACGCAGGGTCTGGTCCTGCTGGAGGCCATGGCCTGCGGGCTGCCCGTGGTCTCCACGGCGCGCCTGGGCACGCGCGACATCCTCACCGACGCATCCGGTGCCGAAGTCGCTCCCGAGGAGCCCGCGGTGTTTGCCGAGCGGGTGGCCCGCGTCCTCGATGATCCCGAACGCCAGCGCACCATGCGCGCAGCCCACGCCGCATGGGCGCGGGAATGGAGCGAGCGGCGTATGGCCGAACAATTGCTGACCGTGTATCAGGATCTGCTGAGCCCGAACGACGCGCTCGGCACCCCGCATACCGCGGCCGACGGTCCTCGCTGACGGCCCTTCCCACTCCAGCGGACCAAGCGACCATGGCCAACGGCGGCGCCACCGGCATCACCCGCATCCTGCGGGCCTTTGGGTACTCCTGGAAAGGCCTGCGCGCCACCTTTCGCCACGAGGAGGCCTTTCGTCAGGAACTGATCCTGGTGGTCATCCTGGCGCCACTCTCACTGGTGGTCGGCAATACCGGAGTGGAACGCGCGTTGCTGCTCGGCAGCCTGTTCCTGATCCTGATCATCGAGGTACTGAACTCGGGCATCGAGGCCACCGTGGATCGGTTCGGGCCGGAACGCCACAAGCTGGCCGCGCGTGCCAAGGGAGACGCTGATTGAATCGCACGTCCGCGCTCGAGTCGCTTTTGCATGCGAACAAGGCGCGGTGACTGCCGTGCAGTCACTCTGCACAAGGGAACCGTAACGCTGTGCGCGCGCAAAAGCGGCCGAGCCCCTGCTTTCAATGGCTTGTGGGGTTGGTGCCCCCTGTTCCCCGATCCTGCGTTGCGCCCCGAATCCATCAAAAACGGGCGGGTAGAACCACTACCCGCTGCACGACACGCCTTGTCTCGGGAAACAGGGGGCACCAACGCGGACGTGCGATTAAATCAGCGTCTCCCTTGGACATGGGATCGGCCGCCGTGCTGCTGGGCTTTGCCAACGCCACCCTGATCTGGCTGCTGGTTCTCTGGCCCTAGCCACCCGCCACCGTCATCACGCAATCGTCACTGCAACGCCATGGTGGCGTCACCCGGATGCGCGATGCTCGGCAAAACCCCGAGCGGGAGCCCGCGATGGCCACCCTGGATTGCCGCAGCCTGTTCCTGTCCGACCTGCACCTGGGCACCCGGGAGTGCCGCGCGGACTACCTGCTGGACCTGCTGCGCCAGGTCAATTGCGATCGCCTGGTACTGGTCGGCGATGTATTCGACATCTGGGCCATGCGCCGGCGCATCTTCTGGGACGCGACCCAGGCGGCGGTGGTCGAGCAGGTCCTGTCGCTGGCCCTGCACGGGGTCGAGGTCATCTACATCCCCGGCAACCACGACGAACTGGTGCGCGGCTTTGTCGGTTCGGAGATCCGCGGCGTGCGCATCGAACGCGAACTGGTGCACTGGACCGCCGATGGCCGGCGCTTCCGCGTAACCCATGGCGACGAGTTCGACGGGCTCGTACGCCACAGTCGCCTGGTACACGCCCTGGGCGATCTTGGCTACAACCTGCTGCTGCGCGGCAGCCGCTACCTGAACACCATCCGACGCCGCCTCGGGCATCCGTACTGGTCTCTGTCGGCCTGGCTCAAGACCCGCGTGAGCGGGGCGGCGCGGGAATACATCCAGCGTTTCGAGCATGCCGCCGTCACCGCCGCGCGCAAGGGCGGCTTCGATGGCTGCATCTGCGGCCATATCCACAAGCCGAACGTCCAGGCGTTCGGCGACATCCTCTACTGCAACGACGGTGACTGGGTCGAGCACTGCACGGCCCTGGTGGAAGATCGCTCAGGCCACCTCAGCCTGCTGCACTGGTCGGACCATGGCTCGATGCAACAGGCCGAGTCCGGGGCAACCGCGACCGAGGCCTTCGATCTCGAGTCCATACTGACCCGGCGATAACCGCGCGCTAATCCTGTCACCCGGGCGTCATGGCGCTGTAGTACCGTGGTCACATGAACGAATCGCGATCGCGCCACTGGGCCGGGGCCGGCGCCGACCTGCTCCTGCTGCTGCAATCCATCCATGACACCGAGCAGGCCCGCCGCCTGGCGCGGGTGGCCGGCTGGGTCCTGGTCTTCGCCGGGGTCATCGTGGTGATGCTGGGCGTGCTGGTGCAGCACATGCCCACGATGCTCGAAGGCACACTCGTGGCATTGCTGGCGCTGGTCGGCGGCTGGCTGCGCAGCCGCCTCGCCGCCACCCTGCTGATGCTGCTGATGGCCCTGGGGCTGGCCACCGGCCTCGCACTGGGCGCCGCCACCGGCGGGCTCCTGCTGCAGGTCGCGCTGTTCGGCGTGGCCCTGCGCATGGTCGAGGGCTGCTTCCGCTTTCGCCACGCCGACGCTGGCAGCCCGGGCGACAACGCCCAATAGGTTCCAAAGCAGACTGGCGCTCACGGTGGAGACTTGAACCCGCCCGAGCGGGCGAACAGGATAAGCCCTTCTGTTCATCAAGGAAGTGCTCACGCGATGTCCATCGTCGCCCGCCTGCAAACCCGCCTGCGGCGCTTCATCTGGCCCGGCTGGGCCACCCGTATCCTCGGGACCCTGTCGATCCCGGGGCTGATCCTGGCCACGCTGTTCTTTGCCGCGTCGCTGACCCCCAGCCTGATCCCGCGTACCGACGACGTGCAGGGCATCCTGTCCGGACTGTCGCTGGCGGCCGGCTACGGGCTGGGCGTGTTCTTCCACTGGCTGTGGTCCTATCTGGAGCTGCCGGAATTCGGCGAGCGCACGCACAACACCCTGGTGGTCATCGCCGGGGGCGGCGCCGTGCTGATCGTGCTGATCTTCCTGTGGCAGGCCACCGAGTGGCAGAACAGCATCCGCGCCCTGATGGAGCAAGAGCCGGTAGACGGCGGCTTCCCGATCCGGCTCGGGCTGATCGCGGCGGCGGTGTTCGCCGCCACCCTGGCGGTCGGACGGCTGTTTCAGCTGCTGGTACGGTTTCTCGCCCGCCATCTGCGCCGTTTCATCCCGCGCCGGCTGTCGAACGTGATCGGTGTGCTGGTCGCCGCCGGGGTGTTCTGGGCGGTCATTGACGGGGTAATTCTGGAATACGGCCTGCGCACCGCGGACCGCAGCTTCCAGCAGTTCGACGTGCGCGAATACCCGGGGGTCGAACAACCGACGGCGACGTTCCGTACGGGCAGCCCGGCCTCGCTGGTCAGCTGGGAGCAAGGGCTCGGGCGCCAGGGACAGCGCTTCGTCGGACAGGCTCCGGATGCCGGCACGATCCGCGATTTCGCCGCGGGCGAGGCCCTGGACCCGATCCGCGTCTACGTAGGCCTGAATGCCGCCGAGACCATCGAGGAACGCGCACGACTGGCCCTGCAGGAGATGCTGCGGGTCAATGCCTTCGACCGTTCGGTGCTGGTGCTGGCCACCCCCACCGGGCGCGGCTGGGTGGACAACCGCGCGATCCAGCCGGTCGAGTATCTGCACGGCGGCGATGTAGCGACCGTGGCCGTGCAGTACTCCTACCTGCCCAGCTGGCTGTCGCTGATGGCCGAGTCGCAGTACGGCCACGAGACGGCCCAGGCGGTGTTCGCGGAGATCTACGGCTACTGGAAGCAGCTGCCGGCGGACGCCCGCCCGGAGCTGTACCTCTACGGCCTGAGTCTGGGCGCGTTGAACTCCGAGCGCGCCGCGGATCTGTACGACGTGATCGGCGATCCGTTCTCCGGCGCGCTGTGGGCCGGCCCGCCGTTTCGTAGCGAGACCTGGCGCGACATCACGCGCCAGCGCCAGCCGGACTCCCCGGCCTGGCTGCCGCGCTTTCGCGACAGCTCGGTGGTGCGCTTCACCAACCAGGAGAACCACCTGGATATCCCCGGCGCCGAATGGGGCCCGATGCGCATCGTCTACCTGCAGTACGCCAGTGACCCGGTCACCTTCTTCGAGCCCCAGGCGCTGTACCGCAAGCCCGAGTGGATGCAGTCACCACGCGGCCCGGATGTCTCGCCCGACCTGACCTGGTACCCGGTGGTCACCATGCTGCAACTGGCGGTGGACGTTACCATCGGCGATGCTGCCCCGCGCGGCTACGGCCATGTCTACGCCACCGAGCACTACATCGACGCCTGGCATGCGGTCACGGCCGCGGACTGGCCAGAGGAGCGCCTCGAGTGGCTCAAGCGCCACCTGGGCGACTGACGATTATTCCGTCGCCGGATCCGGCTCCAGACCAAACCAGACGACTGCATGCTCGTCGGACAACGCCGCGCCCAGCGCCTGCCATTCCCGGGAGGCCCAGACGCCCTCGTTGGCCAGCACGGCATAGTGCGCCGGGCTCCGGCGCCAGATCTCCAGCGCGGTCGCCTCGGTCATGGCCTCGCTACGCCACGCAACGATCTCGAACCCGGAGTGCGGATACCCATCACCGATCAGCTCGCGCGGCTTGTCACGCATGCACTGCGCGGAGGCCGGATCGCCCGCCCGGTAGCAGCAAGGGAAACACTGATCAATGTACACCCTCGCGCTCGAGTCGCTTTTGCGTGCGAACAAGGCGCGGTGACTGCCGTGCAGTCATTCTGCACAAGGGAGCCGCAACGCCGTGCGCGCGCAAAAGCGGCCGAGCCCCTTCGGGGTTGGCACTCCAGGTTCCCCGATCCTGCGTTGCGTCGCTTGCGGGTAGGACCACTACCCGCTGCGCGACGCGCCTTGTCTCGGAAAACCTGGGGTACCAACGCGAGGGTGTACATTGATCAGTGTTTCCCTTGGGGTCCAGGGGCCGTCGTCTGACCAGCTGTGCAGCGAGCACTGGCGGGCCGCCGGGTCGTGCGCCTCGACGTCCGCCAGATGCACCTCCGCCACCTCGGCCAATGCCGGCGACCACGGGATCGCCGTCAGACCGCGGGCCTCGCGGTAGTCGTTGATGGTCTCTGCGAGTGAATGGCCCGGCGGCTTCGAGGCACACCCGCTCAACACCATCAACGCAACGCCCAGCCCGCAAGCCGCCAACAAACCGAGCAAATTTTTCATCATGCTTCCCTGCATTACCCGCTTCAGCGTTCGCTGAAGCGGGCTCCTTCGATGATCACGGGATAGGTGTAGCCGGCCCCGAAGTCACGATCCAGGATCAGCGTCCCGGTGACCGAGACGCGATCCCCCACCTCGGGCAGTTCGGTGGAGGTGATGGTGATGTAGTCCCCCTCGCTTCCCGTGCCGTCCACGAAGTGGATGAAGTTACGGCCCATGATGTCCTCGTTCACCCGCCCGACGATGCCCTCCAGGCGCACTTCTTCGCCCTCGAGCTCCGCCGGCGCCTGACTCAGCTGCTCGACCGTATGCAGTTCGTCGGCCTGCGCGGGTACCCCTCCCGCCAGCATCGCCAACAGCACTACGCCACTTCCGATTACGCGTCTCATCCCGTTCTCCTCGTCATTCGTGATGTTCCGGATGCCGGGCATCCTAACTGATCGCCCCCATATCCGAGGGCTCGCGTGACCGGGTCGCCAGCGTTCCCTTTACGCGCTCCGCGGCGCGGTTCACCACCAGGTACAGGCAGGGCACCACCAGCAGCGTCAGGATCATCCCGGCGATCAGGCCGCCGACCACGGTCAGCGCCAGCGGGCGCATGATCTCCGCACCCTCACCGAGGCCGATGGCCAGCGGCAACATGCCGAGCACCGTGGTCAGGGTGGTCATCAGGATCGGACGCAGGCGCAGTGCACCCGCCTCCACCACCGCGCGCGCCGGGCTCAGGCCGCGTCGTCGACGGCCCTGTTCGATGTACTCGACGAGCAGGATCGCGTTGTTCACCACCACCCCGATCAGCAGGATCGCGCCGATCATCACCGGCGCGGAGACCGGCGTGTTCGTGGCCCACAGGATCGCGACCACGCCAATCAGCGACAGCGGGGCCGCCGCCACGATCACCAGCGGATTGGCCAGGCGCTCGTATTGAACCGCCAGCACCACCAGGACCAGGAAGATCGCCAGCGCAACGACGGTGGCCATCTCGCGCTGCGTCTCCTGGATGGTCTCCCACTCGCCCCCGATCAGCAGGCTGTAGTGCTCGGGTACCTCCACCTCGGCCAGACGCTGTTCGACCTCGGCCATCACCGAACCGACGTCGCTGACCTCGGTATTGATATCGCCGTTCACCCGCACCACCCGGCTCTGGTTCTCGCGCTCGATATGGGCGGGCCCCTCGCCGATCTCGAACTCGGCCACGTCGGCGAGCCGTACGGGATCGCCGTTATCACGGAACAGGATCATCCGTCCCAGTGTGGCCGTGTCCTGTACATCCTCGCGCGGCAGGCGGACGCGCAAGTCGTATTCGCGGTCATCGCGTACATACTGGGTCGGTACCGCACCCTCCACCGCATCGCGGATCGTCTGACCGACCGTGCCCACCTGCAGGCCCAGCGCGGCCGCGCGCTCGCGATCCACGTGTACGCGCAGAATCGGGCTCTGGTCCTCGCGCCCGACCTCGACGCCCTCAAGGCCCGGGATGCCCTCCAGGCGCCCCGCGATCTCTCGGGCGATGGTACGCATCTCGGTCAGATCCGCCCCCACCACGCCGATCGACAGGTCGTCGCCAGTCACGCTGAACTGCAACCCGTCGATACGCGGCGGGCGCACGGTAATCCGCGCCCCGGGCAGGTCCAGTTCGTCCATCGCCGCCTGTGCCTCGGCCACCCATTGCCCGGCGGTCATTTCACGCTGTCCGGCCGGGGTGAGCTGCACCGTGAGATTGGACGTCCCCGGGCGCTCGTTGACCACGCCACCCCCCAGATGCCCGCCGACCATGGCGAACACGCTCTCGACATGCGGCAGCTCCTCGAGTGCGGCCTCGATGTCGCGGGCGGCGGCATCGGTCTCGTGCGGCGGTGTACCCGGCGGCAGGACCATGCGCACGCTGACCTGACCATCGTCCACCTGCGGCAGGAACTCGGTACCCAGCTCGCCGCCCACCTGGATGGCGCCGACCAGCAGGACCCCGGCGGCGCCCAGCACCACCCAGCGCGCGCGCAGCACCTTCGGCAGCAGACGCCGGTAACGTCGGCGCAGGCCCTGCACCCCGCGGTCGAAGCCGCGCAGCAGCCAGGTCCGGTCCAGCCCGCTCTCCCAGCGGATGCGCGCGAGCAGGGCCGCCAGCATCGGCACCAGCGTGATCGCTGCGGCCAGTGTGGCGATGATCGCGAACGACAGCGTCAGAATCAGCTCGCGGAAGATCAGCGCCCCGATGCCCGTAATCAGCAGGAACGGGAGTACTGCCGCGAGATTGGTCAGCGTGCCGGCGGTGACCGCCGAGACGACCTCGCCCGCCCCGTCGTGGGCGGCCTGCTCCGGCGATTTCCCGAGCTTGTCACGATGGCGGTAGATGTTCTCCAGCATCACGATCGCGTTGTCGAGCAGCAGCCCCACGCCCAGCGCGAGCCCGCCCAGGCTGATGATGTTCAGGGTCAATCCGCCCAGCCCCATCATCGCGAAGGTCGCCATCAGCGCGATCGGGATCGACAGCCCGATGATGAAGCTTTTGCGCAGACTGCCGAGGAACAGGAACACCGCCAGCATCGCCAGCACGCCACCGAGGACTGCGGCAGTGCCCACGGAGGACACCGCGCCACGGATAAACGGGGCCGAGTCGCTGACCACCTCCCACTGGATGTCCTCGGGGATAAACCCGGAGCGCTCCAGCCGCTGGAGCGTCCCGCGCACGGCATCCACCGACTCGACGGTATTGGCCTCCGGCAGCTTGAACACCGACACGCGCGCGGCCGGCGTGCCATCCAGGCGGATGAACAGGCGCTGCTCGCGGTGGCCGTCGCGCACCTCGGCCAGCTCGCCCAGGCGCACATGCGCCGACTGCGGCCCCGGCAGCGGGATCAGCACGTTGCGCACATCCGCCTCGGAAGTGAACAGGCCCTCGGTCTTGGCCATCACGTCAAAGGTGTCGGAGGTCACCCAGCCACCGGCCACCTCGCGGTTCTCGTCCGCCAGCGTCTCGCTGATCGCGGCCATCGACAGGCCGTAGCCGCGCACCCGTTCCTGGTCGAGGATCACCTCCAGCTCGCGCTGCTGGCCGCCGGAGGCCTCCACCGAGGAGATCCCGTGGATGGCGATCAACTGCGGGGCCAGCTCGTGCTCCACCCAGTCGCGCACCGCGGTCTCGGAACGCACGGTAGAGGAGAAGCCCGCCTCCCAGATCGGGTCCTGCGACGGGTCGAACTTGTACAGGCGCAGGGATTCGAAATCGTCCGGCAACTGGGTGCGCGCCAGCTCGAGGTGACGCGCCGCATCCTGCAATGCCAGATCCAGGTTGGTCCCGTATTCGAACAGCAGGTTGACGTTGGTGCGCCCCTCGGAGGCGCGGCTGTAGATCCGGGTCAGGTTCTCGGTCGCCGCAAGATTGCGCTCCAGCACTCGTGTGACCTGCTCCTCCATGACCTCCGGCGCGGTGCCCGGGTGGTTCACCGTGACCCGGATGTGCGGGTACTCGACATGCGGCAGCAGGTCCACCGGCAGGCGGTCGACAAAGAACATGCCCAGCACGATCACCACCGAGGCCAGCGCCATGATCGCGACCGGCCGGCGGATGGAGAAGCTGGTCACCCGCCCGTGTGGGCGCTGGGAGTCCCCCGCATCGGCCATGCCCTAGCCCCGCCAGCCGACAATGCGCACCCGCTGACCCTCGCGCATGTCGATCGGATTGGTCGCCAGCACGATCTCGCCTTCTTCCAGACCCTCGGTAATCTCGGTCCAGGGGCCCCGGGTCACACCGGTCTCGACCGTGCGCCGTTCCAGCTGTTCATCCACCACCACGTACACATAGCGCGCGTCATCGTCCTCGCCGATCGCCGCGGCCGGCACCGCCAGGGCGTTCGGGCGCTCATCAACGGTCATGCGGATGCGTGCGAGGTTACCCGGACGCACGCCGTTGTCGGCGGCCTCGGCCGGCAGCGCGATCTCCACCGTCACCTGCTGGGAATCCGGCGAGGCCGCCGGGAAGATGCGACGAATCTCGGCGACGTAGTCAGTATCAGGAAAGGCATCGAGCCGAATGGGCACGTCCTGGCCCACGACCAGGTCGCGCACGTCCAGCTCGGACACCCCGGGTCGCAGCACCAGCGTAGTAATATCGACCAGCTCCAGCAGCGCATCGCGCGCCGCGACGGCCTCTCCAGGCTCCACCATCCGCTCGGTAATCACGCCGTCGCGGCCGGCAGCAAGCGCCCCGTAGTCGACCCGCGCCTGCCACAGGGCCTGCTCGCTCTCGGCCGAACGCAGCGCGGCGCGGGCCCGTTCGTAGCTGGCGCGGCTGGCAATCCCCTCGTCCCGCAACTCGGCGCTGCGGGCGTACTCCAGCCGCGCCTCCTCGGCGTGCGCCACGGCACGCGCCAGCTCCGCGCGCTCCTCGGCCACGTCCAGCTCGACCAGGATATCGCCCTGCCCGACGCGGTCGCCTTCCTCGACTTGGACCGCCTTGACCACGCCATCCGTACGAGCCGCCAGGCGCACCCGCGCCCGCGGCTCGACCCGCGCGGAAAGTCGCAGTTCGCGCGAGAGGTCCCGCGGCTGCATCTCCACCGCCGCGATCGGGGTCGCCGCCTCGCCAGCGGGCTCGTCAGCCGCTTCGGAAGACTCGCCCCCACAGCCGGCCAGTCCCACGGCCAGGATCATGAGCAGGGACAGGCGGCCGCCCCCCCGCGACATGCAGGTGGCGGGCAGCGGGCGCTTCAGGGGCGGTCGGTCCGACCGCCGCCAACACAAGAGGGTCTCGAATCGCATGCGCCGGGTCGCTCGCGGGGAGTGGACGAAAGCACAGAGTAGCCGTTATACAACCCTCGACGCAGGAACGAGCCTCCGCGTTCCGTCAGGCCGTCAGATCGATCTGCTGCACGCTGCCGCTGCGGCCATCCTCGGCCACCCAGACGCCGGTCGACTGCACCTGGCCCAGCAGGCTGTTGTCACCGCCATGGCGCAGGTCAAAGGGGGTACTGACATGTCCGAGGTAGATCGCCCCCACCCCCACCTCGCCCAGGGCCAGCAACTGATCGCGGCCCTGGGCGTCGCGGGTCCAGACGCGCAGGCGGTCATAGACCGGGTCCGCCGCATCGATCCAGCCATTGCCGTCGTGATCGAAGCGGCGCAGTTCGGCGAAGCCGTCCCCGGTCAGCGGCCCGAACAGCTCGGAGCCATCATCGACCTGCCCGCTGCCCGATCGGTCGAGGGCCAGAAAACCGCTTCCGGGCTGCAGGAAGGCCACCTGCTGCGGTGAGCCATCGGCGTCCAGGTCGAATTCGAAACGGGTCTCGGTCAATGCCGCCGCCGGGGCATCGAAATTGATCACCAGCGGGTCATGCAGTTCGCCATCGACACCGCCCTGAATACGGGTGTGCTCGACGAACTCGCGACTCATGGTCAGGGCAATGTCGATCTCGATGGTCTTGCCGTCGGCCGTCTGCACCCGCCCCTGGGCCTGGAAGGCCGTGCGCTCGATCTCCACCCGGGTCTGCTCCACCGACCAGGCCACGGCAAGGCCGCCCGGCGCACGCGGGGCGCCCGGGGGCCGGGCTGCGGGCGGTTCGAGGAATGCCGGCGGGTTCGCATCCGCGTTCGCGTCGGGCCGGAGGTCCGCCGGGTCCACGACGCGGATCTCGCGCCCGGTAAAACGTTCCAGGATCAGCCGGAGCAGTTCGGTGCGCAGCTGGTCCACAGACGTCAGCTCACTGTCCGCCGGGGCCACGCCCACGAAGGGCGCGCGCAGGGCCGCAACGGAGGCCGGGTCCGGCCGTTCGCCCCGGCCCGGGCTCACAAGTCCAGGCAGCCCGGCGCCCTGGCGGGGCTCCGCCGGGGGCGCGGCCCCGCCCCCTTCGCGCACCGTCAGGCGCATCTCGCGCCGGGTAGCCTCCAGCGCCAGGCGCTGGCTCGAGAACTGCATGGAATAATCGGCAATATGCATGGATGTTCCTCAACGGGACGGATTCCCGAGAGGGTTAACGGCCGCACAGCGGCAATCCTTAACCGCCACCGGCAAGCCTTTGCCGCAGGCGGACGCGACACGGCCAAACATGCGACGATCGGGCGATGAACTCGACACCGCAATTCCCACTACGAGGCCTGTTCCGCCGCCTGCTGGGACCGTTCGCCGGACTGGAACCAGAGGCGGTCCCCCTCGACAACGACGAGTGGGAGGCCCTGCGCCAGCGGGTGCCGTTCATCGCCCGCCTCACACCGGAGGAACGCTCCCGGCTGCGCGAACTGATCGGGCAGATCCTCGCGCAGAAGGAATTCATCGGGATCGCCGCGGAACCCGAGCCGTGGCAGTGCCAGGTGATCGCGGCCTACGCGGCACTCCCGATCCTGGAGCTGGGCCTGGCGCCGTACCGGGACTGGCGCACGCTGATCCTCTATCCGGATACCTTCGTGCCGGAACACGAGTGGGTAGACGAGGCGGGCATCGTGCATCAGGGCGCGATGCCCCAGTCCGGCGAGGCCTGGGAGCGCGGGCCGGTGATCCTGTCGTGGAATGACGTCGAACGCGACGGCGCCGTGGTCGTCCACGAGATGACCCATGTGCTGGACGCCGGCAACGGCGAGGTCAACGGCTTCCCCCCGCTCCCCCGCGGACAGTCCACACGCGCCTGGACCGAGGATTTCTCCCGCGCCTTCGACCGCTTCGTGGAGACTGTCGAGGCGGTGGAGGCCGGCACGGTCGACGAGTCGGCTCTGCCGCTGGACCCGTACGCGGCCACGGCCCCGGAGGAGTTCCTGGCGGTCGCGGTGGAGTCCTTCTTCTTCGAGCCCGCGCGGCTGCGCGTGCGGCTGCCCGCCATCTATGATCACCTGGTGGCATACTTCGGTCAGGAGCCGCATCGACGCGGCGACTGGATCGCCTCCAGCACGCAAACCGCCCCGGAGCACGCACCATGACCTCGAGCCCCCTTCGTTTCCTGCCCCCGACCCTGTCGGGGCTTCTCCTGCTGTTGCTTGCCCCCCTGGCTCTTGCCGTGGACGATCTGGACAGCCACTACGTGACCCTGGAACCCGTGGTCGTGAACATGGAGGCCGCCGATCGCGGACGCTACCTGCAGGCCTCCATCCAGCTGGAGGGCCACAATCTGGAAGATGCCCGGGCCATCCGCGAACACATCCCCGCCGTGCGCGACCGCCTGATCCACATCCTCGGTGGCCGCAGCCCCGACAGCCTGACCGGCAGCGGCGCCCGCGAGGATCTGCGCAACCAGGCCACGCACGAGCTGAACGAATTGCTCGAAGAGATCACCGGCTCCCCGCGGATCGCCGCACTGTATTTCTCGGATTTCATCCGCCAGTAGTAGCCCCGGAAGGTCCGGACGGATACCCCGAACGAAAAGACCCCGGCAGTCGGGACCGCCGGGGTCGGCAAGCGGGACGCCGCATCCGGAGTCCCGGGCCCCGTTGGGGGCCCAAGCCATTCAGAAAACGCTGATCAGTGGGGCCGGTGCAGCAGCGGCATCTCGCCGCGCTCGATCATGTGACGGATCAGCGTAGCCCGGCCCGGCTCCTCCTGCTCCAGTTCCTCGGCGCACTGCGAGGGCTCGTGCGCGGCCTCGGCCAGCATCACCTCCAGTTCGCGCAGATCCACCTTCGGCTCCTGCAGGTCTTCCGGCTTCGGGTTCTCCAGCATGTGGGTCTCCCAGAACATGCGCGGGTGCCAGCAATGCAGCTTTGCATCCGGGTGGTGAAAGAGCTCGACACAGCGACGATTCAGTTCCTGTGCATTCATGGGGTCACTCCTCGTTCCGGTGCATTCCCCTCCTGTATAGACCTCGCAATACCCGATCTCAAGGGTTGGTCTTTGAATCGCTTCTCACTCCATCGGCTCGGCCTGCGCCGCCTCCAGTGCCTCCAGCGCCTCCATCCACTCGCCCTCCACGGCCTCCAGCCGGGCACGCAGCTCCCCCTGCTCGCGGGTCAGCTGCGCCAGGCGATCCGCCGCCTCGCCCTCGTAAAGGGCAGGATCGGCCATCTCCGCCTCCAGGGCCTCCAGGCGCTCCTGCACCCGGGTGCATTCCTGCTCGGCGCGGTCCGCGCGCTGCTTCAGCGGCTTGAGCGCCGCCCGTGCCTGTGCGGCCTGCTGGCGCCGCTCCTTCTGCGACAGGGCCGGGGCGCTGCGGGCTGCCGATTCACCGGTGCCGGGTTCGCTCGCGGCAAAGGCCTCGCGCTCGCGCGCCTGCAGTTCCCGGGCGTAGTCATCCAGGTCCCCGTCGAAATCTCTCAGATGGCCGTCCTCGACGCGCCAGAAACGGTCGCACACCCGCGCCAGCAATTCGCGATCATGCGCCACGACCACCAGACCGCCGGCATAGTTCTCCAGCGCCTCGGCCAGTGCCTCGCGCATATCCAGATCCAGGTGGTTGGTGGGCTCGTCCAGCAACAGCAGGGAAGGCGCCTGCCAGATCAGC
Source organism: Thioalkalivibrio sp. ALE17 (assembly GCF_000425605.1). NCBI lineage: Bacteria > Pseudomonadati > Pseudomonadota > Gammaproteobacteria > Chromatiales > Ectothiorhodospiraceae > Thioalkalivibrio > Thioalkalivibrio sp. ALE17. Next base: position 87,765 of record NZ_AUDT01000002.1, read on the forward strand.
AGCGCCAGCACCAGGCGTACGCGCTCCCCGCCCGAGCACTGGCCAACCGGGGCATCCGCCTTCTCCCCGGGAAAGCCCATGCCACCGAGAAAGTTGCGCAGCCGCTGTTCCTCGGCGCGCGGATCCTGGCGTTGCAGATGCACGAGGGGCGAGGCGCCCAGATCCAGCTGCTCGCTCTGGTGCTGGGCGAAATAGCCCACCTTCAGGCTCGGCTCGACCCGGCGCTCGCCGGCGGTGGGCGCCAGCTCGCCGGCCAGCAGGGTCAGAAGCGTCGACTTCCCGGCACCATTGGGCCCCAGCACACCGATCCGGTCCTCCGGCCGCAGACGTAAACTCGTCGCATGCAGGCGGGTGCGGTCCCCGGAGCGCACCTCGGCATGGTCCAGCGCCAGGAGCGGGTCCGGCAGACGCTCGGGGGTCGGGATCTCCAGGTGGATCGGCCGTGCGGCCCGAATCACGGCGACCTCGTCGAGCTGCTCCAGGCGTTTCAGGCGGCTCTGGGCCTGGCGCGCCTTGCTCGCCTTGGCCCGGAAGCGGCGCACGAAATCCTCCAGATGGGCGCGCTCGGCCGCGACCTTCGCGGCCGCCGCCTCGCTCTGGGCGATCGCCTCCGCGCGCTTGGCCTCGGCATGGGTATAGCTGCCCGCATAGAGCGCGATGCCCCCGCGCTCGATGTGCGCGATATGGGTACAGACGGAATCCAGAAACCGCCGGTCATGCGCGATCACGATGACCGTCCCCGGGTAGCGCGCCAGCCAGTCCTCCAGCCACAGGATGGTCTCGACATCGAGGTGGTTGGTGGGCTCGTCCAGCAACAACAGATCGGAGCGCGTCATCAGCGTGCGCGCCAGCCCCAGGCGCATGCGCCAGCCGCCGGAGAAGTCGCTCATCGGCCGGTCGGCATCGGCCGGCGCAAAGCCCAGCCCCGCGAGCAGCCGCCGCGCCCGGGCGTCCGCCGTCCAGCCGTCGATCGCATCCAGGGCCGCATACAGGCGCGCCTGTTCGGCGCCGTCGGCGACCTGCTCCAGGCGCGCCTGCAGGTCGAGCAACTCGGCGTCGCCGTCCAGCACGTAGTCCACGGCTGAACGCGCGCTCCCCGGGACCTCCTGCGGCAGGTGCGCCACCACCCAGTCGGCTGGCCGGTCGATCTCGCCGGCATCCAGGCTCAGCTCACCCTGCAGCGCCGCCAGCAGACTGGATTTGCCGGAGCCGTTGGCACCGGTCAGGCCCACCCGCCAGCCGGCGTGCACGGTCAGACTGGCATGCTGCAGGAGGACCTGTCGGCCACGGCGCAGCTCGATATCTTGAAGTCGAATCATGTCGCGCAGTGTAGGGCAAGCGAAGGGCGCGCTCATGTAGTCCGGTCATGGCCCGGGACTCGGCGGCCGACACTAGAAGCCTGTCGGATTTGGGACTGATCTCCCACAACGCTCGCGACGATCGCCCAAATCCGAGATGCGCCTAGCGTCAGGATATTGCCGCCCCTTGCCGGTCCGGGCGGCCATCACCTGCCGGAAGCGGCAAAAATCCGACGGAATTCCGTCTTTCGCACACCAAAAGGACAAACAAGTCACTGTTTCGACGATTGTTTTGATCGATGGCATGGATCTCGCATTACCTTCGACCCCAGGATCTTTGCGAGCGAGACAGCCATGAACCGCGACGGGAACGCCCACAACCTGCGACTGGTATCCGCCAAGGGCAAGACCACCGGCGATGCCGGCACCCCCTTTGACGCCCTGGCGTTTGTCCAGTCGCTGTCATCCAGCCTGGAGCTGGGCACGGTCCTCGCCCGGCTGCAGGAGCACCTGCATGCCCAGGTTCACCACAGCGGCTGGTTCTTCATCCTGCAGGAGAGCGACGAGACCTGGTCCGGCGGCGACGAGGATCGCCATCGCATCGAATACGGGATGAGCGCGAACGGCGAAACCATGGGCTCGCTGATCCTGATGCGCGGGCGCCGCTTCAGCGACGACGAACAGCAACTGATCGAGGCCCTGCTGGGCCTGGCCGCTCCGGCGCTTGCCAATGCCCTGCGCTTCAAGCGCCTGAACGAGAACCTGGAGACCGACGAACTGACCGGCCTGGGCAACCGCCGCGCATTCGAGAAACAAGGCGCCCGCTGGCTGGCCGACTGCCGCCGTCAGGGGCGGCCCTTGTCGGTGCTGGCCATCGATCTCGATCACTTCAAGCAGATCAACGACGAATACGGCCACAGCGTGGGGGACGACATCCTGCGTCTGGTCGCGCAGACCCTGCGCAGCACCACCCGTGAATCCGACCTGTGCGTGCGCATGGGCGGCGAGGAGTTCCTGGCGGTCCTGCCCGGTGCCGACCTGAGCCGTGCGATGGAATGCGCCGAGCGCATCCGCCTGGCCATCGGCGCGCTGCGAACCGCCGCCACGGCAGGCGACCAGTCCACGCTCGAGAGCGATGGCGCGGTCAAGGTGACCGCCAGCATCGGCGTGGCCGGCATCGGGCCCAATACCACTCTGCAGTCGGCCTACCAAGCCGCCGACGAGGCCCTGTACGCCGCCAAGCAGGCCGGCCGCAACCGCGTGCTGGCCGGCAACTGACATCCACCCGCCGCGGGCGGGTCAATCCGGGTTGCCCTGACCCGAGCCGGGCTGGATGAAATCGACGCAGGTCAGGGGGGTCGACAACACCGCCCGGCGCAGGGCCTCGATGGCCTCCGGGCGCGGGAAACTGGCGCGCCAGGCCAGGGCTACCCGGCGGCTGGGGGCCGGATCCTCGAAACGCCGCACGGCCAGCAGGCGCTGGGCATAGCGATCCGCCCCCACCGCCGTACACGGCAGAATGGTGACCCCCATTCCCGAGGCCACCATGTGGCGGATCGTCTCCAGCGAGGAGCCCTCGAGGTTGCGCGGCGTACTGCCGTCCGCGGTCACGGTCCGCTGGCAGTCGGGGCAGCGCTCCAGCACCTGATCGCGGAAGCAATGGCCCGCGCCCAGCATCAGCAGCGTGGCATCGGCCATATCCTCCAGACGCAGCGGATCCTTGTCCTTCAGCGGGTGCGCCGCCGGCAGCACGGCCATGAACGGCTCGTCGTACAGGGGCAGGGTGACCACCCCGGACTCCTCGAACGGCAGCGAGATGATGATCGCGTCCAGCTCGCCCTGCTTGAGCCGTTCACGCAGCCGCGCGGTGTAGTTCTCCTCGATCACCAGCGGCATATGCGGGGCGCGCTCGCGCAGCGCCGGAATCAGCTCCGGCAGCAGATAGGGGCCGATGGTGTAGATCGCGCCCAGCCGCAGCGGGCCGGACAGCTGATCCTGGCTCTGCACCGCGACCGAACGCAACTGCTCCACCTCGGCCAGCACCCGCCGCGCCTGCGCGATGACCTGTTCACCCGCCGGCGTCACGGAGACCTCGCCGCGGCCGCGTTCGAACAGCGTGACCCCCAGCTCCTCCTCGAACTTGCGCACCGCGACCGACAGCGACGGCTGGCTGACATGACAGGCCTCGGCCGCATGCCCGAAGTGCCGGGCATCCGCGACGGCCACCACATAACGCAGCTCGTTCAGCGTCACCCCGGACCACCCGCGCTCGGGTCGTCGCGCTCCGGCCCCTGAAACTCGCGACCACCATCCGGCCAGTCCAGGGTCACACGCTTCAGTTGCCGACCTTCCAGAGAGATCTCGCCGGGGTGGCGGCCCGCCCCGTCGGCGGAGAACTCGAAGCGATAGTGTCGTTGCAGGGCCAGGCCGCGCTCGCCCCACGTCAGGCGCTGACCGGTACGCACAACGGTCGCATCCAGCAGCTGGACCCCCGCCCGTTCACACGCCTGGCGCCCCACCCGGCGAGCCCGCTCGTTGGCCCGCCAGGTGTCATTCACGTAGAACGCGACCAGTGCCAGGGCGAGGATTATGATCAAGCCGGTCATGGACCGGTATGATAAGCACATTCGTAGCCGAGTTCGCCCGGGCCGACCGGGCCGCATCCGGCTCACTCACTCCGCAATCGGCGTTGCCAGGGCTGCATGACTGCCACCTCCATCCCCTTTTCCGATCTCGCCCGGGGTCTGCGCGTGATCGGACAGCAAGAACTCCTGCCGCGCTTCGAAGCCGGCATCGACGTGGACTACAAGGCCGACGGCAGCGTGATCACCGAGGCCGACCACGCGGTGGACGCCCGGGTGCGCGAGCTGCTGCGACTGCACGGGCAGCGCGAACCGGTGTTGAGCGAGGAGCAGGCGCGCGCGGAACAGGCACAGGTCCTGGAGACCGCCCCGGCCTTCTGGCTGGTGGACCCGCTCGACGGCACCTCCAATTTCGCCGGCGGCATGCCCTTCTTCGCCATCTCCATCGCCCGCATTGCAGGCGACCGGGTCACCCACGGGGCGACCTACGACCCGGTTCGCGACGAACTGTTCACCGCGACCGAGGACACCGCGCTGGAGCTCAACGCCGCCACCCCGCCGGCGGCCCGGCGACCACCGGTCCCGGAGCTGAAACGCGCCATCGCCCTGGTCGACTACAAGCGGCTGGACGCCCCACTGGCGCGCGAACTGGCCAGCCATGCCCCGTTCCGGTCGCAACGCAACCTCGGGGCCTGCGCCCTGGAGTGGGCCTGGCTGGCGGCCGGGCGCGCCGATCTGTACCTGCATGGCGGACAGGCCCCCTGGGACAGCGCGGCCGGCGGACTGATGCTCGCCCGCGCGGGCGGGGCCATGTGCGACCTCGGGGGCCGCCCGGTGTTCGGTCGCTCCCTGGCCAAGCGTTCCGCGGTAGCGGCCCGCTCCTCCGCCCTGCTCGCCGACTGGCGGGCCTGGCTGGCCCCCTGGCTCGCACCACGCGAGGATGCCTCGTGATCGGGCGGCGCAAGCGCGGTGTCAGCGCCCGCCTGAATGTCGGCGGGGCCGACTTCACGCCCCGCTATCTGCCGATCGCATGGAAGATCGTGGCGGCCATCGCCGGGCTTACGCTGGCCGGGATCGTGACCCTGTCGGCCGTGGTGCTGAACCAGGTCAGCAATGTGCTGGACAACCAGATTCGCGCCCAGGCCGAGATCACGGTGGCGCCGGTCGCGCGCACTTCGGCCGAGTTGATGCTGGCGGAGGACTACCTGACCCTGGAGACCCTGCTGAACTCGCTGGTGGAGGAGGGGCGGGTCGAATCCATCGCCGCCTACGCGATCGATCGCGGCCAGGTCGCGCGTGCCGGAACCCCGCCGGAGCAGTCTCTCACCGACGGCGTGTGGCCCCTGGCGCCCACGGTGGAACCGTACCGCCGCGAAGTCCTCTTCCAGGATGTGCAGGTGGGCTACATCGAGGCCTATATCGACACCTCGCCCATGCAGGAACTCATCCGCAACACCCTGAATGCCGGGATTGCCACGGCCATCGGGGTCTTCCTGCTGAGCCTGCTGCTGGCGATCGACATCAGCAAGCGCCTGGTGCGGCCGCTGGAACGCCTGGCCGAGAGCATGCGCTCGCGCTTCCGGCCGATGGACGCCGAGGGCAACCCCCTGCCCATGGTGCGCCAGGACGAGATCGCCCAGCTGACCGATGCCTTCAACGACATGGCGCGCGACCTGCTGCGCAAGGACCAGGTCGAGGCCGCCCTGCGCCGCTACGTATCGGACGCCATCGCCCAGGACATCCTGGAGAACCTGGACCGGGTCGAGCTGGGCGGGCGCGCGGTGGAGGGCTCGGTCCTGTTTGCCGACATCCAGGGCTATACGGCGCTGTCAGAGCGCTGCAGCCCGGAGGCCCTGGGCCGGATGCTCAACGAATTCTTCGGCCCGATGTCGGAATGCATTGCCCGTCACGGAGGCACGGTGGACAAGTACATGGGCGACTGTACCATGGCGGTCTTCGGCCTCGGGACGGACGCCGGCAACCACCGTCTGACCGCTGTGCAAACCGGCCTGGCCCTGCTGGAAACCGTCGCCTCGATCAATGCCGAACGCGAACGCCGGGGCGAGACCCGGGTGGAATTCCGTATCGGCCTGAACGCCGGCGAGATGCTGGCCGGCAACATGGGGGCCGAGGACCGCATGCAGTTCACCGTAGTCGGCGACACCGTCAACCTGGCCGCCCGCCTGGTCACGGTCGCGCCCCCCGGCGGGCTGGTCACGACCGCCGCATTCATGGAGCACGAGCAGGTGAAGGGACACTTCCGCACCGAAGACTGGGGCACCCACGAGCTGCACGGCGTCAGCGAGGCCGTTCCGGTCACCCGGGTCCTGGACCGCGCATGACCACACGCGGCGGCCTCCTCCCGCTCGCGGGCATCCTGCTGGCGGTCCTGCTGGTCCAGGGCTGCGCGGCCCTGGACCCCTTCGCCCCGCCGGAGCAGCGCATCGAGCGCGCGCTGGAGGCCGGCGACTACCAGCGCGCCCTGGAGCTGATCGAGCAGCACGAGCCGGAACCGCAAGCGGAATGGACCGAGCGCCGTGAGGAAATCGAGCGCGCGGCCGAGACCGCCGCGGCCGCGGCCATGGACGAGGCGCGCGCCGCCTCGGCCGAGGGCGCCGTGGCCCGCGCCCTGGAGATCCTCGAGGACGCCGAGCAGAAGCTGCCGCCCGCCAGCGAACGGCGCCAGTACATCGAGCAACTCGAGCGCCAGCGGCAAGTCGGCCTGCAGACCCTGGAACAACGCCACGACATCCTCGAGGCCCGCGCCCTGGTCCAGCAGCTGCGCCTGCTGGAGGTGATGCGTCCGCTGGTGCGGCGCAGCGAACAGCTGCCGGACGATCCCGACCGCCTGGCCCAGCGCCGCGACCCCCTGGCCCGGTCGCTGGACGGCTACGCCGCGGATACCGAGGGCGAGGAACGCCTGGAGCTGCTGCGCCTGGCCCAGAACCTGGCACCCGCCTCGGAACGCGCGCGGCGCATCGCGGAACTGGAGCAGGAACTGCGCGAGGCCGAGGCCCCCGCGGTCGAGGACGAGGTCCCGCGCTCCACCATCAACGCACGCCTGCGCCAGGCCCTGGAGGCCGACGACCTGGCCACGGCCGCGCGCTGGTGCCGCAGCGAGATCACCCCCGATGCCGACGCCTCCGGCCCGGACCAGGCCGCGCAGCGGGCGCACCGCGTGCTGTGCGAGGAATGGCGCGAACGCCGCGACGCACGCGCCGAGGAACTGCTGGAAGCGGGGCGCGGGCACTACTCCGCCGGGCGCATCGAAGAGGCCCTGGAGCACTGGCAGGAAGGGCTCGACCTGGCCCCCGATCACGCCGGACTGATCACCGCCCACGAGCGCGCCCTGCGGGTAATCGAGCGCCTGGAGAGCCTGCGCGTGCCGGAACCCCTGCCCGCGACCGACGAGGCGACCCCGCCCGCCGACGTGCCGCAAGCCGAACCCGAGGCCCCCTGACCACCTCCCCGCAACGCCCCCTTCCGGCGCTGCGGGCCGCACGCATTCGCCGTAGAATACGCCCGCCCACCGGAGCAAGAGCCCGCCACGCATGAATCCCGCCGTCCAGGAACTGATCGCCGACGAACCCCACCGCGTCCTGCAGCTGGGCGACACCGAGGTCGTGGTGCTGGGGACCGCGCACGTCTCGCGCGCCAGCGCCGACAAGGTGCGCGCGCTGGTGGACACCGGCGCCTTCGACAGCGTCGCCATCGAGCTGTGCGAGAGCCGCCAGCGAGCCATGCTGGATCCCGATGCCATCGGCCGCATGGACCTGTTCAGCGTGATGCGCAAGGGCCAGGCCCCGATGATCGCCGCCAGCCTGGCGCTGGGCGCCTACCAGCAACGCCTGGCCGACCAGTACGGCATCGAGCCGGGGGCCGAGATGCGCGCGGCGATAGACGGCGCCCTGGACCGCGGCCTGCTGCTGGCCCTGATCGACCGCGACATCGGCCTGACCCTGCGCCGCACCTACCGCGCCGTACGCTGGTGGGAGCGCATGGGGCTGATCGGCGGCCTGTTCGGCTCGGTGCTGTCGCGCGAGAAGATCGACGAATCGGAGATCGAGCGGCTCAAGGAAGGCGACATGCTGGAGTCCACCTTCAGCGAGTTTGCCGAGCAGTCCGAGGATCTCTACCGCACGCTGATCGAGGAGCGCGACCACTACATGGCCGCCCACCTGCGCCGGCTCGCGGCCAACCCGGACACCCGCCGCATCCTCGCGGTGGTCGGGGCCGGGCACCTGCCCGGGATTGCCGAACAGGCCGAGGATCACCTGACCCCGCCAGACGCGATCCTCGAGGCGCTCGACCAGGCCCCGCCCAAGGCGCGCTGGCCGAAGGTCATCCCGTGGGTGGTGATCGGGGTCATCCTGGCCGGCTTCGCCATCGGCTTCTCGCGCAACCCGGACATCGGGGTGCAGATGGTCACCGACTGGGTCCTGATCAATGGCGGCCTGGCGGCGATCGGCGCGATCGTAGCGCTGGCCCACCCACTGACCGTGCTAACCGCCGCCCTGGCCGCCCCGCTGACCTCGCTGAACCCCACCATCGGGGTGGGCTTTGTCGCGGCGGCGGCCGAGCTGTTCCTGCGCAAGCCCCGGGTCTCCGACTTCGCCAGCCTGCGCCAGGACACCACCACCCCGCGCGGCTGGTGGCGCAACCGCGTCTCGCGCGTGCTGCTGGTCTTCCTGCTGACGACCCTGGGCTCCGCCGCCGGCACCTACATCGGCGGCGCCCGCGTCTTCAGCCACCTCTTCGGCGGCTAGCAAGGGCTGATTGATCTCACCACGAAGGGCACGAAGGCACGAAGAAGGGCAAGGTCAAGGGCGCTTGCACCACAGAGGGCACAGAGGACACGGAGAAAGGCATTACTTGGGTTGAGAACGCCCTCTGGAGGGCGGCCGGTCACCGGACATAAGACTCACAGCGGAACCGAACCAACGCAGCTGAAAGCACCGGTCCTTTCTCCGTGAACTCTGTGCCCTCCGTGGTTAATCCGCCCTTTGTCTTTCTTCGTGTGCTTCGTGGTAAATCCAACACCTACTCGGGGATGCGCAGGACGAGTTTGCCGCGGCGGCCGCCGGCCTCGATGCGGCGGTGGGCCTCGGCCGCCTCGGCCAGGGGCAGGGTGTCCTCGACATTGACCTGCAACCGCCCGCTGGCCAGCCGGGCCAGGCCCTCGGCCACGAGGGTCCCCTGGTGCTTCAGGCGCCGGCGATCGTTCTCCAGCATCGGGGTCAGCATCAGTTCCAGGCTGATACTCGGGTTGCGCAACCGCGCGGGGTTCCAGTCGACATCCGCCGGGGGTGCCAGCAGGGTCACCAGGTCGCCGCCATAGGCCACCTGGGCCAGGCCCTCGCGGAAGGTCTCGCCCCCCACGGTATCCAGCACGACATCGAAGCCCTGGCCATCGGTGTACCGGCGAATGGCCTCCCCGGCGTCCGGCTTGCGCAGATCGGCGACATCCACGCCCAGGGCCGTGACAATGGCGGCGGCCTCGTCGCGCCGCACCAGCCCCAGCACCCGAGCGCCAGCCGCACGCGCGATCTGCACCGCCATCTGGCCCACGCCACCGGCCGCCGCATGCACCAGCACACTCTGTCCGCGCTGCAGATCGGCCCGCTCGAACAGGGCCTCCCACGCGGTCAGCCAGGTCAGCGGCAGGGCCGCGGCCTGGATATCGGACACCGCCGAGGGCACCGGGACCACCGCGGCCTCCGGCACCACCACCTGCTCGGCGTAGGTACCCGGATCGGCGCCGACCCCGCCAAAACAGAAGGCCACACGTTGCCCCGGCCGCGCGTGGTGTACCGCGCTGCCGCATTCCTCGACGATGCCGACGCCATCGCAACCGGGGGTGTTGCGGGGGGCGCCGGGGACGATCATGCCGCCGCCGCGCACCTTGGTATCCACCGGATTGACGCCGGCGGCCAGCATCCGGACACGGACCTGGTCGGGGGCCGTCAACGCCGGTTCCGCCACCTCGTCCAGGCGCAGGACCTCGGCGGTGCCGGGTTCGTCAAACACCACTGCTCGCATGGAACCTCCCAGACAAATTCGAATGGTTGTGCCCGCGCGCCGGGACGACCCGGTCCCGCGCTACAGGCCGATACCGATCCCGATGCCGAAGCGCACGCCGCCGGATGAACGCGGCGGGTCGGGCTCCGGCCACAGATGCACCGAGTGGGCATCCAGCACCGGGAAGACGTAGTCCAGTTCACCGATCCGCCCTTCCTCGACGCCGGTAACCGTGCCTACGCCCGTGATGCGGCGACCGGCGCGATAGTCCACCGGGTCGGCGAAACCGTCCACCCGCAGGCGGAAGCGCCCGGTGGTGGACTGCCGAGTCTGCGGCTCCTGGCGAGTCAGTGGGTAGCCAACCACCTCGACGAAGGTGGCCTCGGCGCGATTGTCCACCCGAGCGATCACGCCGCCCCAGACCTGCTCGTCGGCGGGCAGGCTGTCCGCCGTGACGGCCCGCGGTTCGACCTGCACGGACGGGTCGTCAGGCGCCTCCAGCGGGCCGGAGGCACAGGCGATCAGGAACAGGGGCAGCAGCAGGGCTGCCAGGGGAAACCGGAATCGGGACATACTCACCAGTACCACGGATGCGGGTGATAACGCCCGTAGACCCCGTAACGCGGGCCCCAGGGGCTGTAGAACGGATCGTAGAAGGGGTCGTAGAACGGGTCGCGATAATACCGCCCGGACGGCAGCGGCCGGCGTGGCCACAGGTACACCGCATCCGCCTGCAGGGTCACGAAGGTATAGGCGTAGTCACCGATACTGCCTTCCTCGGTGCCCTGGATTACGCCGCGTACGGTGACCTCGCGGCCCTCGGCGTAGACCTGGGGGTCCAGGAAGCCGCCGCTGACCGCGCGAAAGCGCCCCGGGGAGCGGTCAGCCTCCCGCGGGCGGCCCTGACGATCCAGCTCGCGGGCGACCACCTCCAGCCGGGTGCCGCCGTCGGTGTTCTCGATGGCCGCGATCACCCCGCCCCAGACCACGACCTCGCCCTTCACCGCCTCGGGGTCGGCGAGCACCTGCTCGCGATCCGGTGCCGCGGCCGGCAACGGGGCCAGCGACGCCGGCACCCCGGCGCAGCCCGCCAGCAGGAACAGCAGGCCGGCCGCGAACCACACGCGCAGACCCGGGTTGATACAGGCGGACATCGACATAATGCTTCCGACCCCGGAGGCCGGCGCGGGTTCACGCCACGCTCTCACGCGCGCGGCTCCGCGTCGTGCGCCGGATCGCAGAGGTCCTGCACCGCCAGCACCTCGTGCTGGGCCTCCTCCACGGCGGAGAGCAGGACCTCGGGGGCCAGGTGCAGGGCCTCCCAGACCGCCGGGTCCACCGGTGGGGCGTCGGCCCAGTCGCGCGAGTCGATCTCGGCCAGATGGGCGCCGGTATTGGCCAGGTGCACCAGCATCACGGCGGTGCGGTGGCGCTCCGGCGCCTGCATGGGCTGATGATGACCGGCCAGGCAATCGACCAGCAGCTCCGGCAGTCCCCAGTGCTCGGCCAGGGCCCCGCCCAGCTCCGCGTGATCAAACCCCAGCTGGGCACGTTCCGCACCCTGCGGGCTGAGCCCGTCGCCGACATCCAGGCTGGAGAGGAAGGCCCGATGGGCCGATTCCGGCGACTGCGAGAACAGCAGCAGCTTGCCCAGGTCATGCAGCAGACCGGCCAGGAAGATCCCGCTGGCCTGGCGTGGCAGCACCCGCATCGCCAGCTGACGCGCGATCACCGCGCAGTAGGCGGAATGCCGCCAGAAGACCTCCAGCGGCAGGCGCTCCTGATCGGGGATGCTGGCCGTCGCGCGGGTGATCGCACTGGCCACCACCAGGCGCTGCAGGGCATCGCGCCCCAGCATCGCGATCGCGCGGTCCACCGAGTCGATGGTCCGCGCGGGGGCGTAGGCGGGGCTATTGGCGATGCGCAGGACCAGGGCCACCAGGCCGGGGTCGCGGCTCAGGCTGTTCGCGATCTGGACCGCGGTCGCGTTGTCGTCCTCCAGAAGACGCGCGACCTCGAATACCACCTGCGGCATCGCCAGCAGCTTGTCGGCCGACTGGACCCGGGCCTCCAGGGAATCGTTGGCGGAACGCTCGGACATGGATGGATCCTCTTGCCGGAGCGAAGCGCCGATCGCTTCGCCCCACTCGTCCTGTTCCCGGGCCGGCGCGCTGACACGGCCCGGACGTCTCTACTGTAGCCGCTGTCCCGATCGTTGTAACCCGGCGGGGCAACGAACCATACTCGAGGGTCCGGGTCTATCGAGAGTCGATTCGACGATCAAGGAGGTGTTCGATGTTCGCCAAACCCGCTTTCGCGCCGCTCGCCGTCCTGCTGGCCGGACTCCTGCCCGGCCTCGCCTTCGCCGGCATCCAGACCGAAGAGGTCGCTTACGACCACGACGGTGACGAGATGACCGGCTACCTCGCCTACCCCGAAGGCGACGGCCCGCATCCGGCGGTCCTGGTCATCCACGAGTGGTGGGGCCACAACGACTACGCCCGCGACCGCGCCGAGCAACTCGCCCGCGAGGGCTACACGGCCTTCGCCCTGGACATGTACGGCAGCGGCAAGCTGGCCGACCACCCCTCCACCGCCGGTGAATTCGCCGGCGAGATCCGCGAGAACCGCGATCTGATGCTGGGCCGTTTCCAGGCCGCCTACGACTGGCTGCGCGCGCATGATGCGGCGGCCGATGCCGCACCCTCCGCGGTCGGCTACTGCTTCGGTGGCACTGTGGCCCTGGAGGCTGCACGCGCCGGGATGGACCTGAACATTGCGGCCAGCTTCCACGGCGGCCTGGGGACCGAGCACCCGGCCGAGGCCGGCAAGGTCACGGCGGAACTGCTCAGCTTCACCGGCACCGCGGATCCGATGATCCCGCCGGAACAGATCGCCGGCTTCCAGGACGAGATGCAGAATGCCGAGGCGCGCTACACCGTGGTGGAATTCTCCGGGGTGAAGCACAGCTTCACCAACCCCGGGGCCGACGCCATTGCCGAGGAATTCGGCATGCCGGTGGGCTATGACGCCCGCGCGGACCACGACTCCTGGAACCATCTGCTGGGCGTACTGCGCGACCGCCACCAGTAGGAAATGCCCCCGGCGGGCCCCGGGTCACCCGGGCCCGCCACCTCCCAACAACTCATCGAATCGCCGGGCCCTCCGGCGACGTCAGTATCCACGCAGGTAGATCGCCACACCCAGGGCGACCACAACCGCCAGCACTCCCACGAAGGCCACCCGGAACCAGCGCCGGCGCCCCAGGCGCTCGGAACGCCTGTGCGGCGGGTCTGACGCTGGCGCGCGCAGGCGGTCCTCCGGCTCCGCCTTGACCGACCCCTCGGGATCGGCCGGGCGCTCGGGCTCTGCGGCCGCCGTGGTGCTGTGTCCGGTCAGGGCGTGTTCCAGATCGCGGATACGGCCACGCAGCTCCTGATTGCGCTGCTGAGACTCGGCCAGTTCCTGTTCGCGCGCTACCAGGCGCTCGCCCAGATCCGCCGCCGAGTCCCCGGTGTCCGCGCAGCGCTGCTCCGCCTCCGCCTGGGCCTTCTCCGCGGCGGCCGCCCGCTCGCACTGCTGATTGCGCTCGCGGCGCAGGCGATCGGCCTCGGCTCGCGCGTCCTGCAGCTCTTTCTGCACCGCGTCGCGCTGGCGCTCCAGCTCGACCAGGTCATGATCCAGGCGAACGTTCTCGCCCTCCAGTTCGCGCACCCGGCTGCGCAGTTGCTCGGTCGCCTCGCTGGCCGCCGCGGGTGCCCCGGCCTCCTCGGCCTCCAGCTCCTCGACCCGCGCGCGCAGCGTGGCCAGTTCGGCCTCGCGGGCCTCGGCCTGCTCGCCGGCGGCCGCGGCCTCCTCGTCGCGCGCCCGCGCCTCGGCCAGCGCCGTCTCGGTCTCCTCCAGCCGGGCCTGCAGGGTCTCGATCTCGCGCTCGCGTTCCTCGGCGCGCTGGAAGGCCGCCGTGGACTCATCGCGGGCCTCGCCCAGGGCATTGCGCAGGCGCTCCAGTTCCTTCTGCGCCTCGCGCTCGTTGGCGGACTGCTGGCGCAGCATCAGCTCGCGACGCAGGCGTTCGACCTCTTCGCGCAGCGCCGCGGCCTCGGCGGTATCGACTTCCGCGCCGGCGCTCGCGGGCTCCGGGGGCGGCGGCAGCAGTTCGGCCACCACCTCGCGCACACGGGTCGGCACGAACGGCTTCATCAGGACGGCGCTGGCGCCCAGCGAACGCCATTCGTCGCTGGCGGCCTCGTCGCTCTCCTGGCCGGTCACGATCGCCACCGGGAGATCGGCAGGGACATTCTCGATGCCATCGCGCACACGGAGCAGCAAATCCTGGCCGTCGATCCCCGGCATCGAGAGATCGGTCAGCACCAGGCCGATATCCGGATACTGCTGCAGCAGCTCCAGGGCCTGCTCGCCATCGGCGGCCTCGTAGACCGTGTGCTGGTCCTGCAGGATGCGCTGCAACGCGACCCGGATGACCTTGGAGTCATCCACCACGAGAATCGCGGTGCGTTTCGGATCCGGAATCTGGTCGCTCATGCTGTCCCCTGACTATCTGGCGCCCGCCTGGCGACGGCGCGAACCCCGGTCACCCGCCGCATTCTGGCCGTGTCCGGTCCTCCCTGTACGCACAAGACTAAGTTGCCGGGCGCGCCGATGCCAGTGGCCGCCAACGGGCAACCGGAACGCGTTCACGTTTTATCCGCGCGGGCTATACCGGCTTGGACTTCCACTTGACCGAGTAGAGATCCCGTCGGCGGTCGCGCAGGTTGCGCACCGAGCCGTGGTTGCGCAGCTCCTTCAGGTTGTCCAGGTCAAGATCGACGATCAGGGTCATCTCGGTGTTCGGGGTCGCCTCCGCCGCCACCGCGTCATGCGGGAAGGCGAAGTCGGACGGGGTGAAGACCGCGGCCTGGGAATACTGCATGTCCATGTTCTCGACCTTGGGCAGGTTGCCCACCGAGCCGGACATCACCACGTAGCACTCGTTCTCGATGGCGCGTGCCTGGGCACAGCGCCGCACCCGAAGGTAGGCGTTCTTGGTGTCGGTCCAGTAGGGGACGAACAGGATCTGCAGGCCATGATCGGCCATCACCCGGGGCAGTTCGGGGAATTCCACGTCGTAGCAGATCAGGATGCCGATCTTGCCGAAGTCGGTATCGAAGACATGCACCTCGTCGCCCCCCTGCAGGCCCCAGTAGGAGACCTCGTCGGGGGTCACGTGGACCTTGTACTGGCGGTCCCAGGTGCCGTCGCGGCGGCACAGGTAAGAGACGTTGCGCAGCACGTCGTCGGTGTATTCGGGCATCGACCCGGCCACGATGTTGATGTTGTAGGCCAGCGCCAGGCGCACCATTTCCTCGCGCACCGCCTCGGTGTATTCGGCCAGGCGGCGCACGGCCTCGGCCGGGTAGTCCTGGTTGAACGCCCCCATCAGCGGGCCGTTGAAGAATTCCGGGAACAGCACGCAATCCGCGCGGTAGCCGGAGACCGCATCCACGAAGTACTCCACCTGCTGGAACAGGGCATCGAGATCCACCGTCGGGCGCATCTGCCACTGGACCACGCCGATGCGCACGTCCGAGCGGCTACCGCCGATCAGCTTCTCCTTCTCCTCGTAGTAGATGTTAAGCCACTCGATCAGGGTGGCGTAGGCCCCGGACTTCTCGTCGTCCGGCAGGTAGTTGGTGATGATCTTGCGGACGTGAAAGTCGTTCGCCAGCTGGAAGGTCAGGATCGGATCGGTGATCTCGTGGTTCTTCACCCGGCGCACGTACTGCTGCGGGGTCAGCTCGTCGCGGTACTGCTCGTAGCCGGGGATGCGCCCGCCGGCGACGATCGCCCGCAGGTTCAGCTTCTCGCACAGCTCCTTGCGCGCGTCGTACAGCCGCCGTCCCAGACGCAGCCCGCGATAGTCCGGATGCACGAAGATGTCCACGCCGTAGAGGGTGTCGCCGTCCGGGTCATGGGTGGTCAGGAAGCCGTTGCCGGTGATCTGCCAGTAGTTGTGGTGATCGCCGAAGCGCTTGTATTCGACGATCAGGCTGATCGCCGCGGCCACCACCTTGCCGTTGTCCTCGATGCAGATCTGGCCCTCGGGAAAACGCTTCACCTGGGAGCGGAACTGCGCCTCGCTCCAGGCGCCGTCCAGGTCGTGATAGACCCGCTCCATGATCTCGCGGATGTCCTCGTAGTCCTCGATCCGGGTCGGCCGCAGGGTGAGGTGGTGCTGGGGATTGGATTCGTTGTCCGCGTCGGTCGTCACGCTCGGGGCTCCGGGGATTGAGAAGGAAACGCAGGATGCACGGTGCACCGGCCGGGATCAAAAGATCCAGGCCAGCATCAGCCAGAAGAAGACGAAGAACAGGAAAAAGCCGGGGATCATGAACTGCAGTTCCCCGATCAGGCCCTCGCCGGCGGCCAGGGCAAACACGATCGAGATCAGGACCGACACGATGGCCGCGACCAGCGCGGCGTTCTTCAGGCCCATGCCGTCGTCGAAGGTCAGCGCCACCCAGTCCGACAGCCCCGGCAGGGAGACCGCCGCCGCCAGCACCAGCAGGGCCACCAGCAACGCCACCAGCGCCGAGGTGCCCAGCAGGATGCGCAGCGCCAGGCGGCTGTCGGAGCGATCACTCCGGCTCATGCCAGGGCCTCGCGGCGACCGCGCACGTACTCGCGCACGCGGTTGGGGTCGGGGATGCCGGTGACCCGGAACTCCGGGTTGTCGCCAGTGGTGTACACCGCGATGCGGCCCACCCGGAAGATGCGGTCGAAAAAGCTCTGGTCCACCTTCACCGTGCGGATCTGGCCGATATCCAGATCCACATGCGACTTCGACAACAGACCGCGCTCGAGATGCACCTGGTCGGCATCGATGCGCAGGCGCACCGAGCGGGTCTGCAGATACCACCACAGCAGGATCAGCAGGCCGAGCCCGAAAGCCGGGATCAGGACCAGGCTGAGGATGAAACCGAACGGGTGATTGCGGAACATCGCCGGTCGGGCGTCGATCGCGGGTTCACGGGCGGACATGCACGAACTCCGGTTGCGGGCGGGCTCGAACAGTTTGGCGCGGCCACCCAGACAAAGCGAGCCCCGCACCAGGGACTCCCTGATGCGGGGCTCGCAGTTTGCCGGACCCGCCCGCTCGCACGGGTCGGCCCGGAGACGGGACCGGGGTGTTACGCGGTCCGGGCCTCGCGCTCGGCCTTGGCTTCCGCCTTGGCCTCGTCGCTGTCGTCATAGCCAATGTTCGGCGCGAGCCAGCGCTCGGCCTCCTCGAACGACATGCCCTTGCGCTTCGCGTAATCCTCGACCTGGTCGCGGTTGACCTTGCCGAGACCGAAGTAACGCGACTCCGGATGTGCGAAGTACCAGCCGGACACGGCCGAGACCGGAAGCATGGCGTAGCTCTCGGTGAGCGTCATGCCAGCGTTCTCTTCCGGCTGCAGGAGCTCCCACAGGGTGGACTTCTCGGTGTGCTCCGGGCACGCCGGGTAGCCCGGGGCCGGGCGAATACCCTGGTACTTCTCCTCGATCAGGTCCTCGTTTTCGAGCGACTCGTCCGGGACGTAGCCCCAGAATTCGCGGCGCACATGCTGATGCATGCACTCGGCGAAGGCCTCGGCCAGGCGGTCCGCCAGGCTTTTCACGAGGATCGAGTGATAGTCGTCGTTGGCCTTCTCGAATTCCGCGGCCTTGGCGTCGACATCGCCACCGGCACTGACCGCGAAGGCCCCGATGTAGTCGGGACCGCCGGCCTCCTTCGGCATCACGAAATCGGCCAGCGAGTGGCTCGGCTGACCCCGGCGCTTCTCGGTCTGCTGACGCAGGTGATGCAGCTTCTTCAGCACCTTGGAGCGATTCTCGTCGGTATAGACCTCGATATCGTCATCATTGACGGTGTTCGCCGGGAAGAAGCCCACCACGCCCCGCAGGGTGACCCACTTCTCGTCGATCATCCGCTGCAGCATCTCCTGGGCGTCCTTGAACAGCTTGCGCGCCTCTTCACCCACCTTCTCGTCATCCAGGATGCGCGGGTAGGCGGCGTGCAGCTGCCAGGAGTGAAAGAACGGCGTCCAGTCGATGTACTCGGCGACCTCGTTCAGATCGTAGTCGTCGAAACGCAGCAGCACGGAGCCGTCGCCATGCGGGTGCAGCACGGTCGGCTCGCCCGGCAGCTTGTCGGTCTCCAGCGCCTTCGGCCTGGGCGGGGTATAGCTTGACCAGTCGATCTGCGGCTTGTTGGCGCGCGCCTTCTCCAGGGTGACCCACTGGGTCTTCTTCTTGCGCCCGGCGTTCTGCACGCGCAGCTTTTCGTACTCCTCGCGGATCTCGGCGGCGTACTTCTCGCGCAGCTCGGGGCTGATCAGGCTCTGGGCCACACCCACCGCACGCGAGGCGTCCTTCACCCAGACCACCGGGCCGGAGTAGTTCGGCTCGATCTTGACCGCGGTGTGGGCGCGCGAGGTGGTCGCGCCCCCGATCATCAGCGGGGTCTTCATGCCTTCGCGCTCGAGATCGGCGGCGAAGTTGGCCATCTCCTCCAGCGAGGGCGTGATCAGGCCGGACAGGCCGATGACGTCCACATCGTGTTCCTTGGCGGCCTTCAGGATCTCGGCGCCCGGCTGCATCACGCCGATGTCGATGACCTCGAAGTTGTTGCACTGCAGCACGACACCGACGATGTTCTTGCCGATGTCGTGGACGTCGCCCTTCACCGTGGCCATCAGGATCTTGCCGTTGTTCTCGGTGCCGGTCTTCTCGGCCTCGATGTACGGGATCAGATGGGCCACGGCCTTCTTCATCACGCGGGCGGACTTGACCACCTGCGGCAGGAACATCTTGCCCTCGCCGAACAGGTCGCCGACGACGTTCATGCCGTCCATCAGCGGACCCTCGATCACCTGGATCGGGCGGTCATAGGCCTGACGCGCCTCTTCGGTATCCTCGACCACGTAGGTGTCGATGCCCTTGACCAGGGAGTGCTCGAGGCGCTTGGTGACTTCCCATTCGCGCCACTCGAGGTTCTCCTCCTTCTTGCCGCCGCCCTGGCCCTTGTACTCCTCGGACAGGTCGAGCAGCCGCTCGGTCGCATCGTCGCGGCGGTTCAGGACCACGTCCTCGACCGCTTCCTTCAGCTTCTCGTCGATGTCGTCGTAGACCGCCAGCTGACCGGCGTTCACGATGCCCATGTCCATGCCCGCCTTGATGGCGTGGTACAGGAATACGGCGTGGATCGCCTCGCGCACCGGCTCGTTGCCGCGGAAGGAGAACGACACGTTGGACACGCCGCCGGAGACCAGCGCGTGCGGCAGGTCCTGCTTGATGCGACGGGTGGCCTCGATGAAGTCCACGCCGTAGTTGTTGTGCTCCTCGATACCGGTCGCGACCGCGAAGATGTTCGGGTCGAAGATGATATCCTCGGCCGGGAAGCCGACCTTCTCGGTCAGCAGCTTGTAGGCACGGGTGCAGATCTCGACGCGGCGGTCCTCGTTATCGGCCTGGCCGTCCTCGTCGAAGGCCATGACCACGATCGCGGCGCCGTAGCGACGGCACAGCTGGGCCTGCTTGATGAAGTTCTCCTCGCCCTCCTTCATGGAGATCGAGTTGACCACCGCCTTGCCCTGCACACACTTCAGGCCAGCCTCGATGATCTCGAACTTGGAGGAGTCGATCATCACCGGCACGCGGGCGATGTCCGGCTCGCCGGCCAGCAGGTTGAGGAAGCGGACCATCGCGTCCTGCGACTCCAGCATCCCCTCGTCCATGTTGATGTCGATGATCTGGGCGCCGCCCTCGACCTGGTTCAGCGCGACTTCCAGCGCGACGTCGTATTCCTCGTTCTGGATCAGACGCAGGAACTTGCGCGAGCCGGTCACGTTGGTGCGCTCGCCGACGTTCACGAACAGCGAGTCGTCGGTGATGTTGCACGGCTCGAGACCCGACAGGCGACAGGCCGCGGCAACCTCCGGCACCTTGCGCGGCGGATGCTTCTCCACCGCCTCGCGCATCGCGCGGATGTGCTCCGGCAGCGTGCCGCAGCAACCGCCGATGATGTTCAGCATGCCCTGCTCGGCCCACGGGCCGACGTCCGCGGCCATCTGCTCCGGGGATTCGTCGTAGTCCCCGAACTCGTTCGGCAGACCGGCATTCGGGTGCGCGGAGACAAACGTGTCGGCAATGCGCGACAGCTCTTCCACGTACTGGCGCATCTCTTTCGCACCCAGCGCGCAGTTCAGGCCGATGGAGACCGGGTTCGCATGACGCACCGAGTTCCAGAAGGCCTCGGTGGTCTGGCCGGACAGGGTACGGCCGGAGGCGTCGGTGATGGTGCCGGAGATCATGATCGGGAGGTCCTTCCCGAGCTCGTCTTCCAGGGTCTTCACCGCGAAGATCGCGGCCTTGGCGTTCAGGGTGTCGAACACCGTCTCGATCAGCAGCAGGTCCACGCCGCCCTCGACCAGGGCCTCGGCGGCCTCCTTGTAGGCCTCGACCAGGGTGTCGAAATCGACGTTCCGCGCGCCCGGGTCGTTCACGTCCGGCGAGATCGACGCGGTACGGTTGGTCGGGCCGAGGATGCCAGCTACGTAACGCGGCTTGTCCGGGGTCTTCTCGGTCCAGGCATCGGCGGCCTTGCGCGCGAGCTTCGCGGATTCGCGGTTCAGCTCGGGGACCAGGTCCTCCATGTGGTAGTCCGCCATCGCGATGCGGGTACCGTTGAAGGTGTTGGCCTCGATGATGTCGGCGCCGGCCTCGAGATAGTCGTTGTGGATCTGCTCGATGATGTCCGGACGGGTCAGCGACAGCAGGTCGTTGTTGCCCTTCAGGTCGGACTCCCAGTCCTTGAAGCGCTCGCCGCGGTAGTCGGCCTCGTCCAGCTTGTACAGCTGGATGGTGGTTCCCATACCGCCGTCCAGGATCAGGATGCGCTCTTTCAGCGCCTTCTCGATATCTTTACGTGTTGCCGTCATGTGCCGTACACCATTGGTTTCGAATGGGATAAGTGTACACGCCGGGGTTCCATCCCGGTCGTGGAGCCCACCCTTCCGGCAGGCTCTTTCGTATCTCGTGGCGGTCTGGGATGCCCCTGTTTGCGCCCGTGCACGGAGATGTCACGATAGCGCCATGCAGGAACATCCAATCCGCTGGTTCATCACTGCCCCGCAGGCCTGCCCCTATCTGGACGACCGCGAGATGCAGAGCCTCCTGGTCGACCCCGCGGTCAGCCTGGGCGGTGCCCGCTTCGGCCAGCTACTGGCCGAGGGCTTTCGCCGCAGCGGTCAGTTTGTCTACCGGCATCACTGCCCCGAATGCGCCGCCTGCGTGCCGGTACGCATTCCGGTCGCGCGCTTTCGCCCGAATCGCAGCCAGCGCCGTTGCCTGGACCGCAATCAGGATCTCGCGGTGGCGATCCGGCGCCCCCCGGAGCAGCCGGGCACCGGGCCCGCCGCCGATCTCGACGAGCACATGCCGTTGTTCTCGCGCTACCAGACCGCCCGCCACGCGGGCGGGGGAATGGAGCAGATGGGGCACGAGGAATACGCGGGGATGCTGGCCCACCATAATGGCCCGGTGGATCTGATCGAATTCCGCCAGGCCGGCACGCTGGTCGCGGTGGCCGTCACCGACCGCACCCCGCAGGGACTGTCGGCGATGTACAGCTTCTTCGATCCGGATCAGCCGCGCCGCGGCCTGGGCACCCTCGCGATCCTGACCCAGGTGGCGCATGCGCACCGCCTCGGTCTGCCCCATGTCTACCTCGGCTACTGGATCGACCAGGCGCCGAAGATGGAATACAAGACCCGCTTCCAGCCGCTCGAAGGCCGCATGGACGGGGTCTGGAGGCGACTGCCCGCCTGACGGCGGCCAGCCCCTCGGTCCCTGCTTCGCAAGCGCGACCTAGCGGGCCGGCTTGCGGAAGCGGAAGATGCCCCAGGTCAGGTAGCCCGAGTTGCCGCCATCGACCCAGTGCTGCAGGCCCTGCTTCATGCGGTCGATGTAGTCCTGCGAGATGTAGTGCTTCAGCTCGTCCTCGCGGGACTCGAGCTCCTGCTTCACGCGGCCGTAGTGGGTCGCGATCTGGCTGGAATGCTCCTCGAAACCGACCTCTTCCAGACCCGCTGCCTTGGCCGCCTCACGGTAAAACTCGGGGCTAGCCAGCGAATCCAGATGGATGCGGGCGAGGATCGGGTCCAGCACGCCGTCCGGGCAGTCGTCGGTCTGCATCGGGTCAGTGAAGATCAGCCAGCCACCCGGCTTCAGCACACGCGCGGCTTCCTGAATCACCTTCTTCTTGTTTTCGTTCTCGCTATGCAGGAACGAGTCTTCGGACCAAACCACGTCATAGGACGCGTCCGGCTCGTCGACCTTCTCGAAGCTGCCGTCGACCACGGTGATCTTGTGGTCCAGGTGGCGCGCCTTGTTGATCTCGCGGTCGCGCTCGTTTTCCTTCTCGGACAGGTTCAGCGCGGTGACTTCGCAGCCGTAGTTCTCGACCAGGTAGCGCGCGACACCGCCGTAACCGGCGCCCATGTCGAGCACGCGCCATTCCGGCTGCGGCTCGCCGAGCAGGTCGGACATATGGGCGACCGTGCGCCGGCTGGCGTCGCCGATCGGCTCGTCCTTGTACTCGTACAGCCCGATATGGAGGTCTTCACCGCCCCACACCATTTTGTAGAAGGTGTCGGCGTCCTCGCTGTTGTAATAGTCGCGAGCCGTCTCGACGACGTCGGAGTAGTTCTCGCTCATCGTTCCTCGCCCTCGATATAACGCTTGTCGGCAACGTGGATGAAGAAGTCGGGATCGGTCTCGCGATAGGTCTCCTGGAAGTCCCCGTAGGTCTCGATCTTCTGGAAACCGACCTCGCGCATCAGGCGGCGCACATAGGCCTTGCGCAGCGGGAACATGTTCAGGAAGTACTCGGAGCCATCCGGGAAGCGATACTGGAAGCGGGCCAGGCCTTCGTCGACATGGGCCGGCTGCACCTGCACGTCGTCGCCGCAGTAGTAGTAGGTGTGCTTGGACGAGTAGCCGTGGTCCATGATGGTGTCGTAGTTGCGCTGGTCGAGGATCAGCACGCCATCATGGTTCAGGGCGGAGTAGAACTCGGCCAGGGCCTTGCGGCGGTCATGTTCGTTGAACAGGTGGGTAAACGAGTTGCCCAGACAGACCACGGCGTCGTAACGGCCGTAGATATCGCGGTTGAGCATGCGCCAGTCGGCCTGCACGGTGCGCAGGATGTGCCCGCGCTTGCGGCCGTTCTCGAAGGCCTTGACGAGCATCTCCGGGGCGCCGTCGGCGGTCACCACGTCAAAGCCCGCTTCGCGCAGCTGTACGGAGTGAAAACCGGTACCGGCGGCCACGTCCAGCACGCGCTTGGCGCCACGCTTCTTCAGTTCCTCGATAAAGAAGGTGCCTTCGCTCTTGGCGCGGTTGTCCCAGTCGATCAGGTCGTCCCACTTGTCGACGAAACCGGTGGTGTACTCGTTGAGGTAGTTCTCGGTATCGCGACGTTCGGTCGGCTTGTCACCGAAATCCTGATCATTCTTGATGTTCGCTGCCATGCTGGTTCCTCTTGGCTTTTGCTGCTGTCGTAAGCGTGAACGGACGGCCCGCGGCCGATCCGTCGGCACAACACCCCGCAAACGCAGAGAACCGCGACCCCCGCATGTCCCGGCGGTCTCGCCATTCGCCCGATCCGCCCAGGCCAGGCCTGGTGTTCGGGTAGCAATGCAACGGGCGCGTTGTTCGCAGCGCCCGCTACCGGCCTGGCCGGTTCATCCTGCACATCCGGAGGGCTCTTCATTACCCGGATGCCGAGCCGTGGTCTGGCGGGCCCATCCCGCCTGGCTCGGGGATCGTTTACGGCGCCTCGCGCTGCGTCTGAACGCGGGCGTTGTGTCCGAAATCGTTTTTATACCCTGAAGGTTTTGCGCAAAAATTACAAGTTGAGCCCCAGCCCTCCCGCTGTGCCGCGGCCGGGTCGAAGCCGCCTCCACGGGCGTCACGCGTTCGATATAATGGCGGTTTTTGCAGCGATCCCGAGGCCCCGCATGACCCCCAGCCGCCCCATCCAGCGCGCCCTTTTGTCGGTCTCCGAGAAGACCGGCGTCGTGGAGCTTGCCCGCGCCCTGCACGAGCGCGGCGTGGAGCTTCTGTCCACCGGCGGCACGGCCCGCCTGCTGGCCGAAAACAACCTTCCGGTGACCGAGGTTTCCGCGCACACGGGCTTCCCCGAGATCATGGATGGCCGGGTCAAGACCCTGCACCCGCGCATCCACGGGGGCCTGCTGGGGCGGCGCGACATCGACTCCGCGGTGATGGCCGAGCAGGACATCCCCCCGATCGACCTGCTGGTGGTGAACCTCTATCCCTTCGAGGCGACCGTGGCCCGACCCGGGTGCAGCCTGGAGGATGCCATCGAGAACATCGACATCGGCGGGCCCGCGATGCTGCGCGCGGCGGCCAAGAACTACCGTGACGTGGCGGTGGCCACCAGCCCCGACCAGTACGGCGAGATCGTTGCGGCCATCGGCGACCACGGGGAGGTCCCGCAGTCCCTGCGCTTCCGCCTGGCGGTGGCGGCCTTCGATCACGTCGCGCGCTACGACGCTGCGATCAGCAATTACCTGTCGGCCCTGGACGAGGACGGCGAGGCCGCGCCCTTCCCCGGGCAGCTGAACGCCACCTTCGAGCGCGTCGAGACCCTGCGCTACGGCGAGAATCCGCACCAGCGCGCCGCGTTCTACCGCGATCCGCAGCCCACACCCGGCACCCTGGCCAGTTACCGCCAGCACCAGGGCAAGTCGCTGTCCTACAACAACCTGGCGGACGCCGATGCCGCCTGGGAATGTGTGCGCCAGTTCGAGGCCGGGGCCTGCGTGATCGTCAAGCACGCCAACCCCTGCGGCGTGGCGGTCGCGCCGAGTCAGCTGATGGCCTACGAGCGCGCCTTCCAGACCGACCCGACCTCGGCCTTCGGCGGCATCATCGCCTTCAACCGCCCGCTGGACGGCGACACAGCGCATGCGATTGTCAGCCGCCAGTTCGTCGAGGTCGTGATCGCCCCCGAGATCACGCCGGGCGCGCTGCGCGCGCTGGCCACCAAGAAGAACGTCCGGGTACTGGAGATCCCGCCGGCGGGCGTTGGCCCGGGCCTGGACTACAAGCGCATCGGCGGCGGGCTGCTGGTCCAGGATGCGGACCGCGGCAGCCTGGCCGATGTGGAACTGAAGACCGTGACCGCGCGCGCGCCGTCGGAACAGGAGATGAAGGACCTGTGCTTCGCCTGGCAGGTCGCCAAGTACGTCAAGTCCAACGCCATCGTCTACACCCGCGACCAGCAGACCATCGGGGTCGGGGCGGGCCAGATGAGCCGCGTATACTCCGCGCGCATCGCCGGCATCAAGGCCGCGGACGAAGGCCTGCAGGTCGCCGGCTCGGTGATGGCCTCGGATGCCTTCTTCCCGTTCCGCGACGGCATCGACGCCGCGGCCGAGGCCGGTATCACCGCGGTGATCCAGCCCGGCGGCTCGATGCGCGATCAGGAGGTGATCGACGCCGCCAACGAGCACGACATCGCCATGCTGTTCACCGGCATGCGCCACTTCCGCCACTGAGGTCCCGATGAACGTACTGGTAATCGGCAACGGCGGGCGCGAGCATGCGCTGGCCTGGAAGCTGGCACAGTCGCCGCGCGTCGAGCGCGTCCTGGTGGCCCCCGGCAACGCGGGCACCGCGCGCGAGGCCAAGTGCGAGAACGTCGACGTCGGCGTCACCGACATCGACGCGCTGCTGGCCCTGGCCGAACGCGAGGCCATCGCGTTTACCGTGGTCGGCCCCGAGGCACCCCTGGTCGCCGGCGTGGTGGATGCCTTCCGCACCGCCGGCCGGCGCTGCTTCGGCCCCACGGCAAAGGCCGCTCAGCTCGAGGGCTCCAAGAGCTTCGCCAAGGACTTCATGCACCGCCACCACATCCCGACAGCCGCCTACGGCAGCTTCGAGGACGAACGGGCCGCGCTGGAGTTCATCGCCACCCACGGCGCGCCCATTGTGGTCAAGGCCGACGGCCTGGCCGCCGGCAAGGGCGTGATCCTCGCGCAGACCGAGGACGAGGCCCGCGCGGCGGTGCACGACATGCTGGCCGGCAACGCCTTCGGGGAGGCCGGCAACCGCGTGGTCATCGAGGAATTCCTGACCGGCGAGGAGGCCAGCTTCATCTGCATGGTGGACGGCGAGCACGTGCTGCCGCTGGCCTCCTCGCAGGACCACAAGGCGCGCGACAACGGCGACCAGGGCCCGAACACGGGCGGCATGGGGGCCTATTCACCCGCCCCGGTGGTGACCGATGCGCTGCATGCGCGCATCCTGCACGACGTCATCGAACCGACCGTGCAGGGCATGGCCGCCGACGGCGAACGCTACACCGGCTTTCTGTATGCCGGCGTGATGATCGACGCTGCGGGCAACCCGAAGGTCTTGGAGTTCAACTGCCGCTTCGGCGACCCCGAGACCCAGCCGATCCTCAGCCGCCTGGAATCGGACCTCAGCGAACTGGTCGAGGCGGCGCTGGACGGGCGTCTGGACGCGGTCGAGGCCCGCTGGGATGCGCGCGTAGCGCTGGGCGTGGTCCTGGCCGCCGGGGGCTATCCGGGGGACTACCGCAAGGGCGACGTCATCAGCGG
The DNA here is from genome assembly GCF_000425605.1 of Thioalkalivibrio sp. ALE17. Lineage (NCBI taxonomy): Bacteria > Pseudomonadati > Pseudomonadota > Gammaproteobacteria > Chromatiales > Ectothiorhodospiraceae > Thioalkalivibrio > Thioalkalivibrio sp. ALE17. Next base: position 114,354 of record NZ_AUDT01000002.1, read on the forward strand.
CCTGGAGACCGTGGAGGCCGATCCCGACGCCCACGTGTTTCATGCCGGAACCGCCCGCGATGCCGAGGGTCGCATCGTGACCGCCGGCGGTCGCGTACTCTGCGTGGTCGGCCTCGGAGCCAACGTGAAGAGCGCGCAGAAAAAGGCCTACGCGGCCGTACACCAGATTCATTTCGACGATATATACTGCCGAACAGATATCGGCTATCGCGCCGTCGCCCGGGAAGGATAATTCCAGGCAGCGGCGCTTCTACCCCCTTTCTGGAGATTCGCCCGATGGCCGCCCCCGAAGTGACCCACCTGCCCAACCTCCCCAACGATGTGGAGGGTCTGCGGCAGTCGATCCGCGATGCTGTGGTCCGCGTGGTCGGCGAGGACCCGCGCCAGGCCACCGAACGCGACTGGATGGAGGCCCTGGCCTTCGCCATCCGCGAACGCATGGTGGAGCGCCGCCTGCTGACCCGCCGGCAGTTCGCCGACGAGGACGTCAAGCGCGTCTACTACCTGTCGCTGGAATACCTGATCGGGCGCATGCTCGAGGCCAACCTGCGCAACATGGGCATCCTCGAGCCGGCCCGCCAGGCCATGGCCGATCTCGGCGTCGACCTCGACACCATTCTGGACCTCGAAGACGACGCGGCCCTGGGCAATGGCGGGCTGGGGCGCCTGGCCGCCTGCATCCTGGAATCCCTGGCGACCCAGGGCTACCCCGGCTACGGCTACGGCATCCGCTACGAGTTCGGCATGTTCCGCCAGCAGTTCGAGCCCTACCATCAGGTGGAACACCCGGACAACTGGCTGCGCTACGGCAACCCCTGGGAGTTCCCGCGCTCGGACCGCAAGTATCCGATCCACTTCTACGGCTACGTGGTCGAGCACCATCACCCCGATGGCTCCACCCGCTACACTTGGGAGGACGGCGAGGAAGTCCTGGCCATGGCCTACGACTACCCCACCGCGGGCTATGGCCGGCGCAACGTGAACAACCTGCGCCTGTGGGCGGCCAAGGCCACCCGCGACTTCGACCTGCGCTATTTCAATGAAGGCGACTACATTCGCGCGGTCGCGGACAAGGCGGAGTCGGAGACCATCTCGATGGTCCTGTACCCCAACGACGCCACCGCGATCGGCAAGGAACTGCGCCTGAAGCAGGAGTACTTCTTCGTCTCGGCCTCGCTGCAGGACATCATGGAGCGCCATCTGGCTCTGGACTACAGCCTCGACGCCCTGCCCGACAAGGTCGCGATCCAGCTGAACGACACCCACCCGGCGATCGCCGTCGCGGAGCTGATGCGCCTGCTGATGGACGAGCACGAGCTGCCCTGGGAGCGCGCCTGGGAGCTGACCCGGCGCACCTTCGCCTACACCAATCACACCCTGATGCCCGAGGCCCTGGAGACCTGGCCGGTGGAGCTGATGGAACGCGTACTGCCACGCCACATGGGGATCATCTACCAGATCAACCATGGCTTCCTGGAGGAGGTACGCCACCGCTATCCGGGCGACAACGACCGCCTGGCGCGGCTGTCCATCATCGACGAGGAACACGGCCGCCGGGTCCGCATGGCCCACCTCGCGGTGGTGGGTTCGCACCGCGTCAACGGCGTGGCGGCGCTGCACACCCAGTTGCTGCAGGAGACCCTGTTCGAGGACTTCTACAACCTGTGGCCGGAGCGCTTCGTGAATGTCACCAACGGGGTGACCCCGCGCCTGTGGATGATCCAGTCCAACCCCGCGCTCACCGAACTGCTGGGCCAGCGCATCGGCGACGACTGGCAGTACGATCTGGATCGCCTGCGCGCGCTGGAACCCTACGCCCACGACGCCGACCTGCAGAAGGCCTTCATGGACGTGAAGCTCGCGAACAAGCAGCGCCTGGCGGACCTGGTGCGCGAGCGCACCGGCGTGGAGCTGAACCCGGACGTCATGTTCGACGTGCAGATCAAGCGCATCCACGAGTACAAACGCCAGCTGCTGAAACTCCTGCACGTGGTGGACCTGTACCGCCGCATCCGCGCCGGCGAGGACATCCCGCCGCGCGTGGTGCTGTTCGGCGGCAAGGCCGCGCCGGGTTATGCCCGGGCCAAGGGCATCATCCAGGTGATCAACGAGGTCGCCGACATCGTCAACCATGACCCGGCCATCGGCGACCGCCTGAAGTGCGTGTTCTTCCCCAACTACGAGGTCAGTTCGGCGAGCATCATCATCCCGGCGGCGGATGTCTCCGAGCAGATCTCCACCGCCGGCTTCGAGGCCTCCGGGACCGGCAACATGAAGCTGGCGCTCAACGGCGCCCTGACCATCGGCACCCTGGACGGTGCCAACATCGAGATCCGGGACGCGGTGGGCGAGGACTCCATCTTCATCTTCGGCATGACCGCCGACGAGGTCGTCGAGCACCGCCGCCACGGCCCGTCCCCGGAGGCCATACTGGCCGGCCAGCCGGGCCTCGCCGCCGCAGTCGAGATGATCGAGTCCGGGTTCTTCACCTGCAACGACCCGGGCACCCACGCCGACCTCGGTCGCTACCTGCGCCAGGAAGATCCCTTCTTCGTGATCGCCGACTATGCGGCCTACGCCGAGGCCTGCGCGCGGGCGGACACCCTGTACGCCGACCGCGCCGCCTGGGCCGAGGCCGCCATCCTGAATGTCGCGCGCATGGGGTATTTCTCGATCGACCGCACGGTGCGCGACTACGCCCGCGAGATCTGGGACATCACGCCGGAGCCGGTCGCCCCGTCGCGCACCAACGGCGCCGCCTGACGCGGCGGCGCGCGCTTAGAGTTTCCCTCAGGCCTCCGGCAATCCCAGGCGGCGCAGCCAGCCGTCGGGGTTGCCGGCGCACACCAGAAACTCGGGGTTCAGCAGGCTCTCGCGCGTGTTGTAGCGAAGCTCCTGGCCCTGGAGGTCGGTCACCCGGCCGCCGGCCGCCCGCACCACCGCATGGGCCGCCGCGGTATCCCATTCGCTGGTGGGCCCCAGGCGCGGATAGATATCGGCGGCGCCCTCGGCCACCAGGCACAGCTTCATCGAGCTGCCCATGCTGACCAGCTCGTGCGGGCCCAGCCGGTCCAGCGCGAGCTTCAGGCGTTCCGCCCCGTGCGAACGGCTGCCCGCCACCACGGGATGATCCGTGCCGATGCGCTCGCGGGCGACCGCAATCGTGCGCGGGGCCTGGTCTTCGTCCCGCCGGATCGCCACCCCGTCGCGGTGCCCGGCATACAGCCGCTTGAGCACCGGACACCAGACCACGCCGAGGACCGGCTCGTGGTTGTGAATCAGCGCCACGTTCACGGTGAACTCGCCATTGCGCTTCACGAACTCGCGGGTCCCGTCGAGGGGATCGATCAACCAGTAGGTCGACCACTGGCGACGCCGTGCGAAGGGCACGTCCTGCCCCTCCTCGGACAGCACCGGCCAGTCCGGGTCGATATCCGACAGCCCGCCGACCAGGATACGGTGGGCGGCCAGATCCGCCTCGGTCAGCGGCGAGTGGTCGGCCTTCTCGGTGACCGCGAAACGGGTCTCGTAGAGCTCGAGAATGGCGTGGCCGGCCGCGTCGGCCAGGCTCGAAACCTCGTGCATCAGGGCAGTCAGGGCCGCATCCTTCGGCGGAGCATGCATGGGGAACTCCCGTTTTCCCGGAACATTCCCCCTAGCTTGGCAGGGTTGCGGCCCCGGGGGAACACCGGCGCGCGCCAGGAGGCCTCTATCCGTCGAGGTAGTCGCGCACCATGTACAGGGCGGCAATGGAACGCGCCTCGGTCAGGTCCTCGCGTGCAACCAGCTCCGTCAGGCGGTCCAGCGACCAGGGCACCACCTCGATCGCCTCCGGCTCGTCGCCCTCTGCGGTCTCGGGATAGAGATCCTCGGCCAGCACCAGATGCGTCTGGTGGGCCATGTAGCCGGGCGCCACGGTCAACGCGCCCAGGTGGGTCAGGCGGTGTCCGGCGTGCCCCACCTCCTCCATGATCTCCCGGTTGGCGGCAGCCAGGATGTCTTCGCCCGCCTCGATCCGTCCCTTGGGCAGGCCCAGCTCGTAGCGGTGGGTGCCCGCGGCGTATTCGCGGATCAGGAGGATTGTCCGGTCGGCCTGCACCGGGGCGATGATCACCGCACCATGGCCGCGGCTGACCAGGCGCTCAAAGCAGGTGCGCGCGCCATTACTGAACTCGAGGTCCAGCTCTTCCACCTCGAACAGGCGACTGCTGGCGACCGTGCGTCGCCCCTGGACATCCGGCTTGTCTCGGCTCATGCGCCCTCCCGGGCGGTCAGTGGCTGTTGCGCAGACGCACCAGGGTCCGCAGTTCGCCCTCGAACAGGGTGTCGAACATGAACCCGTGATCGGAGGTCACCACCTCGAACCCGTCCTGCTCGGCCGGCTCGGTCTCCGCCAGGCGCAGATCCAGATCACCCCAGCTCACGGCCATGGTGACGCGCATCGGGAAATAGCCGTCGAGGAAGCGGCGAACGAACGGGCCGTTCTCCAGGCGATAGACGCCGTCCCCCTCGTGCTCGACGATCTTCATGCGCGCGGTCACACAGACCTCGGCGTCCTCCTCCACCCCGCGCAGATCCACACGATCGCCCTCGGCGCGCGCGGATTCGATGTTGCGGGTGGACTCGACCTGGAGTTCGTCGATGGTCGCCTCATTGTACACAATGACCATGCGCCGAATGGCCGCCACATCGTTGTGGCACTGGCGCAGATCGGCCCAACCGTCCTCCAGGGAGGAGGCCGTGATGCGGATCTGATTCTGGTGGTGATGCGGCGTCCGGTCCGGCTCCTCCAGCAGGAACGTCAGCTCCGGACTGGTCGTCTGGGTCTGGTCCGGGGAGACCGTCTCGCCCCACAGGGCGTCATCCTCAAGCGGATCGTAGTCCGGATCATCCGGGTCCATCGCCAGGGTGGGGCCTGGCAGGGCCAGAAGCGCGGCAAGAAGGGGCGCGGGCAGAAACCGCACCTGGGGTACCATGAGAGCCATAACCAATCCCCTCGATCATGTGGCCGTCTGCTGTGGACCCGCAAAACCCCGAAAAAAATCCACACGCCCCCGCGCTCGCCGTGGACTGGAGTCGCATCGACACCGTGCTGTTCGACATGGACGGCACGCTGCTCGACCTGCACTTCGACAACCGCTTCTGGCGCGAGCTGATCCCGCGGGAGTACATCCGCTGCCAGCCGGACGACCCGGAATGCGCACGCCGCCGCCTGGAGGACGAGATGCAGCGGGTGCGCGGCAAGCTGGAATGGTACTGCGTGGATCACTGGACGCGCTTCACCGGGCTGGACATCCTGGGCCTGAAACGTGAACTGGCCCATCATATCGCCCTGAAACCGCATGCCGATGCGTTGCTGGCCGCCCTGCAACGTGCCGGCCGACGGCGGGTGCTGGTGACCAATGCCCACCCGCAGGTCTACGCCTTCAAGCACCGGCTCACCCGCATCGGCGACCGCCTGGACACCATCGTCTCCGCCCACGATCTGGATTGCGCGAAGGAAGAGGCCGCGTTCTGGGAGCGCCTGCAGCGGGTCGCCCCCCATGACCCGGAGCGCACCCTGCTGGTGGACGACAACCTGCTGGCGCTGGCGAGCGCCGCCGGGGCGGGCATCGCAGAGCTGCGCGGCATGCGATACCCGGACGAGCGCGGCGAGCCCATGCACTCGGAGGACTTCGTGCTGCTGGAGTCGCTCGCGGACCTGATGTCCGGCCTGCCCGCCACGAGAGACAGGGCCGGCGATTCGGCGGCTACTTGACCGGGGTCGGCAGGTTGCGGATCAGGTCCAGGCGGATCTGCACCGGCCGGCCTTCGCACTCGCCATCCAGCCAGTGATAACCATCCGCCTCGCGCACTTCGCGGGGCGTTACCTTGCCCCACCAGGCTTGACTGGAACCGGGCTCGGCCCAGTTCAGTTGCAGGGTTTCGCCGGTGAGGATGGCGATCTCCAGACGCTCGGAGACATGGCGGGGAATGGCGGCATCGGTCATCGGGGTGCTTCGCGGTAGTCGGTCGGGTCGGGGATGCCGGCCGCGGCGAACGCGGCGCGCCGGGCCTGGCACTGCGGGCAGCGCCCGCAGTGGCGCGATTGTGCCAGAAGGCAGCTCCAGGTGCGGCGCCAGTCGATCCCCAGCGGATCCGTCGTGGCGATGATTTCCGCCTTCGACTGCTCGATCAGCGGCGCCTCGACCTGCAGATGCGGGACCAGGGTCCCGGCCAGCGCCGAGACCTGCTGCACGAACCCGGGCTGCGAACCCGGCCCATGCCCCTGATCCTCGCGGTTCAGGGCCAAAAGGATACGCCCGGCACCGTGGTGTTCGGCCAGGTTGACCGCCAGCGCCAGCACCAGCAGATTGCGCTGGGGCAACGGCACATGCCCGACCCAGTCGTTGCGCCGGGTGAAGGCCGCGCGCAGGGACTGCAGGTCCAGCGCGACGGGCGTCGCGCCGTAGACCCCGGCCAGATGCTCCACCGCCGCCCATTCGCGGGCCGCATTGCGCTGGCCATAGTCGACCCAGACGGCGCGCAGCACCTGGCCGGCTGCATGGCACTGCGCCAGCAGGGCGCTGCTCTCGATGCCGCCGGAGAGCAGGAGGAGATCGGGGGATTCGGGCCGAACGGATTCCATTCGGGCACCATACCGCACAGCGCGAGTAGACGGAGACCACGCGGTGATTGAACAACTACGCAGCCACTGGCAGCGCCTGCTGGGCGCCGAACGCAGCGATCGCGCCGAGGGCGATCCCGAACAGCGCCTGCAGCGCGCCGCCGCGGCCCTGATCATGGAAGTCTGCCGCGCCGACTTCGAACTGCGCGCGGAGGAGCTCGAATCGGTACGTGGCAGCCTGATCGAGTTGTTCCGCCTGGACAACGATACCGCCGATGCGCTGCTGGAGATCGCGCAGGAGGAGAGCGACGCGCTGATCTCCATCCACCCGATGGTGCGCGAGGTCAATGCGGCCTTCGATGCCGAGCAGAAGGCCGACATCCTGCGCGCCCTGTGGCGCGCCGCCTGGGCCAACCGCGACCTGCACAAGCGTCAGGAGGCGGTCATCCGGCACCTCGCGGACCTGCTCTACGTGCCGCACGCCACCTTCATCCGGACCAAGCACGAGGTCCTAGGGAAACACTGATTCATGTACACGCTCGCGTTGGCACCCCAGGTTCTTCGAGACAAGGCGCGTCGTGCAGCGGGTAGTGGTTCTACCCGCAAGCGGCGCAACGCCGTATCGGGGAACCTGGGGTGCCAACCCCACAAACCATTCAATGCAGGGGCTCGGCCGCTTTTGCGCGCGCACAGCGTTGCGGTTCCCTTGTGCAGAATGACTGCAGGGCAGTCACCGCGCCTTGTTCGCACGCAAAAGCGACTCGAGCGCGAGCGTATACATCAAGCAGTGTTTCCCTGGGCGATGCGGCCGATCCGGACTGACCGGGGCACGCACTGATGGGTGACCCGGGTACCCTGCTGGCCGCGCTGGCGGTGGGCATCCTCGGCGGCGTGCACTGCCTGGGGATGTGCGGCGGCATCGTCGGCGCAATCTCCATGGGCCACGGTCGCCGCGGGCCGGGGCTGGACCTGCTGCTGGCCTACAACCTCGGGCGCATGGCGAGCTATGTCGTCGCCGGGGCCCTGGCCGGGTGGCTGGGGGCCAGTCTGCTGGGCGGCCTGCCGGCCGGTCAGGCGATCCTGCAGGGCTTCGCCGCGGTCTTCCTGATCCTGCTCGGGTTCTATCTCGCCGGCTGGTGGCCGATCCTGGCGCGCCTGGAACAGGCCGGCGGGGTGCTGTGGCGGCGCATCGAGCCGCTGGGGCGACGCTTCCTGCCGGTGCGCCACGCCGGGCAGGCCCTGGTGGTCGGCGGGCTGTGGGGCTGGCTACCCTGCGGGCTGGTGTACAGCGTGCTGGCCTGGTCACTGGGCGCCGGCGGGGCCCTGGAGGGCGCCGCGCTGATGGGGGCCTTTGCTCTGGGCACGCTGCCCAATCTGCTGCTGATGGGGGTATTCGCCGCACGCCTGGCGGCCTTCGTGCGCCGCCCCTGGGTCCGCCGGATCGCCGGCGGCGGGGTCGCGCTGTATGGGGTCTGGATGCTGCTGAGTGTGGCGATGTGATCCCCCGCCCGGGCGGGCGGGGGATCATTCGGAAGGCCCCGGGCGGGGCTCAGTCCACGAAAAAGTCGCGCGAGAAGCGCACCGGCAGCACGCGTTCGCTGCCCGCCGGGGCGACATCGATCGCGAAGTCGAGGGTCTCGCCGCTGCGAACCGTCACCTCCGACAGGAAGTAGATGGCATCACCATCCTGGATCTCGCGGAAACGCAGGTTGCGCATCTGGTCGTTCATGTTGGTGGCCGACCCGGTGACCTCGGCGGAGACCGCCTGCAGACCGTTATCGCCCCGCTCCATCACGCTGACGTTGACCATCGCCCGGTTGGAACTGCGCCGCACGTCATAGGCCCGCGCGACCTCCGGCGACAGGAAGGTGGTGTTGATCACGTTGTAGTGGACGACGTAATTGTCGAACTCCGCCTCGTTGGCGGATGCGATCGAGCTGCCGAGAGCGACCGCCGCCAAAGCGACGAGAAAGCCGGTAAAGACCCGATGCACTCTTGCCATGGCTGACTCCTTTGCCTGATGGGGAAAGCGGGGCCCTGCGGAGACAGGCTCTCAGGTACCCCCGTCTTCGAGTCTAGCCGCTTTTGCTGCGATTGAAACCGGGGGTGGCGGCGCGCGTGCCGACCCCCGCTCGGCGGATTCAGAAAGAGCGGACGATAATCAGCAGGATATAGAGCCCGACCAGGGCAATCATCGGCGAAAAATCGATCGCACCGGTGTTCGGCAGGGCCCGGCGCAGCGGGCCGAGGATGGGACGGTTCACCGCGCCGGCCAGGCGCATGATGGGGTTGTTGGCGGCGCCGCCGCCCCCGGCCTGGATCCAGCTCATCACCACCTCGACGATCAGCGCGATGATGAAGACCCAGATCACGGTGGTCAGCAGCTCGCGGATCGCCACGGCCAGGATGAGCCCGAGCCCCACGTCCACGCCAACGATGAGCACGCGCAACCAGATCTCGATGAACTTGAGCACGATCATCAGCACGATCGCGGCGAGATCGACCCGCCCCACGGACGGAATCACCGGCCGCAGCACCCGCAGCGGCGGATCGGTCAGCATCACGATGGTCTGCGAGATCGGGTTGTAGTAGTCGGCCCGCACCAGGCCGAAGATCGTCCGCAGGATCAGCAGGATGATGTAGATCCCGAAGACAACGCTGACGAGGAAGATGGCGATCTCTTGTCCGGTTCCGGCGGCGGGCATGCGGGCTCCTTGCGGTGCAGCGAGTTAACCGCGCCCATTCTCCGGCAAGCCCGGCGGGATGCCAAGCTGTGACGCGACCGGCGCGGCTCAGCCGCCGCGGCGGGCATCCATGCAGTCGCGCACCCGGGTGGCGATCTCCTCGATCGACAGCTCGGTCACGTCCAGGTGCGGGATCCGCCAGGTGTCGAAGAACTCCTGGATCGCCACGCATTCCGCCCGGCACTGCGCCAGACTCGCGTAGCGGCTGTCGGGACGGCGCCCCTCGCGAATCTGCGCCAGGCGCTGTGGCGTAATGGTCAGGCCCACCAGTCGACCGCCGAGCCCCCGCAGCCCTTCGGGCATGTGCGGGATATCGCCCTGGTGCAGGTCCTCCGGGACCAGCGGGTAGTTGGCGGCAAACAGGGCGTAGTTCATCGCCAGATAGAGACTGGTGGGTGTCTTGCCGGAACGCGAGGCCCCCAGCAGCACGACGTCGGCGACCGACAGATCCTGAGTGGCCAGGCCATCATCATGGGCCAGGGTGTAGTTCAGCGCCTCGATGCGGCGGTCGTAGCGGCTGACGTCGCCCATGCCATGGGCCCGTCCGGACACGGACTGCGACGCGACCCCCAGCAGGCCCTCCAGTCGCTCCACCTGCTCGCCGAAGACATCGATCACCGGCACCGGGCAATGGCGCAGATCGGCCCGCAGGTCGGCATTCGCCAGGGTGGCGACCACCAGGGCCGGCTGCGGACCGGCCTCGGCCCGGGCGAACACGCCGGCCAGGCGGCCGGGGGTCTGCACGAATGGCAGTCGGTGCCAGGCCGGGTCGACATCCGGAAACTGGGTGAACAGCGAGCGCGCCAGCGTCTCCGCGGTGATCCCGGTCCCGTCCGAAACCAGGTAGACCTGCGGGCACTGGGCGGCGGCATCAGCCATTACCGGGCTCCCGCCCCTGTGCGAGCTGTTCCCAGGTGGACAACAGCGAATCGGGGTTCAGCGACAGCGACTCGATGCCCTCGTTCATCAGCCAGGCCGCCAGCTCCGGATAGTCGGACGGGGCCTGGCCGCAGATACCGACGTACTTGTCGGCGCGCCGGGCGGCCCGGATGGCCATACTCAGAAGCGCCTTCACCGCATCGTCGCGCTCGTCGAACGACTCCGCCACCAGTCCGGAGTCGCGGTCCACTCCCAGGGTCAGCTGGGTCAGATCGTTGGAGCCGATGGAGAAGCCGTCGAAATGCTCGAGAAAACGCGCCGCCAGCAGCGCGTTGGAGGGGATCTCGCACATCATCACGACCTTCAGGCCGTTCTCGCCGCGGCGCAGCCCCTCCTCGTCCAGCACCCGGATCACGTCCTCGGCCTCGGTCAGGGTGCGCACGAACGGGACCATGATCTGCACGTTGTCCAGGCCCATGTCGTCGCGCACCCGCCGCAGGGCCTCGCACTCCATCGCGAAGGCCGGGCGGAAGGTCTCCGAGCGGTAGCGCGAGGCCCCGCGAAAGCCAAGCATGGGGTTTTCTTCCTGCGGCTCGTAGCCGCGTCCCCCGATCAGGTGGGCGTACTCGTTGGACTTGAAGTCGGACAGGCGCACGATCACCGGCTCCGGGGCGAAGGCCGCCGCCAGCGTCGCGATGCCCTCGGACAGCTTGCGCACAAAGAACTCGCGCGGGCCGTCGTCGAACCCGCGCAAACGCTCGGCAATGCGCTCCTGGACCTCGGGGTCCAGGCGGCCCGGATCCTCGGCGTAGTCCAGCAGCGCCAGCGGGTGCACCCCGATGGTGCCGTTGATGATGAACTCCAGCCGCGCCAGGCCGATCCCGGCATGCGGAAGCTGCGAGAAGGCATAGGCACGACCCGGGTTGGCCACGTTCAGCATCAGTTTGACCGGCAGCTTCGGCAGTTCGCCGATGTCGGTCTTCTTCACCGTGTACTCGAGTGTGCCCGGATACACGTGACCATCATCCCCCTCGGCGCAGGAGACGGTCGCCTGCATCCCGTCGGAGAGCACCTCGGTCGCATTGCCGCAGCCCACTACCGCTGGGATGCCCATCTCGCGGGCGATGATCGCCGCGTGGCAGGTACGCCCGCCGCGGTTGGTGACGATCGCGGCGGAGCGCTTCATGATCGGTTCCCAGTCGGGATCGGTCATGTCCGCGACCAGGATGTCGCCTTCCTCCATGGTGTGCATGGCATCCGGGGAATCCAGCACGCGCACCACGCCGGCCCCGATCTTCGCGCCGATCGCCCGGCCCGTAACCAGCGGCTCCGCCTCGTGCGGCGCCAGTTCGTAGCGCTCGCCCGCGCCCAACTCGACGCGACTCTCCACGGTCTCCGGGCGCGCCTGCACGATAAACAGCTCGCCGGTCTCTCCGTCCTGCGCCCACTCGATGTCCATCGGCCGGCCGTAGTGCTGCTCGATCGCCACCGCAAAGCGCCCGAGCTGCTCGGCGTCGGCATCCGACAGGCAGAAGCGCTGGCGCAGGTCCTCCGGGGTGTCCTCGGTGCGCGTGCCATCCCCGGTCAGCACCATGCGCACCGCCTTGGTGCCGAGGGTGCGGCCGATGATGGCGCGCTTGCCGGCCGCCAGCGCCGGCTTGTAGACCTGATACTCGTCGGGATTCACCGCGCCCTGCACCACCGTCTCGCCGAGGCCCCAGGCCCCGGTAATGAACACCGCATCACGAAAGCCGCTCTCGGTATCCAGCGTGAAGATCACGCCGCTGGCGCCGACGTCGGAGCGCACCATGCGCTGGATACCGGCCGACAGCGCGACCTCGTCATGAGCGAAACCGTTGTGCACGCGATAGGCAATGGCGCGGTCGTTGTACAGGCTGGCGAAACACTCGCGCAGCCGCTGCAGCAGGGCGTCGATGCCGCGCACATTGAGAAAGGTCTCCTGCTGTCCGGCGAACGAGGCCTCGGGCAGGTCCTCGGCGGTCGCCGAGGAGCGCACCGCCACCGGGACCTCGTCCCCCAGTTGTGCGTAGTGTTCGCGCACCGCCTGTTCCAGCTCGGCCGGCAGTTCGGCCTGCTCGATCCAGCCGCGCACCTCGCGCCCGGCGGCGCGCAGCGCCTCGATGTCGTCGATATCCAGATCCGCCAGGCGAGCCTTGATCCGTTCATCCAGGCTGTCCTTCGCCAGCAGGGCGCGATAGGCATCCGCGGTGGTGGCGAACCCGCCCGGCACGCGCACCCCGGCCGCGCCCAGCTGTCCGAGCAGCTCCCCCAGAGACGCATTCTTGCCGCCCACCTTCGCGACATCGTTCATGGTCAGGTCGGCGAGATCGACTACCCAGTGCATGGCAACTCCTGGACTGCGGTGACCGGCCGGCACGAAGACGGCCGCGGGTTTGTGAACCCCTTAACAGGGGTGAACCACTATGATCAGCTAGACTTCGATGTTTTGTAACCTTCAGGAGACTGCGTGACTGCCCCAGCCGCCCGTCGTTCCAGCTTAACCCACTCCATCCTGCCGACCATGCTGCTCGGCTTGGCGTTCCTCGCGCAATCCGCCGTGGCCCACGAATCGGGCCCGTCCATGGCCATCCTGGGCGCGGTGGAGGACGTACAGATCGTCGAGGAAAACGTCGTGCTGGAGGCACGCATGGACACGGGTGCGACCTCCTCCTCCCTGAACGCGCTGAACAAGGAACGCTTCGAAAAGGACGGCGAGGACTGGATCCGCTTCGAGATCATCGATCCGGAAGACGAGGACGCCCGCATCACCCTCGAGCGCCCGATCGAACGGATCGTCCGTATCCGGCGCCACAGCGGCGAGTCGCAGGAGCGCCCGGTCGTGCGCATGGAGTTCTGCATTGGCAACCAGCTCCTGACCGCCGACACCAGCCTGATCGACCGCACGGCACTGACCTATCAGGCCCTGATCGGTCGCAGCCACATGGCCGGCCATATCCTGGTCGATTCCGGCGAGAAACACCTGCGCGCGCCCGACTGCGCGGCGGATGACCAGTGAAGCGCTTTCACCTGCCGATCCTGATCGTGCTGCTGAGCGCGGTCGGGCTCGGGGTCTTCGCCTACAAGGTCAGCGCGCTGGGCATGCCCCTGCAGCCGGACGCCACCGCCGAGACCTGGCAGGTGGAGGCACGGGTGCGCTATCAGCCCACCGGCGGCGCGGCCACGGTGGAGCTGCGCATCCCGCATCGCCTGCCCAATTTCTCCATTCTGGACGAAGGCTTCGTCTCGCGCGGCTACGGCCTGAACTCCATTACCCAGGCCGAGGATCGCCTGGCCCAGTGGACCACCCGCCAGCCACGCGGTGAACAGGTTCTCTACTACCGCGCCACGCTCTATCGCGACGGCAACGACCGCTCCGAGTCGGAGTACCCCGGGCCGGTGACCGTACCCGACTGGACCGAGCCCTTCCGTTCCGCCGCCGATGCCCTGATCGACGACGTACGCGGCCGTTCCTCGGATATCCAGAGCTTTGCCTCGGTGCTGGTCAATGACCTCGCCAACGCCGCCCCCGCATCCAACGCGGCGGTGTTCATCGAGAGCGACGACAACCGCACGCGCCGCACCGAGACCCTGATCGAACTGCTGGCCACCGCGCGGATCCCCGCGCGCCAGGTGACGGCCCTCCGGCTGGTCGATGGCCGCCGCGACATCGAGCCGCAGACCTGGCTGGAGGTCCACAACACCCGGCGCTGGGTCCCCATCGACCCGGAGACCGGCGAGATCGAGTATCCCGCGGACGTAGTCGTCTGGTCGCACGGCAGCGCCCCGCTGCTCGAGGTATCCAATGGCGAGGCCGCCGAGGTCCGGTTCGCGGTCTCGCGCGGGGTCCAGGATGCCCTGGCGACCATCCAGCGCTTCGGCGACACCCTGGACACCCGCATCCTCGACTTCTCCACCCTGAACCTGCCGCTGGGCACGCAGAACACCTACCGCGTGCTGCTGATGGTGCCCCTGGGTGCGATGATCATCGTGTTCCTGCGCAACGTGATCGGCATCCAGACCTTCGGCACCTTCATGCCGGTGCTGATCGCGCTGTCCTTCCGCGAAACCCAGCTGCTGGCCGGGATCATCCTGTTCACCCTGATCGTCGCACTGGGCCTGGCCGTGCGCTTCTACCTGGAGCACCTGCGGCTGCTCCTGGTGCCCCGTCTGGCGGCGGTGGTCAGCGTGGTCATCATGCTGATGCTCGGGATCAGCGTACTGTCGCATCAGCTGGGCTTCGAGCGGGCCCTGGCGCTGTCGCTGTTCCCGATGGTCATCCTCGCCATGACCATCGAGCGCATGTCCGTGGTCTGGGAGGAACACGGCCCGGCCGACGCCATCACCCAGGGCGTGGGCAGCCTGGTCGTGGCGGCCGCCGCGTACGGCCTGATGGCGAACCGTCAGCTGGAGCACCTGCTGTTCGTGTTCCCGGAATTGCTGCTGGTGCTGCTGGCCGTGACCCTGCTGCTCGGGCGTTACACCGGCTACCGCCTGACGGAACTGTTCCGCTTCGGCCGTATCCAGGACGCGATGCGGAGGCCCGACTGATGCCGGCCTGGTTCCCGCGCTTCGTGCGCCCGAAGCTGCTGAAGGAACAGGGCATCGTGGGCATGAACGCCCGCAATGCCCGCTACATCGCGGCCTGGAACTCCCGGCGCTTCTACCCGCGGGTGGACGACAAGCTGCAGACCAAAAAACTGGCGCTGGATGCCGGCTTGTCGGTGCCCGATCTCTACGGGGTCGTGCGCACCCACCGCCAGATCCGCGACGTACGCCGCCAGCTGCGGGACTACGAAGACGGCTTTGTGATCAAGCCAGCGCATGGCGCCGCGGGCGACGGCATCCTGGTGATCGAGGGCTGGCGCGGCGACCGGCCGCGCCGGGCGGGTGGCCGCGCCATGGAGCTGAGCGAGCTGGACGACCACATCTCCAACATCCTGTCAGGGATGTACAGCCTGGGCGGGCGCCCGGACGTCGCCATGATCGAACAGCGGGTGCGTTTTTCCTCGGTGTTCGACGCGGTCTCGCACCGGGGCGTGCCGGACATCCGCACGGTCGTCTATCGCGGCTACCCGGTCATGGCGATGATGCGCCTGCCGACCCAGGACTCCGACGGCAAGGCCAACCTGCACCAGGGCGCGGTCGGCACGGGCATCGACCTGGGCTCCGGCCGGACCATCGGCGGGGTGCGCTACAACAAGCCCTGCCGCGAACACCCTGACAGCGAGCAGAGCATCGTCGGTCTGCAGATTCCTGACTGGGGCCAGCTGATGGAGCTCGCCGCGGGCTGCTTCGAGCTGAGCCAGCTCGGCTACCTGGGAGTGGACGTGGTCATCGACGCCGACCGCGGACCGCTGATCCTGGAGCTCAATGCTCGCCCGGGGCTCGCCATCCAGATCGCCAATGGCGAGGGCCTGGACCACCGGATCACCGCCGTGGACGCGCACATGGTGGCGCGCGAGACCGAACCGGCGGCCGACCGCGCCCGCTGGTCCGCCGAGATCTTCGCCCGTCCCAACGCCACGCGCCCCGAACAGCCCGACCCGGAGCCCGCGGCCGATGCCGAACCCGCCTGATGCCCGGGGCGGTTACGGACGCGATGAGTGTTTGGGCTATGCTAGGCGCATGACTGCCGCCGCCGAGACCCAGACGCCGGACATCGAACAGGCCCTTGCCGACGCCGAACGCGTCTGTGCCCGCCAGGGTGCGCGCCTGACCGAGCAGCGCCGGCGCATCCTCGAACAGATCCTGCGCACCGAGGGCGTGATCAAGGCCTACGACCTGATCCACGCCCTGTCCTCCGACGATCACAGCATCAAGCCGCCGACGGTCTACCGCACCCTGGCCTTCCTGCTGGAGCAGGGGCTGATCCACCGCATCGAGAGCCTCAATGGATTCGTCGCCTGCTCGCATCCCGGGGAGCGCCACGAATCCGCGTTGATGATCTGCGACGGCTGCGGCCAGATCACCGAGTTCCACACCCCGGAACCGGCCAGCCGCGCACTGGAAGAGGAGGCCGAGGTACAGGACTTCGCCATCGAGTCGCGCATGGTGGAACTGCACGGCCAGTGCGGCGACTGCCGTCGGAGTCAGCAGGACCGCGCCTGACACCGCCCCACCCTCTCAGCCCGCTCGCTTCCACCTTCCTGTGACCGCAGGCTCAGCCACCCTTGAAGCGTTCCCGCCGATCCTGCGAGCGGATACCCGACTGGTCGTGCTGGGCAGCTTTCCCGGCGTGGCGTCGCTGGAGGCCCGGGCCTACTACGCCCACCCGCGCAACCAGTTCTGGCCCATTGCCGGGCAGATCCTCGGCGAACCCTTCCCGGAGCTGGACTACCCGGAGCGCATCCAGCGCCTGCTCGACCACGGCGTGGGCCTCTGGGACGTCTACGGGGCCTGCTCGCGCGAGGGGAGCCTGGACAGCGCCATCCGCGAACCGGTCCCCAACGATCTGGCCCGCCTGACCCGCGAGGCCCCGGGCCTGCGCGTGATCATCCACAACGGCGCCGAGAGCGCGCGGCGCATCCGCGAGACCCGCGCCCTGGGCGTCGAGGCCCTACGGCTGCCCTCCACCAGCCCCGCCAACGCCCGCCTGAACCTGACCGAAAAGCTGGAGCCCTGGCGCGCGGCGTTCGCCCGCGCGGGCCTCCCCCGAGACCGATCCGCCACAAGCTGACTGGCTGGAACGGGGTTGAACCCAGGGTTGTTATTGTATAACGTTCATGCCTTGACGTTACGCTATAACAACTCACCTTCATCGGCGGACCCACTGATCCTGGCTGCAGTCTGCCGTGCAACAAGGAGCTCGACATGTCCCGCGCCCCATACGCCCGCCCCGTCCTTGCCGGACTCACCGCCCTGGCCCTCGCCGCCCCCGGGGCCGCTGCCGCGCAATGGAGCGCCCAGTCCGAAGACCGTTCCTGGGGTCTGGACGTTTCGCTGATCCTGGAAGGCGTCTACTACAACGAACTCTCGCACGGGATCGACGAACCCGCCGGCTTCGACGATGGCCACGACCACGGCCATGGTCACGACCACGGACACGATCATGGCTTCGACGACGGATTCAACCTGGGCCACAGCGAGCTGGTCTTCCAGGCCAACCTGGGCGACCTGTTCGACGGCGTGCTGATGCTCGGCTTCGACGACAGCGACATCGAAGTCGAAGAGGCCTACCTGACTACCCGCGCCCTGCCCGGCGGCTTCCAGATCAAGGCCGGTAAGTTCCTGTCCGATATCGGGTACATCAACAGCCGCCACGGCCACGACTGGGACTTCGTCGACCGTCCGCTGGTAAACGAGTACATCTTCGGCGACCACGGCCTCCAGGAAACCGGCGTCCAGGCCACCTGGGTCGCACCGACCGAGGCCTACACCCAACTCGGGGTGGAACTGCTGCAGGGCGAAACCAGCGGAATCGCCAACTACGAGGGTAGTCAGTCGGCGCTCAACGGTCAGGAACGCATTCTTCGGGACCGCTCCGGCCCGCGCCTGGTCACCGCCTTCGCCAAGTTCGGCCCGGATCTTGGCCCTGACCACGCCGCGCAGTTCGGCGTCTCCGGTGGCTACGCCCGCAGCTATCAGGTGACGGACGAGCACTCCACCCGCTTCGAGGACTGGGACGGCAGCGCCTGGTTCGCCGGCCTGGATGCCGTCTACAAGTACAGCGCCGGGCGCGCCTACGGCCATGGCGACTGGCGGCTGCAGGGCGAGTACTTCTACCGCGAAATCGACGTCGACCGCCGTGACGTGAACTTCGAGGCAGACGGCAATGGCCCCGTGGGTTTCGTGCGCAACGAGCAAAGCTTCAAGAACAAGCAGGACGGTATCTACGTCCAGGGCGTCTACGGCTTTGCCCCGCGCTGGGAGGCCGGTCTTCGCGCCGAGGCCCTTGGCCTGACCAACGACGTCGGCCGCGGCGACGGCGACTCCTTCGGTACCTCCTATCGCCACTCCGCCCAGGTCACTTTCCGCCCGGTGGAGCCGGTGTTCCTGCGCGCCCAGCTGTCGCAGAATGACTTCATCGATGACGACGGCCACCGCGACCGCGGGCTGGAGTTCATGCTGCAGCTGAACGTAGCCCTCGGCGCCCACGGCGCCCATCGCTTCTGATGCCCACTCGCGCGGGCCCGCCCGGGCCCGCTCGCTTCCGCCCGTGTCGGCCAATCCGGCCGGCATCGGTACCGTGCTAGCACACCATATCCCCCAAGGAGTCCCGCATGTTCTTTCGCAAGACTCGCACCCGCAGCACCCGGTGGCTGATTTCCATCGCCGCCCTTACCCTGACCGCGCTGGTCCTGGCGCCCGCCCAGGCCGCGGCCGGTCTTAACGTCGTCGCCACCACCTCCAGCCTCGGCGCCCTGGCCCGCGAAATTGGCGGCGACCAGGCCGAGGTCCGCGTACTCGCGCCACCGGACCGCGACGCCCACTATCTCGATGCCCGCCCCAGCTTCATGGCCGCCCTGCGCCGGGCCGACATGCTGCTGGAGCTGGGCGCCGGCCTGGAAGAGGGCTGGCTGCCGGCCGCGCAGCGGGGTGCCAGCAACCGTGCCATCAATTCCGGGCAGCCGGGGCACTTCCGCGCTGCGGACATGATCGAGCTGCGCCGCTCCATCACCATGGATGGCCCGAACATGGGGCACGTGCATGAAGAGGGGAACCCGCACTTCAACGCCGACCCGCGGCGCATGGCCGAACTCGCCCTCGCACTGGGCCAGCGCATGGGCGAACTGCGTCCGGACCATGCCGACAGCTTCATGGAGCGAGCGGAACGCACCGCCGACCGCCTGCGTACACACGCCGAGACGCTGGCCGAGCAGGTCGTGCCGGAGCAGCGCATCGTGGTCTACCACGAGGACCTCGACTATCTGGAAGAGTGGCTGCCGGTCGAGATCGTCGGCTATCTGGAACCGGCGCCGGGGATCCCGCCCACCGCGCGCCATCTGCGCAGCCTCGTGGATGATCTCGAAGGCACCGAGGGCACTGTCCTGTACGCCGAGTTCCAGCCGCCTCGCGGCGCCGAATTCCTCGAACGCAACCTGGGCTGGCCGAGCCATGCGGTCCCTCTGGATCCGCCGGCCGACTCCAGCCTGGATGGGTACCTGGACCTGATGACCACCTGGGCGCGAACGCTGCCCCAACGCTAACCCGGGGCGAAACATCTTCCTCACGATCGGGCCCGGAAAATGCTTTCCGGGCCCGATATCATTCAGGCCCCTCCAACGATTTCGAGTCCGCATGCCCCCTCAAACCGCGCTGCACGCAGAGGCCGCGCACCTCGGCTTTGATCGTCCGGTGCTGGGCCCGCTGTCCCTCGACGTACCCACGGGGGCCCGATGGGCCCTGACCGGCCCCAATGGCATCGGCAAGTCGCTGCTGCTGAAGGCCGTAACCGGCCAGGCTCGGGTCCACTCAGGCACCCTGCGGCTTGGCCCCGCGACGCGTGTCAGCCTGCTGGCGCAGGACCACCCCCGGCGGGACCCCTGGCCCTTGTGCGGTCACGACTGGTTCAGGGCGATGGGCGCCACCCCGCCCGATCAACCCCGGGTGCAGGCCTTGCTGGATCGTCGCCTCGACCGCCTGAGTGGCGGCCAGTGGCAGTTGCTGCGCCTGGCCGCGGCCCTGCACAGCAGCGCCCACCGGCCACCGGGGGAACGCCTGGTCCTTCTGGACGAGCCCGCCAACCACCTCGACGCCGAGGTGCGCGGCGATGCGGTCGACCTGATTACCTCCCTCCCGGCTGCTACGACACTGGTGATGACCAGCCACGACGACGAGTTCCTGCAGGCCGTCGGGGTCGAGAGCCATCCATTGACGGACTACCTCGATGCTCGGTGACCTGCTGTTCGAACCGTTTGTCTCCGGACTGCTGATCACAGGCGTCCTCGCCCTGGCCGGGGCCGGCCTGTTCCTGCGCGGGTCGGTCTGGCAGGCCCTGGCGCTCGGGCAGTGGGCCGCGGCCGGGGGCGTCCTGGCGTCGATCGTGCACTGGCCGGTACTGCCCGTGGCCCTGGCACTCGGTGCCGCAGTGATGGCCCTTTTGCAACGCAGCCCCGACCGCGAGCGCCTGCCGCTGGCCGTTTTTCTGGCCGGACTGGCGGCAGTGACATTGCTGGCCGCCAATTTCGCGCAGGCCAGCCTCGCCGCGGCCGCCTGGGCCGAGGGCCAGCTGTACTTCGCCGGACCGCGCGAACTATGGGCAGTGGTCGCGCTCGGGTTGGCCAGCCTCGTGTTCGCGCCCGGGCTGTACCACGTCTGGCGACACGCACAGCTCGCCCCCGACGTCCCCGGCACGCGCAGCCCGCGCACGTGGCTGCGCCTCACGGAGATCGCCTGGCTGGTGGCCGCAGTGGTGCTGGGCAGCATGGTGCTGGGCCTGCCCGCTGCCCTCGCCACGCTGCTCCTGCCCGCCTGGGGCGCCGCCTATCTCGCACGCAATCTGCGCGGATTGTTCCTGTGGGCCCAGGCCCTGGCCCTCGCGGGCTTCCTGATCGCCTGGAGCGTCAGCCTGCCGCTGGATCAGCCGTTTGCGCCGGTACTCGTCCTGGTCAATGTCGGCCTCGCCCTGGCGGCCCGACTGCTCGCAATGTCACGTCCCTGAAACGATCAAGAAGTCACCGCGGAGCAGAATCATGCCCCCGAAGCCAACCTCCCATGGCGTACCCCCATCCGGCGGGCCGAAGCGCCAGGGCACCCACTCGCCGATCTTCCGGGCGATCGAGAAGCTGCAGGGCGACCGACCCTGGGGAAGTGTGCTCGATGCCGGCACCGGACGCGCATCCATCGAGTGGATCTGTGCGCTGGAGACCGAGCGCTGGACCGCCGTCACGGCCTCGCAGGAGATGGCGAACACGGTGAAGAAGGCGGCAGGAAAAGACCGACGACGCGAAGATCGCATCCTCGTCGGCAACTGGATGTCGGACCAGCTGCTGTTCGGCGAGCGCTTCGACACCGTCCTGCTCGACTACTTCATCGGAGCAATCGAGGGCTTCTCGCCCTACTGGCAGGACCGCGCGCTGCATCGACAGCGGCCTCATGTGGGCGAGCGGCTGTATCTCGTCGGCGTGGAACCCTATGTACTGACCGAACCCAAGACCGAGTCTGACCGCATCGTGCGCGAAATCGGTCGCCTGCGGGATGCCTGCCTGCTGCTCGCGGGGAACCGCCCCTATCGCGAATACCCTTCGTCCTGGGTCATGCGCCATCTCGGAATCGCCGGCTTCCGGGTTCTGGATGTCCGCTATTTCCCGATTCACTACCGCGAGCGCTTCGTCAACGGCCAGCTCGACCTGTGCCTGCGCCAGCTGTCGCACTTCAATGACGATGGCCTGGCAAAGGCCATGCACCAGAAGATCGAGGCGCTGCGGGAAACCGCCCTGCCGCTGGCCCGAAGCAAGGAGGGCCTGCGGCACGGGGCGGATTACCTGATCACGGCCGAGCCGATGGCCGACCGGCATCGCAGCCTGCCCGACGCGGCAGGCACCTCTCAGTCAGTGCCGTCCGGGCCGTAGCACGGGCTACGCCATCGCCCCCCTGGGCCCGAGCAGGCCTCAGTCCGCTTGACAATGCACCGCAAGTGCGTATGATTCTCATTTCGATGCGCAGCCCGGACAGCTGTGTGTCGCCAGGACGAAAGGTGACTTCCTGCCTTTGGTCTCTCCAACCTCCGTAAGCATTGCCGCCGGATTGCGTTTCCGGCGGCTTTTTTACGTGTCCACACGCTTGCCGAAGAGCGACCTGGCAGATGCCTGACCAACCCCACCGCCTTGTGGCGGTCCACGCTCCGACTGGCTGCTTCAGCGTTCCGCTGACGGCAGACGCACGACCCGCGCCACGGCGTCGTGTGCATGCAGGCTCTCGCGGTGGCGAACCTGGATGCGATAGCCGCGGGCGTAGTACTCCGGGCGCAGGGCGCTGTCCAGGCGCCGTACGGCGTCTTCGCAGAACATCAGGTTGCGGCCGTTGGCGAGCGCGAAGGCCTTCTCGTCCACGCGCTTTACCGCCGTTTGCAGGGCGGTGCCCAGCGCCTGTTCCACGCGATCAATCAGATCGGGCAGGGGCAGCGTTGAGACCAGCGGTTCCAGACCGACCGTGACGGTTGCCTCGCTGCGCTGGCTGTGGGGCGTCGCGACGATCCCCTCGGCCCGGCCCAGCCATTCGCGCACGGTTGCCGCATCCACGGCCGCTCGCGTGAAGTCACGGTCGAACTGCTCCTGGATCGCCTGCCGCGCCAGGGCGGCGGAGCACGGACAGGTGGAGGAATAGCCCACCTGAACCTCCAGCTCCAGAGACACCGCCCCGGACTCGCTGCGCGCAGCGATCCGGAACGGGTAGCGCTTCCAGCCCGCGGCGGCACTGACCAGGGCCGGCCGTTCCAGCGGCAGCTCCCCGGCCAGACGGACCTCGGCCACGCTGGACAGGCCATCGTGCGAAGCCAGAAACGCTTCGAGCACGCCCCACAGCCGCGCAACGTCCAGCTCGCGGGACTCCAGCTGTCGCAGGGCCCCGTAGAGCCGTGACATATGGATACCGCGCGCGCCCGCGTCGTCGAGGCTCACCCCCGCGCTTGCCCGGGCGATCACTGGCTGGCCGGTCAGATACAGCGGAAGGGTGATGTCTTCCATACCCACCCAGTCGAGCGCGGAGGCGTGCGTAGCAGCCGACGCGGCAATATCCGGTAGCGGATCGGTCGCGGAGGTTTCCGTATCCGGCGAGGCCGGAGACACACAGGTAGAGGACATAAGACACCTTTTTGCAGGCGGGTCGACCCCATCACAGGACGGTGGCCGATCCGTGTTGTCGGGGCGCAATCGAAACGTTATGGTATAACATCCTGATCGCAACCGACGGAACCCCATGACCCGCGACGAACTGCTGGCCATGCCTGCCGCGGCCTACATGAACGAGGCCCAACTCGCGTACTTCCGCGAGCGCCTGCTCGAAATGCGCGACGAGATCCTGGCCGACATGGAGGGCGCCCGGGACGGACTGCGCGACAACGAGCGCACCCCGGACGAGCTTGACCGCGCGGCAATGGAGGAGTCGCGCCTCCTGTCGATGCGGGTGCAGGAGCGCGAAGGCCGCCTGCTGCGAAAGATCGATGCGGCCCTGCATCGCATCGAAACCGGCGATTACGGCTACTGCGAGGTAAGCGGCGAACCGATCGGCCTGCCCCGCCTGCTGGCACGCCCGACGGCGACCCTCTGCATCGAGGTCAAGGAACGCCAGGAAAAGGCCGAACACGTGTTCGTTCGCTGAGCCTGCCCAACCCTTCCATCCGGGCGCATTCCGGCGCCCGGGCATCCCGACTCCCTGGAGGTACCATGAAACGTCTGCCCGTCACCGTCCTCTCCGGCTTTCTCGGCGCCGGCAAGACCACACTGCTAAACAATATCCTGCACAATCAGGCAGGCCTGCGCGTCGCCGTGATCGTCAACGACATGAGCGAGGTGAATATCGATAGCGCCATGATCCGTGGCGGTCAGGACGCGGTTACCCGCACCGACGCCCGTATGGTCGAGATGACCAACGGCTGTATCTGCTGCACGTTGCGCGACGACCTGCTGGTGGAGGTGCGCCGCCTCGCCGAATCCGGGCAGTACGACTACCTGGTCATCGAATCCACCGGCATTTCCGAGCCCATGCCGGTCGCGGCCACCTTCGCCTTCCGCGACGAAGACGGCCAGTCCCTGGACGATGTCGCCCGCCTCGACACGATGGTCACGGTGGTGGATGCAGGTGCCCTGCTGCAGGACTACGCGTCCAGCGATTTTCTGGGCGACCGCGGCGAATCCCTGGGGGAGGAAGACGACCGTACCGTCGTTGACCTGCTGGTGGATCAGATCGAGTTCGCGGACGTCATTGTCCTGAACAAGGTGGATCGCCCGTCGCCGGAACAACTGGATACCGTCCGCAGCGTCGTGCGCGCCCTTAACCGGGACGCCAGAATCATCGAAACCACACACGGCCAGGTCGCGCCGGAGTCCCTGCTGGGCACCGGACGCTTCGACTTCGACCGCGCGTCCCAGGCCGCCGGCTGGGCCCAGGAGATGATGGGTGGCCACACCCCGGAGACCGAGGAATACGGCATCTCCAGCATCGTATACCGCGTCAATCGGCCATTTCATCCGGAGCGCTTTTTTGCCCTGCTGCACGAGGAATGGCCCGGCATCATCCGCAGCAAGGGCTGGTTCTGGCTGGCCTCGCGCCCCGACTGGGCCGGCACATTGTCTCAGGCCGGCGGGGCGCTGACCCACCACGCTGCCGGGTTCTGGTGGGCTGCCGTATCCCCGGAGCAGCGCCCCACCCACGAAGACTGGTGGGAGACGGCGATCGCGCCGGTCTGGGATGACCGTTTCGGGGACCGACGCCAGGAGATCGTACTGATCGGGATCCACATGGACGCGGATGCGATGCGCAGACGTCTCGACGCCTGCCTGCTCACCGACGACGAGATGCTGGAAGGCCCGGAACGCTGGCTGAGCTACGCGGATCCCTTCCCGGTCTGGCGCCTGGGGTCCGAGACCGCCGAGCCCGAGGTGGATGCCCCGGAAACCAGAGAGTCCCGCCCGGACGTAACCGCATGAACACTGCGCGAACGTCGCAGCCGGTCGAGCGCGCGCCGTCAAGGCACCGCTTCGTCGACCGCGCCGCCGAGCTCAAGGGCATTCACCGCCACGATGTGAACGCGCTGATCTGGCGCCGAAGCCTGGATCCGCAACTCCGGGACCAGGCCCGGGCGCTGCTGTCCCGCGGCCCCGGGATGGTTCTGGACATCCACTGCCGACCGGACCAGGTGCGCGAACGGTTGCACGGCGCGATCGACCACGCACCGTTCAGGATTCATCGTCTGGCATACGATCTGGAGCGCCTGGCGCACAACTTTGCGGTCGTCGCGCATGCGATCAGTGTCCGCCTCCAGCTCGAAGTGCTGGCCCACCAGCCATGCCCGCTGTTTCACGTGGACAACAACGTGCTGCGGATGGTCTGCAGCTACACCGGCCCCGGAACCGAATATGCAGACGACCGTTTCCTGAACCGCGACCGGCTCCGTTGCGGCGACAACGAGGGCGTTCTTGCAGGCCATCCGCCCTTGGCGCTTGAGTGCGGATCCGTGATCCTCATGAAAGGGGAACGCTCACCCACGTGCGGGGGGCTTGGAGCCGTCCATCGCTCGCCGCCGGTTGCGGGAGATCAACAGCGCCTGCTCGTACGACTCGACCACCCCTGACCCTCAAGCCAGTCGGACCCGGGACGGATCTGCTGCGCGTCTGGCAGAGTCAGTCCGTCAGGCTCCCCCGAGGAGACACTGACGGCCCTCGGTCCTCTGCCCCGGGCAGGGCCGGAGAAAGCGGACCGGCCCACAGAATCCGTCAATCTTTATGATGGCTCGCATTCAATGCTTGACTCGCGCCTCTCCCTCGACGACCATAAACGCGAATGGTTCGCATTTAATAGGAGGCACAATGTTCACGCTCGACGCATGGCTGGAAAACCCCGACCCCTCGCTCCGGATCATCGACGAGCCGTCGCGCCGAATCGTGGCCGAATGGCGCGGCCAGGAACTCCGCGATCTGCTGGATGCGGGGATCATCGCCCCCACCGATTGCTGCGGACCGCAGGCCCGCGACCAAGCCCACGAAACGATCCGCGAGCTCATCCTGGAGGCCTGCCTCGAAGGTATCACCGTCCAGCGCAGACCACCGGAGCCACGGCCGGACATGCCCGCATCCATGACACGACCCGCGGACGGCGACGACCATCCCACCCGCAATCCCCATCCGAAAGGGGCGTCTTGCGAGCCCGCTGCCGCTCGCAGCCGCTCTCGGCAAATGACCTGTGCCCAGGGCCCCGGAGCGGCGCAGCCGACGAAAAAAACCCGTGACATTGCCAAGGGGCAGGTTCTCCACGTAGCGTTCCGGAAATGTCCATCCCTGCATTGACTTCGTGAACCGCGCCGAGCGTATCTTCCATCTGCACCGCCTGCTCCAGGCGCGCCAGCCGCCGTCGCTGGCGCGCCTGATGGAAGCGCTCGAGGTCTCGCGGGCGACCATCAAACGCGACCTCGAGTACATGCGCGACTTCATGCAGGCACCGATCGAGTACGACGCGGAGGCCAACGGCTACCGCTACGCACAGGATGTGCCGGCCTTCGAGCTGCCGGGGCTGTGGTTCAACGAATCCGAATTGCTCGCGCTCCTGACCATGGAGCAGCTCCTGGAGGACGTACAGCCGGGCCTGCTGGCGCCCACCCTGGGGCCGCTGAAGGAGCGGATCCGCGAACTGCTCGCCAGCGGCGGGCACCAGCCGGACGCCGTGCGCCGCCGCATCCGCATCCAGCCGCTGGCGCAGCGTGGCAACCGCAGCGACGGCTTTCAGGCCGTGGCCGCCGCGACCCTGGACGAACAACCGATCGCGATCGAGTACCACGGCCGTGCCCGCGACTCCGCCACCCAACGCGTCGTGCACCCGCAGCGCCTGCTGTACTACCGCGACAACTGGTACCTGATCGCCTGGTGCGAGCAGGCCCGGGCCCTGCGCACCTTCGCGCTGGAACGCATCCGGTCCACCCGGGCGACCGACGGCCCCTACCACGACATCGACGAAGCGACTCTGGATGGCCACACCGGCGCGGCCTTCGGCATCTTCACCGGCCCCGCGCAGGAATGGGCGGTGCTGCGCTTCACCCCGGAACACGCCCGCTGGGTCGCCGACGAGACCTGGCACCCAGACCAGACCGGCCACTTCGAGGGCGCGCACTACCACCTGCGGGTGCCCTTCGGGGATCCCACAGAGCTGATCCAGGAGATCCTGCGTCACGGCCCCGGGGTCGAGGTCCTGGCCCCCGAAGCCCTGCGCACCCGTGTCGCCACCACCCTGCGCGAGGCCGCTGCGCAATACCCGGCTTCGTCCTGATGCTGGGCCGCTGGCTGGCCCGCCGCAAAGCCGCCACCGCCTCCGGCCGGCTGGAAGCGATCTGGATCGCTGATCGCGCCGGCACACCCATGCACGCGTGCGCCGCCGTGGAGGTCACCGAAGCGGGCCTGGCCGGCGACCGCTACGCCACCGGGCAGGGCCACTGGCACACGGTGGAATCCTGCCCGGTCACCCTCATCTGCAGCGCCGAGCTGGAGCGCGCCACACGGCGGGCGCGACGCCTGCGCCAGCCCGCAACCCCGACGCCCGGCGACCACCGCCGCAACCTCGTGGTCAGCGGCCTCCGGCGCAGCCCGCGCGCGGGCATCCTGCGCATCGGTACCGTGCGTTTTGCCATCACCCGGCCGCGCCCGCCCTGCGGCTGGCTCAACCAGGTGGTCGGCTACAACCTCGCCGGCGCCCTGCGCCAGGACAGCGGCATCTGCCTGCGGCCACTGGAGCCGGGCACCATCCGGCGGGGCGACCCCGTGCACTGGGAGGCCGCCCCGGGGCCCGCAAGACACGATTAGCCGGGGTGGCTCATTCTGTGAGCCACCCCCGGTGCTACAAAGGTCGCAACCCCCCAGATGGAGCGCGACCATGCAATCGAACACCCCCAACCGCCAGGCTCGCCGCACCCCCGTACTGCGCGGCTACTACGCCCAGCGCGGCCGCTACAACGCCACCGCCACCACCGAGGAACTGCTGCAGACCATCCCGCTGGCCGGCTACCGCCACCACGACGCCCCGAAGCTGTGGAATGCGTTGAAGCGCGGCCAGGCCCTGACCCTGCGCCGCGAGCGGCTGAACCCGCACGATGACAAGGCCGTTGCCATCGACTGGATCGACCACCAGCTCGGCTATCTGCCACGCGAACAGAACCAGCTCGCCGCCGACCTGCTGGACCGCGACGAGCCCCTGGTCGCCCGGATCATCGCCAAGCGCGACCACCACGGCAGCCGCAAGCAACTGGAACTGGGACTGTATCGGATGCGCCGCGCCTGCAGCGCCTGACGACAAGCGGTGGGCGGCTATACCCCTCCGAGTACTCGCCGACGGCCACAACGGCGGCATGCTTGCCCCCGCCCAGCGTCACGGCTGCCAGCGCGAGGTCCTGGCCTCCGACGACGGGGTCATCCGCGTCAGCCGCCCGCTTCACTTATCTCCTGCAACAAGCCCTCCAACCAACTGCTACGGCGTTGGTTGTGGGGTCTGCTGGCAATTACGGGAGGTGCGCGCCGGGCCCCCAAGGGGCAGACGGTCACGGCGCGGCTTCGGGATTCCAATATTAGCGTTTGCTTCTATTCTCTGCGTCGGCCCGCTACAATTGAGATCAGGGAGAACGGTAAAAACCGGACCATCACGAGACACAAGCGGCTGACGAAGAATCAGCCCGGAGCGGACTGCGGTCATGGAGTGCACGCGCAAACAAGTCGAGCCGGACTCCTCCCGCGGGATGTGTCGTTATCGGGCGGCATTCGCGCAGTCGCGGGATGCAATCCTGTTTCTCGACGGCGACCGCTTGCGGGACGCCAACCCTGCCGCAGTGAGCATGTTCGGGGTACCCGACAAGGCCACACTCACCTCGCTCCTCATCACCGATTTGTCTCCCTCCCATCAGCCCGATGGTCGCCCCAGCGGGCTGGCCTCCATCGCCCGTCTCGATCAGGTCATGCAGCAGGGTGAGGCGTTCTTCGAATGGCGTCACCGCCGGTGGGACGGCCTCGAGTTCCCGGCCGAGGTCCTCCTGAGCCGCCTGGACCTGGACAGCGGCACGGAGATCCTGGCTACAGTGCGCGATATCAGCCCCCGCCGCGAAACCGAAGCGGCCCTGCGACAGCGGGAGCAGGAACTGGCCGAGGCCCACCGAATCGCGCACCTCGGCGGCTGGACGGCCGACCTCTGCGCTGGCGAGGTGAACTGGTCCGACGAGGCCTGCCGCATCCTGGGCATCGACCGCGAGGCCCCGGGTTGCACCCTGGAATCCTTCGTTCTGGCCGTACACCCGGACGACCGGGAAAGGGTCCGGGCGGCCATCGAACATGCCCTCAACGGCGGACAGCTGGATATTGTCCACCGCGTCGTGGACCAGGACGGCAACGTGCGCATGCTGCGCCATCGCGGCCACATCCAGTGTGGTGACGATGGCGCACCGGCACGCATGATCGTGGCCCTTCAGGACATCACCGAGCAACGAGAACTGGAAACCAACCTGCGGCGAATGGCGGCGGTGCTGGACCACACCCGGGACCTGGTGAGCATGCATGACGGGGAGGGCGCGATGCTCTACATGAATGCCGCCGCGCGCCAGTTCTTCGGGCTGCCCGATGCCACGGGACGGGCGCTCATGAGGCCCGAACACGGCTGGGACCGTTCCGGGCTCCCGCCCGAGACCCTGAGTGTCGAGGAGACCGTGTGGCGAGTACATCCCGAATGGGCCGCCCGCAAGGTCCTCGAGGAGGCTTTGCCCACAGCCCGTCGCTCCGGTTTCTGGGAGGGCGAAACCGCGCTCTTCGATGCCCAGGGCCGGGAGGTGCCGGTATCCCAGGCCATCATCGTGCAGCACAGCGAGACCGGCGAAATCCGCCAGACCTCGACCATCATCCGGGACATTACCGAGCGGCGCGCCCTGGAAGATCGACTGCGCCAGGAGAAAAGGCTCTCCGACTCCATCCTGAAAAGCCTCCCCGGGGTGTTCTATCAGCTGGATTCACGCGGGCACCTGGTGCGCTGGAACGACCGCATGATGGCGGTGACTGGCCGCACGGCCACGGAGCTGAACGGGCTCAATGCCCTGGAACTTCTGGCGGAAGAAGACCGCCAACCCACGGCGCGCGCCATCCAGGAAGTGCTCACCCAGGGCTACGCGCAGGTCGAAAGCAGACTGATTACCAGACGCACAGAGACCCCCTATCTTTTCAACGGCTTCCGGGTCGAGCTCGATGGCGAGCTCTATCTCCTCGGGGTCGGGATCGACATCTCCGAGCGCAAACGGCTGGAGATCGGACTCCGGCGGAAGGCATCGACCGACCATCTGACCGGCGTGGCCAACCGCCAGCACCTGGACGCGGAACTGAAGCGAGCCCTGGCCTATTACCATCGTCACGGAGGCTCCAGCGCGCTCGTGATGTTCGACCTGGACCGCTTCAAGGCGATCAACGACACCCATGGTCACGAGACCGGGGACCAGGTCCTGCTGGAGACAACCGCCCGGGTGGCCAGGGAACTGCGGGATACCGACATCCTGGCACGCTGGGGCGGCGAAGAGTTCGTGGTCCTGCTCCCGGAAACCGGCCGACGTGAGGGCACCCGCATCGCCGAGCGCCTGCGCCGGGCCATTGAAGACGAACCCTCCCCGACCGCGGGCGCCGTCACGATCAGCCTTGG
Source organism: Thioalkalivibrio sp. ALE17 (assembly GCF_000425605.1). Lineage (NCBI taxonomy): Bacteria > Pseudomonadati > Pseudomonadota > Gammaproteobacteria > Chromatiales > Ectothiorhodospiraceae > Thioalkalivibrio > Thioalkalivibrio sp. ALE17. The sequence continues at coordinate 144,906 of NZ_AUDT01000002.1, forward strand.
GGTCACGACCTTTCGTGCCGGGGATACACCGACCAGCGTGATGGCACGAGCGGACCAGGCCCTTTACAAGGCCAAAAACACCGGCCGCAACCGTGTGATCGTGGAGGACGGGGACGCACCCGACCTTTGAGGCCCCGCCCACCCCCCAAAGCCGGGCCCCGGCGCCTTCGAGAGGGCAGACATCTGCGCCGTGCGCCCAGTCGACTCAGCCGATCCAGATGGTCTTGGCGTTGACGAATTCGCGGACACCGAGTTCGGAGAGTTCGCGGCCGTAGCCGGAGTCCTTCACGCCGCCGAAGGGCAGGCGCGGGTCGCTCTTGACGATGCCGTTGACGAAGGCGCAACCGCATTCCAGCCGCCGGGCCAGCGCCTCGCCGCGGGCCGGGTCGGCGGTCCAGACGCTCCCGCCCAGACCAAAGCGCGAGCGGTTGGCGAGCTCGATGGCATGGTCCGCGTCGCGCGCCCGGGTGACCGCTGCAACCGGGCCGAAGGTCTCCTCGTCGAAGGCCGGCATGCCGGGTTCCACGCCATCCAGCAGGGTCGGCGGGTAGAAGTAGCCGGCGCCGACACGCGGCGCGCCGCCGGCGACCAGGCGGGCCCCGGCGGCCACGCTGCGGGTGACCTGATCGTGCAGCTCACTGCGCAGGTCGTCGCGCGCCAGCGGGCCGATGTTCGTGCCCTCGTCCATCGGGTCGCCGATGGCCAGGGCCTCGATGGCGGCCCGGAAGCGCTCCACGAAGGCATCCGCGATGGCCTCCTCTACGATGAAGCGCTTGGCGGCGATGCAGGTCTCGCCGTTGTTCTGGAAGCGCCCCCGCACCGCCTGCTCGACTGTATGGTCAAGGTCCGCGTCGGCCAGCACCACAAAGGCATCCGACCCGCCCAGTTCCAGCACCGAGGATTTCAGCGCCTTGCCTGCGGCCGCCCCAACCGCGCGGCCGGCCCCCTCGGATCCGGTCAGGCTGACGCCCTGCACGCGGGTGTCGGTGATGATGCCTTCCACCGCGTCGGAGCCCACCGGCAGATTGCGGAACACGCCCTCGGGGAACCCGGCCGCCAGGAACACCCGCTCCAGGTATTCGGCGCAGCCAGGAACGTTAGAGGCATGTTTGAGCAGTACGGTGTTGCCGGCCAGCGTGGCCGGGATCGCCTGGCGAAAGGCCTGCCAGTAGGGAAAATTCCAGGGCATCACCAGCAGCACGGTCCCCAGCGGCTGCCAGGCAATGAACGAGCGGCTCGCGTCCGAGGCGATCATGGTGTCCTGCAGGTAATCCGGGCCGTGTTCAGCGTAGTACTCGCAGGCGGCGGCACACTTGTCGACCTCGGCCCGCGCCTCGGCCAGGCGCTTGCCCATCTCCTGTGTGGCAGTGGTCGCCAGGGTCTCGCGTTCCTCGCGCAGCACGCCGGCCAGATCGCGCAGGCGCGCGGCGCGCTCCGTCACGGGGCGCGCCGCCCAGTCCGGCGCCGCGCTCGCGGCACGAGACAATGCGGCCTCCAGCGCTTCCTCGTTCATGCGCGGGTAGCGCGCGAGGGTCTCGCCGGTGGCAGGATTGATCGCAGTCAGTTCGGGCATATCGGTGCCTCGGCGTCAGGGCCCGAAATACGGGCTTGTTTGAACAATGCAGGTCACCCGAGTATAAGACGTCCCGCATTCGCTTTCGGAAGGACCTTGCCACCATGTCGATCGATTCGATTCGCAATGTCTGCCTGCTGGGCGGCACGGGCTTCGTCGGCCACCACATCATTCGCCGACTGATTGATCGCGGCCTGAAGGTCCGCGTGCTGTCCCGCCGTCCGCATCGCCACCGCGATCTCCTGGTCAACCCCGAGGTGGATCTGGTCGAAGGCAGCGCCCATGACCCCGCCACCCTGGAGCGCGTGTTCGCGGGGCAGGACGCGGTGATCAACCTGGTCGGCATCCTCAACGAGCGCGGGCACAGCGGCGCCGGTTTCCGCGCCGCCCATACCGAGCTGACCGAGAAGGCCCTGGCGGCCGCCGAGGCCCAGGGCGTGCGCCGCTTCCTGCAGATGAGCGCGCTCAAGGCGGACATGGACGACGCACCCAGCCACTACCTGCGCAGCAAGGGCGCGGCGGAACAGGCGGTGTTCGCCAGCGAATCCCTGGCGGTCACGGTTTTTCGCCCGTCGGTGATCTTCGGCCCCGAGGACTCCTTCCTGAACCGCTTCGCGACTTTGCTGAAGTTCTCGCCGATGATGCCCCTGGCCCGCGCCCGGGCGCGTTTCGCCCCGGTGTATGTCGGCGATGTGGCCGAGCACTTCGTCGAGGCCCTCGACGACCCGGATACCTTCGGGCAGGGCTTTGAACTGTGCGGCCCTAAGACCTATACCCTGGCCGAGCTGGTGCGCTACGTCGGACGCGTCTCCGGTCACCGGCGCCCGGTGATCGGCCTGCCCGACTGGGCCGGCAAGCTGCAGGCCAGCGTGCTCGAATTCGTGCCCGGCAAACCGTTGTCGCGCGACAACTTCGCCTCGCTGACCATCGACTCGGTCTGCGACGGCGAGCAGCAACTGCCCTGCCCGACCCGGCTCGAATCCATTGCCCCCAGCTATCTGGGTGGCGGCGGCGCCGGGCGTGAGGCCCGCATGCAGCAACTGCGCACCCTCAACCGTGGATCGGGCCGCGGCTGACCCGGATCGCGAACTCGGGGCCGCCATGCAGACCTATCTCGTCGGCGGTGCGGTTCGCGACCGCCTGCTGGGACGCCCGTTCACGGAACGCGACTACGTCGTCGTCGGTGCCACGCCGGAGGCGATGGAGGCCGCGGGCTTTCGCGCGGTCGGACGCGACTTCCCGGTCTTCCTGCACCCCGAGACCCACGAGGAATACGCGCTGGCGCGCACCGAGCGCAAGACCGCGCGCGGCTACCACGGCTTCCAGTTCAATGCCTCGCCCGAGGTGACCCTGGAGGACGACCTCGAACGCCGCGATCTCACCATCAACGCGATGGCCGAGGACACCGACGGCCGCCTGATCGACCCCTATGGCGGACGGGACGATCTGGAAGCCCGATGGCTGCGCCACGTTTCCCCGGCCTTTGCCGAAGATCCGGTACGTCTGCTGCGGGTGGCCCGGTTCGCCGCCCAGCTCGCGCCCTGGGGCTTCCAGGTGGCCCCCGACACGCTGACCCTGATGCGCGAGCTCGTCACCTCCGGCGAGGTCGACGCGCTGGTCCCCGAGCGCGTCTGGGCAGAATGCGAGAAGGCCCTGAAGAGCCCGGCCCCGCGGCGCTTCCTCGAGGTACTGCGCGAGGCCGGCGCACTCGCCATCCTGTTCCCGGAGATCGAGCGGCTGTTCGGCGTACCCCAGCCCGAGCGCTACCATCCGGAGATCGACACCGGCGTGCATACGCTGATGGTCCTGGACCAGGCGACCCGCCTGTCCGACGCCCCGGAGGTGCGCTTCGCCGCGCTGGTGCACGACCTCGGGAAGGGCACCACCGACCCCGACATCCTGCCCAGTCACCACGGGCACGAGGAGCGCGGCGTGGACCTGATCCGCGCCCTGGCCGAGCGCCTGCGCATCCCCAACCGCTACCGCGACCTTGCGGTGCGCGTGGCGCGCTACCACGGTCTGGTCCATCGCGTGTTCGAACTGCGCCCGAAGACCGTGATGAAGCTGGTGGACGGACTGGACGCCCTGCGCCGCCCGGAGAACGTCGAGCCCTTCCTGCTCGCGGTGGAGGCGGATTTCCGCGGGCGCACCGGCTGGGAAGACAAGCCCTACCCGCAGACCGATGCCGTACGCCGCACGGTGGCCGCCGCGCAGGCCGTGCAACCGCAAGCCCTGATGGCCGAGGGCTACAAGGGCAAGGCCCTGGGCGAGGCATTGCAGCGCGAGCGCATCCGGGCGATTGCCGAGGTCTTGGGCGAGCACCCCGACGCGTAGGAGGCCAGCCCTCTGGCCGATAGGGCATCACCAGAACCCCATCGCGCAGGGGGCTGCGCTCCTACGGGCAATAGCGGCACCCCCCCGCAGGAGGCCAGCCCTCTGGCCGATGGGGTCTGGTCAACACCCCATCGGCCAGAGGGCTGGCCTCCTACTTGCCTGTTTCGGCGCGTGAACGTACTCTTTCGCGGCTGTTTAGCGTACAGAGGAAACCGCGATGGATTTCGCCAAGGCCCGGATCAACATGGTCGAGCAGCAGGTTCGCCCCTGGGACGTGCTCGATACGCGCGTGCTGGACGTGATGGAAACCCTGCCGCGTGAACGCTTCATGCCCGAGCCCTACCAGGCCCTGGCATATGCGGATTCCGAGATCCCGCTGGGGCACGGCGAAAACACCCTGCCGCCGGTGGTGGTCGGCCGGCTGCTGCAGGCCGTGTCGCCGCAGCCCACCGAGACGGTACTGGAGATCGGCACCGGTTCCGGTTACGTGACCGCCTGCCTGGCCCACCTCGCGGCCCGGGTCGACAGCATCGAGCGGATCGACGATCTGCGTCTCGCGGCGCGTAACCGCCTGACGGATCTGGGTCTCGATAACGCCCACCTGCGCACCGCCACGGTGACCCGTGACTGGACCCCGCCGCGCCCGCGTTACGACGCGATCATCCTCACTGGCGGCATGACCGAATACGACGACTTCCTCGAGCCCTACCTGACGCTCGGCGGCCGGCTATTCGTGGTCACTGGCGATGGCCCGATCATGGAGGCCCAGCTGATCACCCGGACCACCGAAGACGACTGCCGCCACGAGGGCCTGTTCGAGACCCGCGTGAAGCCGCTGGTTGGCTTCGAGCCGAAGCCCGCGTTCGAATTCTGAGCCGGTCGCCTGCGCCCCGACACGGGGCGCGCGCCGGAGGCCCCATGCCGGAACATGCTCTGATAGGATAGGCGTTTCCTAATATCCTCCGGAGTCGCGTCCATGAACCGTCTGCCGTCGCTTCTCGCCGCCGCCGGGCTGGCCCTGGTGATCTCGGCCCCCGCCACCGCCTCCAGCCTGATGGAGGTCTACGAGCGCGCGGCCGCGGAAGACGCCGAACTGCGCACCGCCGAGGCGGAGTACCGCAGCGTGCTGGAGAACCGGCCGCTCGCGCGCTCCGCCCTGCTGCCGCAGATCTCCGGGCAGGCCGAGGCCGGCGCGTTCTACCGCGACGGCCGCAATGAACCGAGCATTGATGGGCGCGAGACCAGCTTCGGCGTCAATCTGGCCCAAAGCCTCTACGACCGCCGCAACTACATCGAGCTGGCGCAGGTGGATCTCGAGATCGCCCGCGCCGAGGCCGAACTGGATGCCGCCCGCCAGGACCTGATCCTGCGCGTGGCCCAGGCCTACTTCGACGTGCTCATCGCACAGGAAACCCTGGCCTTCCGCGAGGCCGAGGTCGAGGCGATCGAGCGCCAGCTGGAACAGACCCAGCGCCGCTTCGATGTCGGCCTGGTCGCCCGTACCGACGTCACCGAAGCCCAGGCCCAGCGCGACATCGCCGAGGCCGAGCGCATCGCCGCCGCGAACCAGCTGGACCTGACCCGCGAGCAGCTCGCGGTGATCACCAACACCTACTGGGACGAGCTGGACATGCTGCGCGACGAGGCCGAGCTGACCCCGCCGGAACCGGCCGATCCGCAGGCCTGGGTCGATATCGCGCTCGCCAACAACCTGGAACTGGCCGCCCAGCGCCTGAGCACCGAGACCGCCCGCGAACAGATCCAGCGCCAGCGCGCCGAGGGCCTGCCGCGGCTCAACCTGAACGCCTCGGTGCGCGAGAACCGCTACCACGGCCTGGATGTACCAGCTGATGCCAGAGGCGCCTTCTTCGAGGGCACCGACGCCCAGGTCGGCGTGCAACTGGAGATCCCGCTCTACACCGGCGGGCGCGTCAGCGCCCTGACCCGCCAGGCCCGCGAGGACTTCCAGGCCGCGCAGGAAGGCCAGTCGCTGGTGGAGCGCCGCACCACTCAGGACACCCGCAGCGCCTACCTGTCGGTGATCTCCAACAACTCGCGGGTGCGCGCGCTGGAGCAGGCGCTGGTTTCGACCCAGTCCGCGTTCGAGGCGGCCGAGGCCGGCTTCGAGGTCGGTACCCGCACCCAGGTGGACGTCCTGCTCGCCCTGCGCGAGGTCTTCCGCGCCGAACGCGACTACGCCGAGGCCCGCTACGGCTTCCTCGGCGAGTCGCTGCGCCTGCAGCGCGCGGCCGGTCGCCTGAGCGTAGCCGACCTCGAGGCCATCGACGACCTGCTGGAGTAATGTCCGCCTCCGCCACGCATAACCCACGGGCCCGCTGCGAGCGGGCGCGCTCGCGCCTGGTCCTGATCGACCTGCAGGAACGCCTGCTGGCCGCGATGCCCGAGGCGGCCCGTGCCGAGGTCGAGCGCAATGCCGCGCGCCTGATCGAGGCGGCGCGCAAGCTCGGCATCCCGATCGAGGTCTCGCGCCAGTACCCCAAAGGCCTCGGCGAGGTCACCGCACCCCTGCAGCAGGCGCTGGACGGCGAGGGCGCGGTCACCGACAAGACGGCCTTCTCCTGCTGCGCCGAAGCCGACCTGCACACCCGCCTGACCCGCGGCGACCAGATCATCCTGACCGGCGCGGAGACCCACATCTGCGTGACCCAGACGGCACTGGAACTGCTGGAGGCGGGCGTGACCGTGTTCGTGGTCGAGGACGGAGTCTGCTCGCGCGACACCGGGCGCAAACGCAACGGACTGGAGCGCCTGCGCGCCGCCGGCGCCATCATCACCAATCACGAATCGGTACTGTTCGAGTGGCTGCGCGACGCGGCCGATCCGCAGTTCCGCGAACTGAGCCAGTTGATCCGCTAATCACGAACCGGGAGACACGCACGGATGCGCATTCTGGGAAATATTCTGCTCGGCGCCTGGCTGATCCTGTTCGGCCTGCGCGGTCTGCTGGGGCTGCAGTTCCAGTACGACCACTACGTCATCAGCGGCCTGGCGGTGATCGCCGGTATCCTGTTCATCCTGCGACGCTAACCGAACCCGAGCCATGCGCCTGACCCCCGACGAGTACCGCAATCAGGACCACCGCCGCATCACCCTGCTGGGGATGTCCGGTGTCGGCAAGACGCGCCTGTCCAACATGCTGCGGCGCGAGGACTGGTTCCACTACTCCGGCGACTACCGCATCGGCACGCGCTACCTGAGCGAACCGATCCTGGACAACATCAAGGCCCAGGCGATGGCCGTGCCGTTCCTGCGTGACCTGCTGCGCTCGGACTCGATCCAGATCATCAACAACATCACGGTGGACAACCTGCACCCGGTGGCGAGCTTCCTCGGCAAGCTCGGCAACCCGGAGCTGGGCGGGCTGCCGCTGACCGAGTTCAAGCGCCGCCAGACCCTGCACCACGAGGCCGAGGTGCAGGCCATGCTCGACGTGCCCGACTTCATCAGCAAGTCCCAGACGCTGTTCGGCTATCCGCACTTCGTCAACGATGCCGGCGGCTCGGTCTGCGAGCTGGACAGCCCCGGCGTGCTGGAGACCCTCGCGGAGCACACGCTGATCCTCTACATCAAGGCGACCGACGAGGACGAGCGCCAGCTGATCGAGCGCGCCGAGAGCGATCCCAAGCCGCTGTACTACCGCGAGGCCTTCCTCGACCAGCAGCTGGCCGAATACATGCGCGACGAGGGGCTGGACTACGTCGCCCAGATCGACCCGGACGCCTTCGTGCGCTGGGTCTTCTCGCGGCTGTTCCGCGCGCGCCTGCCGCGCTACGAAGCGATCGCCGAGAGTCACGGCTACACCATCAGCACCACGGAACTGGCGCGGGTGCGCAACGCGGCCGACTTCGACGACCTGGTCTGCATGGCCCTGGAACGGGAGGCGCGTCTGTAATGCCACTTGTCGCCTACTCCGACCTGCCCACCTTTGCCCGCCTGAAGAGCGAGGGCGAGACCGTCCTGCCCAGCGACTTCGCCCAGCAGCAGGAAATCCGCGCCCTGCACATCGGGCTGCTGAACATGATGCCGGACGCGGCCCTCGCGGCCACCGAGCGCCAGTTCTTTCGCCTGATCGGCGAGAGCAACCAGATCGCGCAGTTCTATATCCACCCGTTCACCCTGCCGCAGCTCAAGCGCGGGCCGAAGGGGCGCGACCACGTCAAGCAGTACTACGAATCCTTCGAGGACCTGAAGAAGGAGGGCCTCGACGCGCTGATCATCACCGGCGCCAACGTGACCCAGCCGGACCTGGCCCTGGAACCCTTCTGGGAACCGCTGGCCGAGGTGGTCGACTGGGCCTGGGAGAACGTGACCTCCACCCTGTGCTCCTGCCTGGCCACCCACGCCGTGCTGCAGGCGCGCTACGGCGAGCACCGCCGGCATATGGGCGAGAAGCTGTGGGGCGTATTCCCGCATCGCGTGGTCGACCGCGGGCATCCGCTGGTCACCGGCGTGAACACCCGTTTCGACGTGCCGCACTCGCGCTACAACGACGTCTCGCGCGACCAGTTCGAGCGCCACGGACTGCGCGTGCTGGTGGAGAGTGACCAGTCCGGGATCCACCTGGGGGCCTCGCCCGACGGCTTCCGCATGGTCTTCTTCCAGGGCCACCCGGAATACGACTCGATCAGCCTGCTCAAGGAGTACAAACGCGAGGTGGTGCGCTATATCCAGGGCGAACGCGACGCCTACCCGCCGCTGCCGGAGAACTACCTGATGCCGCAGGCCGCCGCCATCCTCGACGAGCACCGCGAGCACGTGGAGGCCGCCCTGGAACACTGCACCGAGATCCCGGCCCTGCCCGAGGCGCTGCTGCTGGACCGCCTGGACAACACCTGGCACGACACCGCGCTGGCGGTGATCAACAACTGGCTGGGCAACGTCTATCAGCTGACCAACCTCGACCGGCGCAAGCCGTTCCGCGACAGCGTCGACCCGAGCGACCCGCTGGCCGGGCGCCGGTAGCGCGTCGCACCCGCCCCTGTCATTGCGAGGTGCCGCAGGCACCGTGGCAATCTGCCTTCCGGCACCACCGGATCCCGCCGCCCTGCCAGCATCTGGAGGTTGCCACGTCGCCTTCGGCTCCTCGCAATGACGGGACAACGCAACGGAAAGACCTCATGACCGCCAACGACCTGGACAAGCTTCCGCGCCCGATTATCGGACTGTACGAAACCATTGCCGGCGACGAGGACGCGCGCGTCTGCAAGGACATCCCCGAAAACGCCTGCCGCGCCCAGCCGGTCAATTTCTTCGTCCACCTGGTCGCCAACACCCTGAGCAAGATTGGCGACGAGCTCGCCTCGGCCCGACTGGTGCTGGCCTGGCTGCTCGGCGCCCTGGGCGCCCCGGCCGCCTTCGCCGGCTTCCTGGTGCCGATCCGCGAATCCGGCTCGCTGCTGCCTCAACTGTTCGTTGCCGCCTCCATTCGCCGCCGGGCGATCCGCAAGGGCTTCTGGGTGCTGGGCAGTGTCCTGTCCGGCCTGGCCGTCGCCGGCATGGCTGTCGTCGCCCTGACCCTGGAGGGCGCCGCCGCCGGCTGGGCCATCCTCGGGCTCCTGATCGTCTTTGCCCTGTCGCGGGGGATCAACTCGGTGGCTTCCAAGGATGTGCTCGGCAAGACCATCGCCAAGCACCAGCGCGGAACCGTGATGGGCTATGCCGCCTCCCTCGCCGGCTTCTTCACCCTGGGCCTGGGTATCTACCTGACGCTGGCGAACCTCGAAGAGGCCGGCATCGGGGTCTTCGTCGCCCTGCTGGCCGCCTCGGCCGGGGCCTGGTGGGTGGCCGCCGCGACCTTTACCCGGCTGCGCGAGGACCCGGGCTCCACCGAGGGCGGCGGCAACGCGGTGACCGAGGCCATCCGCTCCATGCGCCTGCTGTGGACCGACCGCGCCTTTGGCCACTTCGTGCTGACCCGCGCCCTGCTGATGAGCACCGCGCTGGCCCTGCCCTTCTACGTCCTTCTCGCGGAGGACGCCACCGCCGGCGATCTCGGAACCCTGGGGCTGCTGATCCTGGCCAGCGGCCTGGCCTCGGCGGTCAGCGCCCCGGTCTGGGGGCGCCTGTCCGACCGCTCGGCGCGCTGGGTGCTGATCCTGTCTGGCCTTCTGGCCGCCGGGCTTGGCATTGCGGTCGCGGTGGGCGTCTGGTTCGTGCCGGTGGATACCGACCACGCACTGGTCCCCGGCGGCTGGCTCTATGCGGCGTTGTTCTTCCTGCTCGGGGTCAGTCATGCCGGTGTGCGCCTGGGGCGCAAGACGTATCTGGTGGATATGGCCACGCAGGAGACCCGGGCCGCGTTCACCGCGGTCAGCAACACGGTCATTGGTGCCCTGCTGCTGGTCGGCGGGCTGTTCGGGCTGCTGGCGCAGCTGGCGGGCACCGAGGTGGCGATCTTCGTCCTCGCGCTGATGAGTCTGGCCGGAGCCGCCAGCGCCTGGCTCATGGGCGAGGCCTGACACGCGGCCCTCTCTTGCCCTCGCCCCCAGCGAGACAGGCTTTGCGCTCTCGGTTTTACGTGCCTCCGTCCGGCCGCCTGCCTCGTGGTGGCTGGTCCTGGTTCGGCCTCGGGTGTTCACGGTGCCTTCGGTCCACATACTGCCAGGCGCTGACTCGCCAACGCGCCGCGAGGTCCTTTCTTGCTTGCCCAAGAAAGGACCCAAAGAAGGGCACCCGGATTTCGCCCGGGGACCTTGCTCCAGGGCCCTCGGGCCGGCGGCGCTGAACTCGCTACGCCTTCGGCTTCGCTCAGACATCCAGCGCCTTCTCCCGGCCCATCACGCCCTCCGCGAGGGGCTCCATACGGGAGGCGAAGGTCAAAACCGAACGCATCCCCATGTTTGCGCCTAACCATAGGCAACGCCGCTCGAAAGCCCCTGGCGCCCGCCCTGCGGGCGCGGCACGCAACGGCCGAGGGCCGAGCGTGCCCAAGATGTCCGAAAAGTTAGCCATCCTGCCCTGGCACGACCGTCGGGACGGCTGTTGTCTTGACCTTGAATCCCCCGTTGTCGTCGCGCCGAGTGGAGAGGGTTTTCGCGGGGAAAAGGCGCTGGATGTCTGAGCGGAGCCGAAGGCGCAGCGAGTTCAGCGCCGCCCGCGAAAAACCTCGGAGCGAGGGAAACCCCGGCCCGCGCAGCGGGCCGGGGTCGCGGCAGTCGGGCGTGTTTCTTGGGTACTTCTTTGCACGAGCAAAGAAGCCCGTTTTTGATCAACAACGGGCGCGGCGCGCTGGCGAGTCAGCGCCGGGCAGTATGCGGACCGGAGCCACCGTAAACACCAGAGGACGAACCAGGCCTAGCCAAAAATCGGCAGGCGACCGGCCGGAGCCACCGTAAACACCGAACGACGAACCAGGGCCAGCCACATCATGGCACGCGGCCGGACGCAACCACCCGCACGCCCCAGCACGCCAAGGTGATAGGCTTGGCGCCCGCTACAACACTCGCTCGCGACCGGAACTCGAATGGCACTGCTCACCCTGCGCAACATCCACCTGGCCTACGGCATGGCCGCCCTGCTCGACGGCATCAACCTGAGCCTGGAACCCGGCGAGCGCGTCGCCGTCGCCGGGCGCAACGGAGAGGGCAAGTCCACCCTGCTCAAAGTGCTCAACGGCGAGGCACAGGCGGATTCGGGCGAGATCACCCGCCAGGATGGCCTCACCACCGCCTACCTGACCCAGGAGTTGCCCCCGGGCATTGAAGGGACGGTGTTCGATGTCGTGGCCGAGGGCCTGGGCGAGGCCGGGCGCCTGCTGGAACGCTTCCACCACCTGAGCCAGGCCGCGGCCAGTGGTGACATGGAGGCGCTGGACAAAATGGGGCCCGTGCAGTCGCAGCTGGACGCGATCGATGGCTGGAGCCTGCAGAACCGGGTGGAGACCACCATCTCCCGCCTGAGCCTGGACCCCGAGGCGCAGTTCGCCGCCCTATCCGGCGGACTCAAGCGCCGGGTCTGGCTGGCACGCGAACTGGTGCAGCGCCCGCAGCTGCTGCTGCTCGACGAACCGACCAACCACCTCGACGTGGCCGCGATCCGCTGGCTGGAAGAGTTCCTGCTCGAGAGCGGCCTGACCGTGGTCTTCATCAGCCATGACCGCCAGTTCATGGAGAGTGTAGCCACCCGCATCCTGGAGCTGGACCGCGGGCAGCTGTATGAACACCCGCCGTCGATCGAGGAATTCCGCCGCCGTCAGGCCGAACGCCTGGAGACCGAGGCCACCCAGCGCGCGGAGTTCGACCGCAAGCTGGCGCAGGAGGAGGCCTGGGTGCGCCAGGGCATCAAGGCACGGCGTACCCGCAACGAGGGGCGCGTGCGGGCACTGCAGGCCCTGCGCAAGAAGCGCGCCGAGCGCCGCGAACGCAGCGGCCAGGTCAAGATGAAGCTGAGCCCGGAACAGCGTTCGGGCCGGCTGGTGATCGAGGCGGAGCACGCCGATTTTGGCTACGACAAACCGATCGTGAGGGACGTGAACCTGCTGCTGCAGCGTGGCGATGCCCTGGGCATCGTCGGACCCAACGGCGCGGGCAAGACGACCCTGCTGCGCGGCCTGCTCGGACAGATGGAGCCGCTGGCCGGTCACGTGAAGCTGGGCACCCAGCTGGAGATCGCGTACTTCGACCAGGCGCGCGCGCATCTCGACGAGGACACCACGGTGCAGGACGCGGTCGGCGAGGGGCGCGACCGGGTGATGGTCAATGGCGAGAGCCGGCACATTTTGTCCTACCTGGAAGACTTCCTGTTCCCGCCATCACGTTCCCGCCAGCCGGTGTCGGCGCTGTCCGGGGGCGAGCGCAATCGCCTGCTGCTGGCCAAGCTGTTCCTGCGCCCGGCAAATCTGCTGGTGCTCGACGAACCCACCAACGACCTCGATGTGGAGACCCTGGAGCTGCTGGAACAGCTCCTGATCGAGTACACCGGGACGGTGATCGTGGTCAGCCACGACCGCTCGTTTCTGGACAATGTCGCGACCTCGACCCTGGTCCTGCCGGGCGACGGATCGGTGGAAGAGTTCGTGGGTGGCTGGTCCGACCTGCCCGAACGTGTCACGCGGCGGCTGCTGGAGGGCGAAACCGCGGCCGCCGCCCGCCCCGGCGCCCCGGAGCCGCGGGCCGAGCCCGCTCCCGAACCATCGCCGCAGACATCGGAAAACGCTCCGGCGACCCCGCGCAAACTGTCCTACAAGGATGCGCGCGAACTGGAGGCCCTCCCGGCCCGGATCGAGGCCCTGGAAACCGAGCAACAGGAACTGACCACGGCGATGACCGATCCCGAGGCCCTGCGCGACGGCGAACGCATGCGCGACCTGCAGGCGCGGCTCGAGACCGTGGAGGCCGAGCTGGCCCACTGCTTCGAGCGCTGGGAGCAGCTGGAATCCGGTTGAGCGTCGGCGCGTCTACACTCGGGTTTCCGGCCACCCCTCAACTCTGCCGGGGGTCTGCCGTAACAGGGGTTGAATAGCCACCTTTCGGGTCCGCGCTCTCCGAGACCGCGGCCGGTTCGCGAAGCGCCCGGGACAGGGCGCGCTGAAGGAGTCATCGCATGCTGGACAAACTCTCCATTCGGGGGCTGCTGATTGCCGGGTTCGGCCTGGTCGTCGCCATCCTGATCATCAACTCCCTGCTGGCACTGCGCGCGATGAGCACGGGCAGTCAGGGGGTCGAGCAACTCACGCAGGCCGACTACCCGGCCGTCGCCCGGGTCAACGATGTCGAGCAGCTGCTGCAGGAGAGCGCGGCGTTTCTCGGCTTCTACCTGATGAGCGAGGAGCAGTCGCATCGCGATGCATGGCAAAACGCGATGCGCGAGCTCGATGCGGCCACGCGGGCCCTGAACGAGAATCCGGTCATCGCGGCCGACGAGGAACTCGCCGCCAGCGCGACCGAGGTACGCCGCCTGGTGGATCAGTTCGCCAGCTTCGAGGACCGCCTGATCGAGGTGGCGGAGAACGCGGCCGAGAATATGCCGGCCCTGGGAATCGCCAACGCCCGGGCCAACCCGGCCAGCCGCGAGATGACCCAGCAGACCAACATGATGATCGACGCCGAGATGGCCCTGCCGCGCTTCCAGCGTTCCTGGGACCGTCTCGACACCCTGCATGAGCTGCGCATGTCGGTGGTCCAGGTCACCTCCAACCTGCGCGGGTTCATCGCCTTCCGCGATGACGCCTTCCGCGAGAACGTGCGCCTGTTCTCGACCCGCACCAACGACATCACCGCGCAGCTGATGGACCAGTTCGACGATCTCGACTTCGAACAGCAGATCGCGCTGGAAGACTTCCAGATGGCCCTGGATACCCAGAACACCGCGCTGGACGACCTGATCGAGATCCACGGCAGCGAACAGGCCCTGCAGGATGCCTACCTGATTCGGACCGAGATCGGCCCGCTGCTGGTCGAGGCCCGCGATCATCTGCAAGGACTCAGCGAGCGCATCACTGCCCGCGCCGAACGCAGCGCCGCCGCCCTGACCGCCGACATGCGCGCCACCCAGACGACCCAGGGCATCCTGGCTCTGATCGGCGTGATCCTCGGGCTGGCCGGCGCGGTGTTCATCATCCTGGTCGTGCGGCGCGCGCTGGCCCACTCCACCGCGGCGCTCGAGGAGATCGCCGACGGCGATGGCGATCTGAGCCGCCGCCTGGACGAGAACGGGCTGATCGAGACCGCGCAACTGGGCCGCGCCTTCAACCGCTTCACCGACAAGATCGCCCAGGCCATCGGCCACGCGCGCGGCAGCACCGAGACACTCAACCGCGCCACCGAGAACCTGAACCAGGAGGCCTACGAGGCCCGCGAGGCGGTCTCGCGCCAGCGCGACGAGACCGAGCGTGTCGCCACCGCGATCAACGAGCTGCAAAGCAGCGCCGAGGAGATCGCGCGCAACACCGACGCGACCTCCCAGGCCGGCCAGGAGGCCGGGGATGCAGTGAACAACGGCTCCGAGGTGATGCAGAAGAACATCGAGTCCATGGCCTCGCTGCTCGGCACCGTCGAGCAGGCCGCCGGGACCGTCTCCAAGCTGGGCGAGGACTCCAAGCAGATCGGAACCATCCTCGAGGTGATCCGCGGGGTCGCCGAGCAGACCAACCTGCTGGCCCTGAACGCGGCCATCGAGGCCGCCCGCGCCGGCGAACATGGCCGCGGCTTCGCGGTGGTCGCCGACGAGGTCCGCAAGCTGGCGACCCGCACGCAGGAATCCACCGACGAGATCGAGTCCATGATCTCGCGCCTGCAAACCGCCACCACCAGTGCCGTCAAGGCCATGGAACAGGGTCAGGAAGAGGCCGAGTCGACCATGGAGCATACCGCCGAGGTCAACGGCGCCCTGCAACAGATCCGGCAGTCGGTCACCACCATCGTGGAGATGACCGAGCAGATCGCGGTCGCTTCGCGCCAGCAGAGCACGGTGGTCGAGGATATCAACCGCAACATCGTGCAGATCTCCGACGAGGCGGATCAGTCGGCCAACACCGCCGACCGGGTCAGCGCCGCCTCCGACGAACTCAAGCAGGTGGAAAAGGAGATCCAGCAGGCCCTGGCGCAGTTCCGGCTCTGACCCGGTCTACGGGCTACGGGCTACGTACCTCCAGCCAGGTCCGGGCGGCGCGGCGCAGCCTGCGGGTGACGCCGCGCCGCCCGGACACCCCGAGCTCACGCGCCCGCTGATCCCAGTCAACGGGCGCGGCCAGGGTCGCCGCCAGCAGGCGGCCTTCCGGATCGGCCGGCGGGGCTGCTTCCAGCTGCCGCAACAGGGCCGGCAACGCCCATTCCAGCGGCCGCGCGCGGTACGCAAAGGCTCGAACCTCCGCGAGATCGGTGGCCGGGTCGGCCTCCGCCAACGGCCGGGCCGTTTCCTCCAGGACCGCACTCACCATGGCCGCGGCGGATGCCGGCAGGAAGCGTGGGTACCAGACCGGCCAGTCGCGCCAGAAGGCGCGCTGGATTGGCTGCAGACCGGAGGCCGTGCGGGGCCGGAGTGCGCGCAGGACCACACCACTGACCTGACCACTGGCCGCGTCCGGCTGGGTCCCCACGCGCACCAGAACGTAGCCCTCCCGCTGCCAGAGCCGCAGCAAGGCGGGCTGCAGCCCGAAACTCACCCCCAGCAGCGCCACCCGTTCGGCAACGGCCCGATCCGCGACCGCCCGCAGCAGGCGGCCGCCCAGGCCCCGCCCCTGCCAGCGCGGGTGCACCGCGATGCGCTGGATGCGCCAGGTACGCTCCGCCGCCAGCTCGAAGCCCCCCAGAGCAGCCAGTGTGCAGGGCAGAAACTGCCCCTGCGGACGGCGCTCACCCGCCCACACCGCCTCGGCCAGGGCCCGATCCAGGCCGGGTTCCTCCTGGATCAGTGCGACGCCGAACAGCGCCCCGTCCGTCACGCCCTCCATGCACAGCACGCGCACGCCGGGGTCCTCCAGCCAGCGCAGAAGATCGGACGGACGGGTCCGGTAGTGCGCATCCGCCAGCAGGCCCGTCACGGCCTCCAGGGTCTGCGGCAACTCCGCCAGGGCCGCCCCGGTCGTCCAGCGCAGACGGACGGCCTGGGTAGCCGGTGTCCGGCTTTCCGCCTCCAGCAGGAACAGCCGATCGAGCCAGTCCTCCAGCGGATCCCCCGGCGCCCAGCGCACCGGGGTCGCCATGGCCTGCAACCGCACCCGGAAACCCGCCGCCTCCAGGGTCGGCAGCGCGCGCAGCCGGAAGCCCTGGCCACTCCCCTCGAAGCCGCCGGTCGTGGTGGACAACACCAGGCGCCGGGCACGGCGGGCGAGGCGCAGCAGGCGTTCCACCGGCAGGTTCGCTGCCTCGTCGATGATCAGAGTATCCACGAGTTCGGGCGCTTCCAGCAGGATATCCGGTGCCCGGTAGAGACGCTCCGGCGTGTCGACCCACCGGCGGGCGCGCGCCAGCAGGGCACCCACGGCCCGTGGACTCGGTGCCGTCAGCGTGATCGCGGGCCCGCCGTGTTGGAGTGTCCCGCCGAGGAACTCGCCCAGGAGGGTCGACTTGCCGCGACCGCGCGGGGCGATCAGCGCCAGGCATTCGTCGGCGCCAAGATGCGCGAGACGATCCAGCGCCGCGGCCTGATCCGGCGTCCACGCAAAGGCGGGCGCCGGACGTGCCGGCACCTCGGGCCATTCCTCCGCCGATGCGGGCGTCCGCACCCACGCCTCGGCCAGCGCCGCCCGCCAGCGTCGGGCAAACGCGCCCTCACCGGTGACCCCGTCGAGGATCACCAGGGTGCCACCGCCGCGGAGCAACCCAGCCGCCGTGACCAGCGCATCCACGGCGAGCGGATCCCCGGCCTCGAACACCAGGGCCTGCACTTCGTGGCCCAGCCAGTGCCCGGCCTGTGCCGGCGCCACGTGCGGCAGGCCGCCGGGGACATGCCGTCCCACCCAGAGCACCGGACCCCGGGCTGCGGCGGTCCGCAGCCAGGCCGCGGCGGCCTGCCGGGCCGCCGGGTCGGCCGGTAGTCGGTAGAGCGAACGGGCCTCCATCTCAGCATCTCACCGGGGTCGAAGGTTGCATGGAAAAAGCGGGCTTGCGCGGGCGCACACGGCATCTGGTCACACTGGCGCGACGAAAGTCCAGCGCGCTGCCGGCGTTTCCATGTGAATCCGTCCTCAAGTTTTCCCACCCGCCGCCGTATAACTTTTTACGAAGAGATAGAAAGTTCCTGTACAACACCTGTACAGTGTGAATGAACTCACAGCAAGGTAATGGCGATGACCACCATAGCGCTGCCCGAACGCCTGCGCATCGACACCGCAAGCGCCTGCTGGCAGGACTTGCGCGCGGCACTGGATGCCGGCGAGGACCTTCAGGTGGACGCGGCGGCCGTGGCCGATATCGACGCGGCCGGTGTACAGGTGCTGCTGATGGCACGCCATACGGCGACGCGCCATGCGCAGGGTTTTTCAATCAACGGCGCAAGCGCCGTCTTCGCACAGGCCTTCCAGGCGCTCGGCGCGGAAAGATCCGCCGCGAGTACCGGACAAGAACACGATACCGATTCAGGAGAGATCAATGGCTAAGGTTCTGGTGGTGGACGATTCCGCCTCGATGCGCCAGATGGTCGCATTCACCCTCAAGCAGGCCGGACACGAGGTCACCGAGGGGCGCGACGGCAACGACGGCCTGAGCAAGGCCCAGGGGACGAAGGCGGACCTGGTGATCACCGACGTGAACATGCCGGGCATGGACGGGCTGCAACTGACCCGCGAACTGCGCAAGCTGGGCGATTACAAGTTCACCCCCATCCTGGTGCTGACCACCGAGGCGGGCCCGGAGAAGAAACAGGAAGGCAAGGCGGCGGGTGCGACCGGCTGGCTGGTCAAGCCGTTCGACCCGGACCAGCTGATGAACACCGTGAACCGGGTGCTTCGCTAGTCATGTCGATCGACATGGCCCAGTTCGTCGATGCCTTTCTCGAGGAGAGCTTCGAGGGGCTGGAGCGCATGGAGACCGAACTCCTGGCGCTGGATGGGGGCGACCCGGAGACCCTGAATACCATCTTCCGCTGCGCCCACTCGATCAAGGGCGGGGCCGGGACGTTCGGGTTCGGCGCCATCTCCGAGTTCACCCACGGCGTCGAGACCCTGCTGGACCGAATGCGCAACGGCGAGCAGGAAGCCGCGCCGGAGACCGTGAATCTGTTGCTGCGCGCAGTGGATATCCTGCGCGCTCAGCTGCATGCCGCCCGCGACGGGGGCGAGGCCGACGCCGGCGAGGTGGCCGAGGTGCGCACCCTGATCGAAGCCCACCTGGATGATGCCGCGCCAGCTGACAGCGCCCCGGGCGGCACGGCAAACGGCGGATCGGGCGGAGACGCCGCCGCCGATAGCGACGGTGGCGGCGGCAACGGCCCGCGCGGCTGGCGCATCCAGTTCCGCCCCTACGCGGACCTGATGCGCACCGGCAACGACCCTTTGCGCATGTTCGAGGTGCTGGAGGAGCTGGGCCGACTGACCGTGCACTGCGAGACCGACCGCCTGCCGGACAGCGCGGAGGCCTTCGACCCGGAGGACTGCTATCTCGCCTGGACCCTGGAACTGGAAGGGGACGCGAGCCGCGACCAGGTCGAAGAGGTCTTCGAGTGGGTCGAGGACGAATGCGATCTGGAGATCGAACCCCTCGCCGTCCCCGAGACGGCCACGGACACAGTGGCAGAGCAACCGGTTAAGCCCCCGGATTCCCCTGCCACGGAGACCCCCGCCGAGCCGCCCGCTGCGCGCGCCGGCAATAAACGCAGCGCGGAATCCAGCTCCATGAGGGTGAACACCGGCAAGATCGATGCGCTGATCGACATGGTCGGCGAGCTGGTCATCACCCAGTCGATGCTGACCGATATCAGCGAACAGCTGGAGGAAGACCCCTCGCAGATTGAGGCGCAGATCGAGCGCTTGCGCACCGGCCTGGCGGAGCTGGAGCGCAATACCCGCGAGCTGCAGGAAAGCGTGATGGGCATCCGCATGGTGCCGATCGCCCAGGTCTTCAACCGCTTCCCGCGCCTGGTACACGACATCTCCGGTCAGCTCGGCAAGCAGATCGAGCTGACCCTGAAGGGCGAATACACCGAGATCGACAAAACGGTCATGGAGCACCTGGGCGACCCGCTGGTGCATCTGGTGCGCAATGCCGTGGATCACGGCATCGAGATGCCCGATGCGCGCGCGGCGGCGGGCAAACCCAAGACCGGCCAGGTCAGCCTGGAGGCCTACCACCGCGGCGGCAACGTGGTCATCGAGATCCGCGACGATGGCAAGGGCATGGATGCCGACCGCATCCTGGCCAAGGCCCGCGACGCCGGGATCGTCGGGCCGAACCAGCAACTGGACCGCCACGAGATCCTGCAGCTGATCTTCGAGCCGGGGCTGTCCACCGCGGACCAGGTCAGCGATCTGTCCGGCCGCGGCGTCGGCATGGACGTGGTGAAGAAGAATATCCGTGGCCTAGGCGGCAACGTCGAACTGGAATCCGAACCCGGCAAGGGTTCGCGCCTGACCATCCGCCTGCCGCTGACGCTGTCGATCATGGACGGTCAGTTGCTGAAGATCGGCGACGAGACCTTTGTGATCCCGCTGATCGCGATCGTCGAATCACTGCAGACGCAGCCGGAGAGCGTGAAGCAGGCGTTCGGCAAGCTGCCGCTGTACCGGCTGCGGGACGAATACATCCCCATCGTCGATCTGGCCGCGCTGTTCGGCCGGGCCGAGCCCAGCCCGCTGCCGGAGCGCGCCCTGCTGGTGGTGGCCGAGGCCGACGACCAGCGCGTCGCCCTGCGCGTGGACGACCTCCTGGGTCAGCAGCAGGTCGTGATCAAGACGCTGGAAACCAATTTCCGCAAGGTCCCCGGCACCGCCGGCGCAACCATCCTCGGAGACGGCCAGGTGGCGCTGATCCTGGATGTCGCCGGGATCGCGCGGATGGCCTCCGGGCGCGACACCCGCGCGGCGTAAAAATCAAGGAGCCCAACGCAATGGCGAACGACGCAACCCAGTCCATCCACGACCCCGCCACCGCCGGCGAGGACCAGTATCTCACCTTCATCCTCGCGGAGGAGGAATACGGCGTGGACATCCTGCGGGTGCAGGAGATCAAGGGCTGGGAGCGGCCCACGCCGCTGCCCAATGCCCCGGACTACATCCGCGGGGTGATCAACGTGCGCGGGATGATCGTACCGATCATCGACATGCGCCTGCGCTTCGGCATGGAGCCGATGGAATACGGCCCGACCACCGTGGTGATCATGCTGCGCGTGATCAACGAGGACCGCGAGCGCGTGATGGGGATCGTCGTCGATGCCGTGTCCGAGGTCTACAGCGTGGGCGCTGACGAGATGCAGCCGGCCCCCGACTTCAACACCCGCATCGGGATCGACTTCGTACGCGGCCTGGCGACGGTCGACGACAAGATGATCCTGATGCTGGACATCGACACCCTGCTCGGCCCGGGCCTGATTGCCAGCACCGACGCCATCGAAGCGGAGGCCACGGCGTAGCCGGGGGCTGCCGGGGAACCATGCGGACCATCGCGGTGATCAACCAGAAGGGCGGCGTCGGCAAGACGACCGTGACCCTGAACCTGGCGCATGCCCTGGCCCTGGCCGGGCATCGGGTGCTGGCGATCGACGCCGACCCGCAGGGGCATCTCTCCATGGCCTTCGGGCTGGAGGACCCGGCCGGCCTGGATCAGGTCCTGCAGTTTGGCGCGCGCCTGGAGGACGCCTTCAGCGAAGCCGGAAACGGGCTGCAGATCGTCGCCGCCGGAGAACAGCTGCAGGAGGTCGAGAACCTGAACGAAGGCGGAGCCGAGCGGGGCTGGCGCCTGCAGAAGGCGCTGGACAGACTGGAACAGCCCTTCGATTTCGTGCTGATCGACTGCCCGCCGTCGGCCGGCCTGCTGGGTATGAACGCCATTATCGCCGCCGACGAGATGCTGATCCCGGTCGCCGGCGACTTCCTGGCCCTGAACGGGCTGTCGCGATTGATGCGCATCCTGCAGGGCATCGAGGCGCGCCTGGGTACGAGCCGTCGCAAGTGGATCGTGCTGTCGCGCTTTGTCGAACAGCGCCGCCACGCCCGCGAGGTGCGCGAGCGCATCCGCGAACACTTCGCCGATGCCCTGCTGCCCACCACCATCCGCGAGTCGGTGGTGCTGGCCGAGAGCCCGAGCTTCGGGCAGACGATCTTCGAGTACCAGCCGCGCCATCGCGCGGCCACGGATTTTCAACAGCTGGCCGCCGACCTGGTCGCGGCCGGGGCACAAGCGACAACCCGCCCGTCGGCGGCGCATGCCTGAGCCGAGAGCCAGGGAGAACGGGCCATGACGACACGCAAACGCAACAAGCTGGGCAATGATCCGCTGGGCTGGATCGGCTCACCCGATGAGGCCACCGACCCGACTGATGACAAGACTGTGACCGAGCGCCCCTCCGCGCCCGAAAAGCCCCCGGCAGAAACGCCAAACCAATCCCCGCGGCGCCGGAAACCGGCTCCGCGACAGACGAACAACCGAAGTGAGGACACCACCATGGCCGCCAATCCAAAAACCGATACCGGCAGTGACCACAACGCCCTGTTCATGCGGGCCGCCGTTCAGGGAGCCCAGACTGCCCTGATGATGTGCGACAGCGACATGAACATCGTCTACGCCAACCCGGCCGTTATCGAGCTTCTGCGCAATCGGCGCGATGTCCTGCGACGGGAGTTTCCGAACTTCGATCCGGACAACCTGGTGGGGCAGTCCATCGACCAGTTCCACAAGGACCCGACACACCAGCGCGCGATCCTGCAGAACCCCGCCAATCTGCCCTACGAGGCCCGGATCACGGTTGCCGATCTCAAGTTCCGCCTGAATGCGACGGCGGTACTGGATGATGCCGGCAACTACCTGGGCAACATGGTCGAGTGGCAGGACAGCACCGAGCAGGAGCGCGTAGAGCAGGAGCGCGCACGCATGCGGGCGGCGGTCGAGGGTTCGCAGACCGCATTGATGATGTGCGACCCGGACATGAACATTGTCTATGCCAACCCGTCCGTGGTGAGTCTGCTGCGCAGCCGCAGCGACGTGCTGCGCCGGGAGTTCCCCAACTTCGACCCGGACAACCTGATCGGGCAGTCCATCGACCAGTTCCACAAGGATCCGACGCATCAGCGGGCGATCCTCCAGAACCCCGCCCGACTGCCCTTTGAAGCCAACATCCAGGTCGCCGACCTTTACTTCAACCTGAACGCCACCGCGATCATCGATGCCGATGGCAACTACGCCGGGAACATGGTCGAGTGGCGTGACACCACCGAGATGCGCCGCGCCGAGGACGCGATCGACGCCCTGATCAAGGATGCGGCGGCCGGCAACCTCGGCGAACGGCTGAGCCCAGAGGACTATCAGGGCTTCGCACGCAACATCGCCGAGGGCGTCAACGAGTTGCTGGATGCGGTCGTCATGCCGCTGCGCGAAGGCTCGCGGGTGATGCAGGCAATGGCAGAGGGCGACCTGACCGGACGTCTGGAGGGCGAGTTCCAGGGCGAGTTCGCCGAGTTCCGCGATGCGATCCACACCTCGCTGGAAAACCTCGACAACCTGGTCGGACAGATCCTCGAAGGGGCCGGCAACGTGCGATCGGCCTCTGCCGAGATTGCCCAGGGCAATACCGACCTGTCCCAGCGCACCGAGGAACAGGCCTCCTCGCTGGAGGAGACCGCCTCGTCGATGGAGGAAATGACCTCCACCGTCAAGTCCAACGCCGACAACGCCCGGCAGGCGAATCAACTGGCCGCCGCTGCGCGCGAAAAGGCACAGGAAGGCGGCGAGGTTGTCGAGAAAACGGTCGCCGCAATGGGCGAGATCAACCAGTCGTCCAAGAAGATCGCCGACATCATCGGCGTGATCGACGAGATCGCGTTCCAGACCAACCTGCTGGCCCTGAATGCCGCCGTGGAAGCGGCCCGCGCCGGGGAGCAGGGTCGTGGGTTCGCGGTGGTCGCGACCGAGGTCCGCAACCTGGCGCAGCGCAGCGCCCAGGCCGCCAAGGAGATCAAGACCCTGATCAACGACTCGGTCGAGCGCATCGGCGAGGGCAGCAAGCTGGTCGACAACTCCGGGAAGTCGCTGGAGGACATTGTCGACTCGGTGAAGAAGGTCTCCGACATCATCGCCGAGATCGCCGCGGCCAGCGAGGAGCAGTCCACCGGACTCGAGGAGATCAACAAGGCCATCACCCAGCTTGACGAAGTAACTCAGCAAAACGCCGCGTTGGTCGAAGAGGCCGCCGCCGCTAGCGAGTCGCTGGATGACCAGTCACGCGAACTCCTCGAAATGATGAGCTTCTTCAAGGGCGTCCAGGCATCGGCGGCCGGCCAGGCAATGCAGCAGCCCGCTACCCGGCCAGTCACAGCCACCAGCAAGACAGCCGGGGGTGCGACCGGGCTGAAGCGACCGACCTCGGCGGGCGGGACTGCCGGGGCCGCCCCCAGCCGCCCGGCGGCGGGACCCTCGCGCCAGAACGCCTCCGAAGAATGGGAAGAGTTTTGAGCACGGAGGATGGACGTTAGATGGCCGCCTCCGATCGCCTGAGCGAGCGCGACTTCCGGCGTGTTGCCCGCCTGACGCAGGAACGCACCGGGATCATGCTCAACGAGAGCAAGAAGGAGCTCGTATTCAGTAGGCTCTCACGACGGTTGCGCGTACTCGGGCTCGATGCCTTCGATACCTATCTGGACCGGGTCGAAGGTGGCGACGACCAGGAGCTGGAGGAATTCGTCAACGCCCTGACCACCAACCTGACTGCGTTCTTCCGCGAGGCACACCACTTCGAGATGCTGGGCGGCCCCGTGCTCGAAGAGATGCGCAAGCGCAATCCGTCCGGACCGCTGAAGGTCTGGTCGGCCGGTTGTTCAACCGGCGAGGAGCCCTATTCCATCGCGATGACCCTGGCCGAGGCCCTGGGATCGACAGAAGGCGCTCGCATCCTGGCCACGGATATCGACTCACGGGTGGTCGCGCATGCCGATGCGGGGGTATATGACGCCGCCCGGGTTACCGGAATCCCCGGGGGGCGCCAGAAGCGCTGGCTATTGCGCGGCCGCGGAGCCAACGAGGGCAAGGTGAAGATTCGCGACGAATTGCGGTCAATGGTGCGCTTCCGGCAGATGAACCTGTTCGACACCTGGCCGATTCAGGGGCCATTGGACGCGATTTTTTGCCGCAATACGTTGATTTATTTTGACAAGCCAACCCAGAAAAAGCTCGTGGACCGCTTCGCCCAGCTGCTACGCCCTGAAGGGTACCTGTTCATCGGGCACTCGGAGTCATTATTCCGGGTAACCGAGAACTTCCGCCTGCTGAACCAGACGCTATACCGGAAGGCCACCTGATGGCAGGATTACCGAACTTGCACGACAACGCCTTCGCGCACATCAACCGCTATTGGGACCGGATGCACGCCTGCCCCGCCGCGAAACTGCTGCCGGGGGAATGCTACGTCTCGGTCTCGGAGTCCGAGTTGATCACCACGGTGCTCGGGTCCTGTGTATCGGCCTGCGTATGGTCACCCCAGGCGGGTGTCGGTGGCATGAACCATTTTATGCTACCGGACGGAGATCGCGACCGCGGCTGGGGGCCGGCTGCCTCGAGTGCCACCCGCTATGGGACCTACGCGATGGAGTTTCTGGTCAATGAACTGCTGAAACTGGGGGCACGCCGCGAGGATCTGCACGTCAAGATGTTCGGAGGTGGTCGTGTGATGGCGGGCATGAGCGATGTGGGAATGCGCAACATCCAGTTCCTGCGCCAGTTCATGCGCGACGAGGGGCTGCGGCTGGTGGCCGAAGATGTCGGCGGGACATGGCCGCGCAAGGTCGTGTTTTTCCCCTCAAGCGGTCGCGCCCGGGTAAAGAAGCTCGTGGCCCTGCACAACAACACCCTGCTCGACCGCGAGCAGGACTACCGGCGCCGCCTGGAGAACCAGCCGGTCGGCGGCGACGTGGAGCTTTTCTGAATGCCCGAAGACCGTACCGTCCGCGTGCTGGTGGTCGACGACTCGGCCCTGATCCGCAAGCTGCTAGGCGAGATCCTGTCGCAGGCGCCCGGCATCGAGGTAGTCGGGACGGCCACAGACCCCTACGACGCGCGCGAGAAGATCAAGCAGCTCGCGCCTGATGTGCTGACCCTTGATGTCGAGATGCCGAAGATGGACGGCATCACCTTCCTGCGCAACCTGATGCGCCTGCGTCCGATGCCGGTGGTGATGGTCTCGTCCCTGACCGAGGCCGGAGCCGAGGTCACCCTGGAGGCACTGGAGGTCGGCGCAGTGGATTTCGTCACCAAGCCGAAGGTCGATGTCTCGCATGCCTTCCAAGGCTACGCCGACGAGCTTGCCCGCAAGGTGCGAACCGCCGCCGGTGTACGCCTTCAGACACGCAGCGCCCGTGCCACGGTCGATCCGCAGCGCCTGGCACCAGTCAGCAAACGTCTGAAGACAACTGATCGCGTGATCACCCTCGGAGCCTCGACCGGCGGCACCGAAGCCCTTCGCGAGGTGCTTGTCGCGCTGCCGCCGGATGCTCCGGGAATCCTGATCACGCAACACATCCCCGCCGGCTTCAGCCGGGCCTTTGCCGAACGCATGGACCGCAGCACCGCGCTCACCGTAAAAGAGGCCGAGGACGGCGATATCGTGGTGCCCGGGCATGCCTACATCGCCCCGGGCACCGACTACCACCTGCGCCTGGCGCGTGACGGTGCGCGCTACGTCTGCCGTCTCGACCAGAACGCCCCGGTGAACCGCCACCGTCCGAGCGTCGACGTACTGTTCAACTCCGCCGCGGAACAGGCGGGCGCGAATGTCGTGGCCGCCCTGCTGACCGGCATGGGCGACGACGGCGCCCGCGGCCTGCGGGCCCTGCGCGATGCCGGGGCGCACACCATCGCCCAGGACGAGAAAACCAGCCTTGTCTGGGGCATGCCCGGTGCAGCTGTCAAGAGGGGAGCGGCCGTGCAAGTCCTGCCGCTGGCAGGCATCGCTTCCGCGCTGATCCAGGACCACCGCAACCCCGCCGCAGCCAGCGAATAGGAGCACCGGAATGGACCACCGTATGCAATGGCTGACCCGTGACACCACCCAGAAGGCGCTGGCGCTCGTCCTTACCGCCCTGCTCTTGGTCGGGGCAGTCCTGGCCACATTGGATGGGGCCGGCTGGGTCGCCCTGGGGGCCGCAGCCCTGGCCGGTGTGGCTGCCCTGCTCGCCGCGGGCACGCACCTGCGCGGGCCGACCCCTCCGGCCGCATCCGGCGAGACCGCGACGACGAACCAGCCCACCGGCGGCGGCGAGCTGTCCGACGCGCTGGACCAGGCGATGCGCTTCGAGCTGGACCAGCTGGAGGCGGAGATCGGCCGCCAGCGCGGGCTGATCGCCGAGGCCGTGCAGGAACTGGGCACCAGCTTCAACGAGATGCACCAGATCGCCGGCCGCCAGATGGAACTGATGACCAGCGACCTTGCCCAGGAAGACGGCGACGATCAGGCGATGACCCATGCCGAGGTCATCACCGAACTCACCCGCAAGTCCGACGAGACCCTGCAGATGTTCATCGACACCCTGGTGCAGATCAGCCGCCAGAGCGTGGAGAGCGCCCACCACATGGAGGACATGAGCCAGCACATGGACGGGGTGTTCAAGCTGCTGGACAGCGCCGGCGCGATCGCCGGGCAGACCAACCTGCTGGCGCTCAACGCCAGCATCGAAGCGGCGCGGGCCGGCGAGGCCGGGCGTGGCTTCTCGGTGGTCGCCGACGAGGTGCGCTCGCTGTCCCAGCGCTCGGCGAACTTCCACGACGACATCCGTGCACAGATCGACCAGGCCCGCGAATCGATCAACAAGGTCCACGGGACCGTGCACGACATGGCCTCGCGCGACATGAGCAAGAGCATGGGCGAGAAGGAACGCATGACCCGGTTGCTTCGCTATGCACAGCGGGCCACCGACGAGGTAGAGGCCCGCATCCGCGAGGAGGCCGAGCTGAGCGAGCGCATGAACCAGGCGGTCGCGACTGCGGTGCGCTCGCTGCAGTTCGAGGACATCGCCCGCCAGTCACTGGGCACCGCGGAGGAGGCCGTGGCACATCTGCAGGAGCTGCGAAGCATCCTGCACGAGGCCCGCTCCACCGAGGATGCGCGGGCCATGGCCACCCGCGTGCGCGAATGGCGCGAACGCCGCCAGGAGACCTATCACCGCGCGGTGGACCAGCAGGACATGGGCACCGGCGAGGTGGAATTGTTCTGAGGTTTTTCCGTCGAACCCCCGCGTACCCGATCGCGAACCCCGGGGCCGCGCATCCAACTTTCACCGGGCATGAAGCCCGCCACAGCGCCAGGAACCGCATATGAGCATCGAGCAGTACACCTCCGACGACGGCAAGGAAGTCCGCATCCGGGTCAAGGGCCGGTTCGACTTCGAGCAGCACCAGGATTTCCGCGCCGCCTACCGCGACACCGGCGGGACCGGCGTGCGCTACATCGTCGACCTCGCCCATACCGAGTACATGGACAGCTCCGCACTCGGCATGCTGCTCCTGCTGCGCGAACACGCCGGTGGCGAGTTCTCCGACGTCAGCATCACCGGTGCCTCGGAGGGCGTGCGCAAGGTACTGGACATCGCCAATTTCGGCCGCCTGTTCCGCATCCAGTAACCGGCCCCGTGGACGACACCGCCCCCGAGCCGCGCTCGACCCCGCCCGGTGACCTGATCTCCGGCGAAGGCCGGGTACTGGTCGCCGACGACGACCCCCACAACCGGCGGCTGCTGCGCATGATGCTGCAGGGAGCCGGCTACGACGTGCGCGAGGCCGCGGATGGCCGGGCAGCCGTGCAGGCCTGCCGGGAGCAGGCCCCCGACCTGATCCTGATGGACGTGATGATGCCGGAGATGGACGGCTACCAGGCGACGTCCCGGATCAAGGCGGAGATGGGCGCGCACTTCATCCCGGTGATCTTCCTGACCGCGCTGGACGACGAAAACGCCCTGCTGCGGGCGATCGAATCGGGCGGTGACGACTTCCTCACCAAGCCGCTGAACCTCGCAGTCCTGAAAGCCAAGATCCACGCGATGGAACGCCTGCGCGATCTGCACACCGGTCTGCAAAGCCGCAACGCCGCCCTGCTCCGCGCCCAAGCACGCCAGGCCTGGGAAGAGGAAACCGCCGAGACCCTGTTCTCGCGCGCCATCACCCGCCGCAACCGCGGGCTGGACCGACTGCAGCTGCATCGCTGCGCGGCCTCCACCTTCAGCGGCGACGTGGTGCTGTCCGACTACAGGCCCGACGGGGCCCTGCGCGTGCTGGTGGGCGACTTCACCGGCCACGGCCTGAGCGCGGCGATCGGCGCCTACCCGGTCAGCGAGACCTTCCACACCCTGACCGAGGCCGGCGTGGACGACCAGGAGCTGCTGCACGAGCTGAACCATGTGCTGCATGATTTCCTGCCGCCGGCGATGTTCATGGGGGCCCTGCTCGCCACCTTCTCCGCCGACGGCCGCCGGGTACGCCTGTGGAATGGCGGTATGCCGGACGCCTGGCTGTGCAATACCCGCCAGGACCGAGTCCGGCGTATCCAGTCCCGGGCCATGCCCTTGGGCATCCTCGCCCGGCTGGACCTCGACACCGGGGCACGCAGCTACGAACTCGACGACGGCGACTGGCTGACGCTGGTCAGCGACGGCGTCCTCGAAGCCACCGATATCGCCGGAACGGCCTTTGGCGAGGACGCAATCCTTCGCCACTGCCAGGCCGGCGAATCGGCCGGGACCGCCTTCGAGCGCATCCGCGAGGCACTGGATACCCACTGTGGCGACCAGACGCCGGCCGACGACATGACTCTGGTGACCATCGACTGCAGCCCGGGCGTGGTCACCGAGAGCGAACGACCGCAGAGCCACGAGCTTCGGGGCACGCTGCGCTGGTCCCTGGAGGCCAGCGACCAGCGCCTCGCCGAAGTCGACCTGGTCGGCGCAGCGCGCAGCCAGCTGCTCGAATGGCTGCCGAACCTGGGAGGGGGCCATGCCGAAGCCCTGCAGACCGTGATTGCGGAGCTGTGCAACAACGCCTTCGAACACGGCGTCCTGCGGCTGGACTCCGGCATGAAGGCCACGGTGGAGGGCTTCGAGCAGTACTATCACCAGCGCGCCGCGGCCCTGAGCGACATCCGCGGCCGGATCGCCCTCTCCCTGAGTTACCGCCCGCTGGATGGTCAGCACTGCATCCGCATCCGCGTGCGCGACAGCGGACCGGGCTTCGACCACCAGCGGATCCAGGAGGCCCTGGAGGGTCGCGGCGACCAGCGCCTGTGGGGGCGCGGACTGACCCTGGTGCGGCAGCTGTGCGAGCAGGTGCGCTATCACGGCAGCGGCAACCGGGTCGAGGCGGACTACCGCTGGCAAGAGGACCCCGACGCCCAGCGCGAATCCGGCGATACGCCATGACCTACGCCCTGGAGACCCGTCAAAGCCCCGCCCCGCTTGATCTGGTGAACGCGCTGAGCGAGGCGATCCTCTTCGTCACGGCCGACGGCACCGTACGCTACGCCAACCCGGCGGCGGAACGCCTGTTCGGCACCACCGCCTGCAGCCTGGACGGCCGCAACCTGGCCCGCCTGATCACGCCGCGAGACCCGGCCTTCGACCTGCACGAGCGGCTGCGCGAGGCGACCCGGGCAGAGGGCTGGATCCCGCGGCGCGACCCGGTGGACCTGGTCCGCGAGGACGGCCGGCCCCGTCCCGCCCTAATCGACATCGGGACCTGCCAGCACGCCCAAGAGCCGCTGCAGTTCGCGGTCCTGCGCGAACAGCGCGCGGACCGACCGGACGACACACCGGAGCAGGCCGAACACCTGCGCGAGGCTATCGATCTGCTGACCCATCAGGTGCAGGAACGCATGCGCGCCGAGCAGGCCCTGCAGGACAGCCATCAACGCCTGCTGGCCGCACAGCGTGTGGCCCGCATCGGCCACTGGGACCTGGACCTGGAGACCGACGAGATCCACCTCTCGCCCGAGGCAAGCAAACTCTTCGGACATGGCGACCAGCCCCGCACCCTGACCCGCGAGGCCCTGGTGGAGGCCACCCATCCGGATGATCGCGCCGCGCTGGCATTCGCCCTGCTGCGCCTGGCCAACGGCCAGACCCACCGCTTCTCCATCCGGCATCGCCTGCTGCTGCCCCACGGCGAAGAGCGCTACATGCTGGCCGAAGGCGAACGCGCAGAGGAGACGCCCACCCGCATCCTCGGTATCCATCAGGACCTGACCGAACGCGAGAAGACCGAACAGGCCCTGTTCAAGCTGGTCAACTTCGACGCCCTGACCGGCCTCCCCAACCGGACCGGGCTGCGCACCCGCCTGCGCGCCACCCTCGACGAGGCCGAGCGCCAGGGGGAACCACTGGCGGTACTGCTGCTGGACATCGACCGCTTCACCTCGATCAACAGCACCCTGGGACACGACACCGGGGACGCCCTGCTGAACGCACTCGCACAACGGCTGCAGCATCAGTTGCAGCCACGCGATACCCTCGCACGACTGGCCGCGGACGAATTCGCCCTGGTCCTGACCGCGATCGCGGACCCGGCCGAGGCCCGTGATCGCACGCAGGCCATCCTGCAACACTGCGCCGAGCCGTTCGCCCTGGGGGATGGCCAGCATGTGGCGACGATCAGTGCCGGCGTCAGCCTGTTCCCGCAGGATGCACGGGGCAAGGACGACCTGCTGCGCCATGCCACCAGCGCCCTGCACGATGCCAAGAACGCCGGCGGCAACACCTGTCGCTTCTACACGCAGAGGCTGAACACCCAGGCGCGCGAGCAACTGGAACTGGAGCAGGGGCTGCGCACCGCGCTGCGCCAGAGCGAGTTCGAGCTCCACTATCAGCCGCAGACCGGCCTGAATCGGGGTGACACGGTCGGCATCGAGGCCCTGATCCGCTGGCGCCACCCGGAGCGCGGGATGATCTCGCCGGCGGATTTCATCCCGCTGGCGGAACAGACCGGGCTGATCGTGCCGATCGGCGACTGGGTGCTGCGCACCGCCACGCAACAACTGGTGGAATGGGACCGCAAGGGCCTGCCGGCGCTACGCCTGGCGATCAATCTCTCTGCGCGCCAGTTCGCCGACCCCAACCTGCCCGAGCGCATCCTCGAGACGCTTCAGGCAGCCGGGCTCGCCCCCGAGCGCCTGGAGGTGGAGGTCACCGAGAGTGTCCTGGTCGAGGACATCGACGCGGCCGCGGCCATGCTCCAGCGCCTGGTGCACCTCGGGGTGTCGGTGGCGATCGACGACTTTGGCACCGGACAATCATCCCTGCGCTACCTGCGGCGGCTGCCGCTGACCACGCTGAAGATCGACCGCGAGTTCACCTGGGGCATCGGCAACGACCCGGACGACGAGGCCATCACCCGCGCCATCATCGGCCTGGGCAAGACCCTCAAGCTGCGGGTGCTGGCCGAGGGCGTGGAGACCGAAGCGCAGCACCGATTCCTGCGCGAGATGGGCTGCGACGAGGTCCAGGGCTTCCTGCTCGGCCGCCCGATGCCGGCCGCCGACCTCGAACGCGATTGGCGCGAACGCGCCCGTACGCCGGGGTAGACCTTCTTAATCCACCACGAAGCACACGAAGGCACGAAGAAGGGCAAGGGCGGTTCACAGGAAGACGGGAAGTCTGGAAGGATTTTGGTGGGTACTGGATGGGCGGCCGAGGCACATCCGAGAAGTCCGGCATAGCACTCGCGCTTCATCCGATATCCCTCTTCCGGTCTTCCCATCTTCCTGTGCAAATGCTCTTGACCTGGCCCTTCTTCGTGCCTTCGTGCGCTTCGTGGTAGACAATCCGCACATTCGAAACCTTGAAGGAGAGCGATATGCAGGACGGCCGTTTTGGTTCGGCGCTCGTGACCGGCAACTCCAGCGGGCTGGGCCTGGGGCTGACCCGGGTACTGCTGGAACAGGGCGCAAACGTCTATGGCATGAGCCGTCGCGGCTGCCCCGAGGCCGGGGTCAGCGGTGACGAGCGGGTGGACCTCGGCGACTTCACCGCCACCGGGGCCGCGATGGAACGCCTGCTGCAGGGCGTGGACTCGCTGGACCTGGTGGTGCTCAACGCGGGACTGCTGGGCCACATGCAGCGCATGCAGGACGCGCCGATGGACGAGCTGCGCCTGCTGATGGACGTGAACACCTTCGCCAACAAGGTGATCCTCGACGCGCTGCTGAAGCACCGCGTGCGGGTCGGCCAGATCATCGCCATCTCCTCCGGCGCCTCGGTCTCCGGACATGCCGGCTGGAGCGGCTACTCGCTCTCCAAGGCGGCGCTGAACATGATGATGCAGCTCTACGCCCACGAATTCCCGGAAGAGACGGCGATCAACGCCTTCGCCCCGGGCCTGGTGGATACTGCGATGCAGGACTACCTGTGCGACGAGGCCGACCGCGAGAGCTTTCCGGTCCTCCAGCGCCTGAAAGCCGCGCGCGGCACCCGCGACATGCCCAACCCCGAGGACGCCGCCCGCGCCATCCTCGACGTCCTGCCCCGCCTGCACCAGACCACCCGCGGCAGCTTCGTCGACATCCGCCAGCTCTGATCTGTCGCCCCTTTTTGTCACCACGAAGCTCACGAAGGCACGAAGAAGGGCAAGGTCAAGGGCAATCGCACCACAGAGGCCACGGAGGACACGGAGGAAAGCGACAGATTCCCCGGGGGGCAGGAGGTGTTGAGCGCAGCGAAACGCATCGGGGGCGGGCCGCTCCACGGGATCGATGCGTTTCGCTGCGCCCATCTGCATCCCACCCGCTACAAAACCGCCCCCGCCTTTCTCCGTGTCCTCCGTGCTCTCTGTGGTGAAAATGCCTTTGCCCTTCTTCGTGCCTTCGTGAGCTTCGTGGTCAATCCGCTTTTGACCTGGCCCTGCCTCGTGGAGCCGCGGCTGCCCCACCGGCGTGCGGAAAATCGGCGCTGCAGCGCCAAAAAAAGTTCATGGAGGGGCGTTGGATTTCGCCGGGGATGCGGCGTATAGTCGGAGACGTGATTCGTGGTTGAGCGGCAACACTAGGAAGTTTCTAGTTTCTGAACCAGTGCTCCCGTTGATCTGTTGGCAGCATGCCGCGAACACATTTGTTAGTTACATGAAGAGGTTACAAGTTGTGAATACTGGTGTTGTGAAGTGGTTCAACGAGAGCAAGGGTTTCGGTTTCATCACCCCCGATGATGGCGGCAAGGACGTGTTCGTCCATTTCTCCGCGATCAACGGTTCGGGTTTCAAGACCCTGGCCGAAGGCCAGAAGGTCTCCTTTGAGATCCAGGAAACCGCCAAGGGCCTCGCCGCCGGCGAAGTGACCGCCATCTAAGGCGCCACTCCCATGGCTGACGGCTCCTTCACTGGACCGTCCAAGAAGGCCGCCTCCGGGCGGCCTTTTTCGTGCCCGGCATTCTGATCTCACCACCTGTATTCACCACGAAGCACACGAAGGCACGAAGAAGGGCAAAGGCATTTTCACCACAGAGCACACAGAGACCACGGAGAAAGCTGCAAAGACTTGAGGCGGATACCGGCCCGGAGGCGGCAGGATGCGGTGAGCGATGCGAAATGTATCGATGCCGGGCCGTCCGTTGGGATTGATGCGATTCGCTGCGCTCATCCACATCCCCTTCCACCAAACCAACCCTGTTTTTCTCCGTGCCCTCTGTGCCCTCCGTGGTGCAAGCGCCCTTGACCTTGCCTTTCTTCGTGCCTTCGTGCCCTTCGTGGTGAAATCGCTTTTCACCTGGTCTTTCGTCGCGGGCTTCGTGGCGAAGGCAGCAGTCCGGTGCGGGTGATTCAAGTACACTGCGGGGCTTTCCCGTCGGCCGCCCGCACGCGATGAACCGCCTGTTCCGCTCCACCGCCGTTGTCAGTGGCATGACCATGATCTCCCGGATCATGGGCTATCTGCGCGACATGGTGCTGGCGGTCACCTTCGGCGCCGGCCCCGCGACCGACGCCTTCTTCGTCGCCTTTCGCATCCCCAACTTCCTGCGCCGGCTGTTCGCCGAGGGCGCCTTCAACCAGGCCTTCGTGCCGGTGTTCGCCGAGTTTCGCGAGAAGCGCGGGCGCGAAGCCCTGCGCGATCTGCTGGATCACACCGCCGGCACCCTGATGACCGTGGTGACCGTGGTGACCCTGATCGGGGTCCTGGCGGCACCGGCGCTGATCTGGGTATTCGCCCCGGGCCTGGGCACCCAGGAGGCCGGGCGCGAGGATCTGGCCGCCACCATGCTGCGGATCACCTTCCCGTACCTGCTGTTCATCTCGCTGACCGCGATGGCGGCCGGCATCCTCAACAGCATCGGGCGTTTCGCGGTGCCCGCCTTCACCCCGGTGTTCCTGAATCTGGCGCTGATCGGCGCGGCGCTGTGGCTGGCGCCGATGTTCGAAGAACCGATCATGGCCCTGGCCTGGGGCGTGTTCATCGCCGGGGCCCTGCAACTCGCCTTCCAGATCCCGTTCCTGTGGCGCGCGGGACTGCTGCCCCGCCCCCGCTTCCGGCGCGCCCACGAGGGGGTTCGCCGGATCGTGAAGCTGATGCTGCCGGCGATCCTCGGGACCTCGGTGGTGCAGATCAACCTGCTGGTGGACACCCTGATCGCCTCGTTTCTGGTCGCAGGGTCGATCTCCTGGCTGTACTTCGGCGACCGCTTCGTGGAGCTGCCGCTGGCGCTGTTCGGGATCGCCATCGGCACGGTGATCCTTCCGCGCCTGGCGCGCCAGTACAACCAGGCCGACCCGGCCGCGTTCGGCCGTACGCTGGACTGGGCCCTGCGCCTGGCGATGCTGGTGGCGCTGCCGTCCATGGTCGGACTGGTGGTGCTGGCGGTGCCGATCCTGGCCACGCTGATCCAGTACCAGGCCTTCACCCAGTTCGACACCTACATGACCGCGATGGCGCTGGCCGCCTACGCCCTGGGCCTGCCCGGGTTCATCCTGATCAAGGTCCTGGCACCCGGCTTCTTCGCCCGCCAGGACACGAAGACCCCGGTCAAGATCGCGATCATCGCCATGCTCTGGAACATGGTGCTGAACGGGGCCTTCGTGCTGCCGTGGTATCTCTCCGGTATGCCGGGGGCGCATGCCGGGCTGGCGCTCGCCACCTCGGCCTCCGCCTACATCAACGCCGGGCTGCTCTATCGCGGGCTGATCCGCGAGGGCATCTACCAGCCGGGCCCGGGCCTGCGCCGGCTGCGGCTCGGGCTGCCGCTGGGCCTGGCCGCGATGATCGGCGTGCTGGCCTGGCTCTCGCCCGAGTTCGGCCAGTGGACCGAGTGGTCCATCGATACACGCCTTATGGCGCTCGCGGGTCTGATTCTGGCCGGGACCGCCACGCTCGCCGCCACGCTGTGGCTGGCCGGGCTGCGCCCGCGTCACCTGTTGCTGCGCGAGTCCACGGAAGGCGCGGATCAATGATGCCCGGGGTGGCCCCGGCGGGTTATACTCGCGGTTTTGCGCGGGATCGGGGCGATGCGGCTGATTCGCGGCCTGGGGCCGGCCGACAGCAAGGCGTTCGAGGCGGCCGGCCTGCACGGCGCGGTGGTGACCATTGGCAACTTTGATGGTCTCCATCGTGGTCATCAGGCTGTTCTGGGGCGCCTGCTCGAGGCGGCGCAGGATCGCCAGGCGCCGGCGCTCCTGATGACCTTCGAACCGCTGCCGCGCGAGTACTTTGGCGCGCGGACCCAGGCCCCGGCTCCGCCCGGGCGCCTGCAGCGGCTGCGCGACCGCCTGGTCACCCTGGGCGACAGCGCCCTGGATGCCGCCTGGATCCTGCGCTTCGACGCGCACCTGGCCGGGCTGTCGGCGAACGCCTTCATGGAGGAGGTCCTGCACCAGCGGCTGGGGGCGCGGCACGTCCTGGTCGGGGACGACTTCCGCTTCGGACGCGGCCGCGAGGGCGACCAGGCCGCGCTGCAGACCGCCGGCCGACGCCTCGGTTTCACTGTGGAGTCCACCCCGACGGTGCGGGACGCCGAGGGCCGTATCAGCAGCACGCGGGTGCGCGCCGCGGCCGTCGCCGGGGACTTCGCCCGGGTGACCGAGCTGCTCGGCCGGCCCTACCGCCTGCACGGTCGGGTCGCGCATGGCGAGAAGCGCGGGCGCACCATCGGCTTCCCCACCGCGAACCTGCGCCTGGGGCCCTGGCCGCTGGCGCTGCGCGGGGTGTACTCCGGCTGGCTGCGACGCGCCTCCGGCGAGTCCCTGCCGGCGGTCGCCAATATCGGCTGGCGCCCGACCGTGGACGGCACCGAACAGCGCCTGGAGGCCCACGTGCTCGAGGGCCAGCCCGACCTGTACGGCGAGGCCGTGTGCTTCGAGCCGGTCGCGCAGGTGCGCGGCGAACAACGCTTCGAGGGCCTGGAGGCGCTGCGCGCACAGATCGCGCGCGACGTCGACACGGCCCGCATGCAACTCTCCGAACTCGACTGAAACCGGCCCGCAGGGCCGATCCGGAACTCGCTCATGGCACGCAAACCGGCACCGCCGAATCCCTACAAGGACACCCTCAACCTGCCCGAGACGGCCTTCCCCATGCGCGCCGGCCTGGCGACGCGGGAGCCCGAATGGCTGGAGGCCTGGAAGGCCGAGGACCGCTACCAGCGCCTGCGCGAGCACTGTGCCGGGCGGCCGCGCTTCGTGCTGGCGGACGGCCCGCCCTACGCCAACGGCTCGATCCATGTCGGCCACGCGGTCAACAAGATCCTCAAGGACGTGATCGTGAAAAGCCGCACCCTGGCCGGCTTTGATGCGCCCTACGTGCCGGGCTGGGACTGCCACGGCCTGCCGATCGAGCTGAAGGTGGAACAGAACCTGGGCAAGGCCGGGCGCGACGTGGATGCCGCGACCTTCCGCAAGGCCTGCCGCGAATACGCCCAGGAACAGGTGG
The DNA here is from genome assembly GCF_000425605.1 of Thioalkalivibrio sp. ALE17. NCBI lineage: Bacteria > Pseudomonadati > Pseudomonadota > Gammaproteobacteria > Chromatiales > Ectothiorhodospiraceae > Thioalkalivibrio > Thioalkalivibrio sp. ALE17. The sequence goes on from NZ_AUDT01000002.1 coordinate 182,290, forward strand.
ACGGCCAGAGTGCGGACTTCCAGCGCCTGGGCGTACTGGGCGACTGGAACCACCCCTACCTGACCATGAACTACCAGGTGGAGGCCGATACCGTTCGCGCGCTGGGCACGATCTTCAGGCGCGGCCACGTGCAGATGGGCGAGAAGCCGGTGCACTGGTGCGTGGACTGCGGCTCGGCCCTGGCCGAGGCCGAGGTCGAGTACGAGGACAAGATCTCGCAGGCGATCGACGTGCGCTTCCGCGTGGTCGACGACATCGACTTCCTGCGCCGCTTCGACGGCATCGACGGCTCGCGCGGCCCGATCAGCGTGGTCATCTGGACCACCACACCGTGGACCCTGCCGGCCAACCAGGCGGTCGCCCTGCACCCGGAGCTGAACTACGCCCTGGTGGAGCTGGAGCACGAGCGCATCCTGCTGGCGGAGGACCTGGTCGAGGACTGCCTGGCCCGCTATTCGCTGGGCGAGGGCCGGATCGTCGCCCGCGCCAAGGGCCAGGCGCTGGAAGGCCTGATGCTGCGCCACCCGTTCCTGGACCGCGAAGTCCCGCTGATCCTGGGCGACCACGTGACCACCGAGACCGGTACCGGCGCGGTGCACACCGCCCCCGGCCACGGCCAGGAGGACTACGCGGTCGGGTTGCAGTACAGCCTGCCGGTGGAAAACCCGGTGGGCCCGGACGGGCGCTTCCTGCCGGACACCCCGCATTTCGCCGGCGAGAACGTGCATCAGGCCAACGGCCATGTGATCGACGTACTGAAGGAACACGGCGCGCTGATCGTGGCGGTGAAGTTCGAGCACAGCTACCCGCACTGCTGGCGCCACAAGACACCGATCATCTTCCGCGCGACCCCGCAGTGGTTCATCAGCATGGAGCGCGCCGAGCTGCGCGCGGATGCAATCAAGGCGATCGCCGACACCCGGTGGATGCCGAGCTGGGGCCAGGCCCGCATCCACGGCATGGTGGTCAACCGTCCGGACTGGTGCATCTCGCGCCAGCGCAACTGGGGCGTGCCGATCCCGTTCTTCGTGCACAAGGAAACCAACCGCCTGCACCCGCACACCGCGGAGCTGGTCGAGGCGGTCGCGCAGCGCATCGAGCAGGACGGCATCGAAGCCTGGTTCCAGCTGGACCCGAAGGAGTTGCTGGGCGACAAGGCCGACGACTACGTGAAGCTGAACGACACCCTCGACGTCTGGTTCGACTCCGGCGTGCTGCACTCCACGGTGGTGGAGAAGCGCCCGGAACTGGGCGGACTGCCGGTGGACCTGTTCCTGGAAGGCTCGGACCAGCACCGCGGCTGGTTCCAGTCCAGCCTGCTGACCAGCGTGGCCATGCGCGGCGCGGCGCCGTACAAGGCGGTGCTGACCCATGGCTTCACCGTGGACGAGAAGGGCGAGAAGATGTCCAAGTCGCGCGGCAACGTGGTCGCGCCGCAGGAGGTCGTCTCCACCCTGGGCGCGGATATCCTGCGCCTGTGGGTCGCGGCCACCGACTTCTCCGGCGAGATGGCGATCTCCAAGGACATCCTCGATCGCACCGCCGATGCCTACCGCCGCATCCGCAACACCACGCGCTTCCTGCTGGGCAACCTCAACGGGTTCGAACCGGCCGAGCACGCCCTGCCGCTGGACGAGCTGCTGCCGCTGGATCGCTGGATCGTCGCCCGCGCGCTGCAGGTACAGGGCCAGGTCACCAAGGCCTATGACGACTACCTGTTCCACCAGATCTACCAGCGGGTACACAACTTCTGCTCGGTGGAGCTGGGCAGCTTCTACCTGGACGTGATCAAGGATCGCCAGTACACCACGCAGGCGGATTCGCACGCCCGGCGCTCGGCGCAGACCGCGCTGTACCACGTGGCCGAGGCCCTGACCCGCTGGGTGGCTCCGATCCTGACCTTTACCGCCGAAGAGATCTGGGAGCTGCTGCCCGGCGAGCGGCCGGACAGCGTGCTGTTCGCCACCTGGTACGAGGGACTGGCCCCGCTGCCGGAGGACGCGACGTTCTCCGACGGTGACTGGGACCGCATCCTGGAGGTGCGCACCCACGTCGCCCGCGCGCTGGAACTGGCGCGCAACGAACAGGGCATCGGCGCCTCGCTGAATGCCGAGATCGACCTGCATCTGCCGGCCGACTCCGCGACGCGCGCGCTGCTGGAGCGCCTGGGCGACGAGCTGCGCTTCGTGTTGATCACCTCCGAGGCCCGTCTGGCCGAGGGCGCCGCCCCGGAAGGCGCGCATACCGCCGAACTGACAGACGGGACAGCGCTGGGCGTGGTGGTGCACAAGAGCGAACAGCCCAAGTGCGTGCGCTGCTGGCACCGCCGTCCGGATGTCGGCGAGCACGCGCAACACCCGGAACTGTGCGGGCGCTGCGTCAGCAACGTGGAAGGCCCGGGCGAGACCCGGCACTTCGCCTGATGCAACTGCGGGGTTCCGGTCTGGGCCCGGGGCTGCTGATCGCGGCCGCGATCGTGGTCGCGGACCAGGTCACCAAGATCTGGGCGGAACACGCGCTGACGCTGTTCGCCCCGGTCGAGGTGACGAGCTTCTTCAATCTGTCGCTGGTCTACAACCCCGGTGCGGCCTTCAGTTTCCTGGCCGGCGCCGGGGACTGGGGCCGCTGGCTGCTGACCGGCATCGCCGTGGTGATCGGGCTGCTGATCATCGGCTGGCTGGCCCGCCTGCCGCGCCGGGCGTGGTGGTCGGTGACGGCCCTGGGCCTGGTACTGGGCGGGGCCGTGGGCAACCTGATCGACCGCGTGCGCTACGGCGCGGTGGTGGATTTTCTCGACTTTCACTGGGCGGGCTATCACTGGCCGGCCTTCAACGTGGCGGACATGGCCATCGTGGTGGGGGCGATCACGCTGATCGTGGCGACCTTCATCGAGGGTGACCACAGCCATTCCGAAGACAAGCACTGAACACGGGAGCACGTATGACCACGGCCACCAAGGGCGCGCACATCGAGATGCACTATCGCCTGATCCTCGAAAACGGCTTTGTAGTGGACGGGACCGGCGACGAACCCATTACCCTGGAGATCGGCTCCGGCGAGATCCTGCCCGGCCTGGAGGATCTGCTGGTCGGGCTGGAGGCCGGCGACCACCGGGAATTTGCGATCGAGGCCGGCGTCATGTTCCCGTTCCGGGATCAGGCGGCGGTGCAACGCATGCCGCGCTCGCAGTTCCCGGATGACCTGCCGCTGGAAGTGGACTACATCTACGAGTTCAACAGCCCCTCCGGCGAGGCCGTGCCCGGCCGCATCGAAGCGGTGGAGGACGACACCGTGACGGTGGATTTCAACCACCCGCTGGCGGGGCAACACTTCACCTTCGAGGTGGATGTGGTATCCGTACGGGAGCCACAATAGGTCGCGGCCGACCGCAGGAGAACACCATGAGTATCCAGGCCCAGCTCGCCAATCCGCGCGGTTTCTGCGCCGGGGTGGAACGCGCCATCGAGATCGTGGAACGCGCCCTGGAGATCTACGGCGCGCCGCTGTACGTGCGCCACGAGGTGGTGCACAACCGCCACGTGGTCGGCCGCCTGACGGATGCGGGCGTGCGCTTCGTCGAGGAACTGAGCGAAGTGCCCGACGGCCAGGTGGTGATCTTCTCCGCGCACGGCGTGCCGCGCCGCGTGCAGCAGGAGGCCGAGGATCGCGGCCTGACCGTGTTCGATGCCACCTGCCCGCTGGTCACCAAGGTCCATCTGGAGGTGGCGCGCTACGCCCGCGAGGGTCGCGAGGTCGTACTGATCGGCCACGCCGGGCACCCCGAGGTCGAGGGCACCATGGGCCAGTTCGACGACTCCCGGGGCGGCTGCATGATGCTGGTCGAGACCATCGCGGACGTCGAGAATCTGGAGGTTGCGAACCCGGACCGTCTGGCCTTCGTCTCCCAGACCACGCTGTCGATGGACGACACCGCCGGCATCATCGATGCCCTTACCGCGCGCTTCCCGAAGATCGAGGGCCCGCGCAAGATGGACATCTGCTACGCCACCCAGAACCGTCAGGATGCGGTGAAGGACCTGGCGAAGCAGTGCGACCTGCTGCTGGTGGTCGGCTCGAAGAACAGCTCGAACTCCAACCGCCTGAGCGAGATCGGCGCCCGCATGGGCGTAGCCTCCTACCTGGTGGACGGTGCCGCCGACATCGACCCCGCCTGGCTGGAGGGCAAGAGCCGCATCGGCGTCACCGCCGGCGCCTCGGCCCCGGAGGTCCTGGTCAACGAGGTGCTCGACTTCCTGCGCGGGCACGGCGTCGATACCGTCTCCGAACTCGCCGGCCGCGAAGAGACCATCACCTTCTCCATCCCCTCCGGCCTGCGCCGCGAATCCGCCTGACAGGCCCCGTCTTTCCTGGCGCCGCTTTGTGTTCACCACGAAGGACACGAAGGCACGAAGAAGGGCAAGGGCGGATTAACCACAGAGATCACGGAGGACACAGAGAAAACTGGGAATGGTTTTGTGGCAGGCAGGATTCCGATGAGCGTAGCGAATCGCTTCCTGCCCTTATAAGCCTTTGTCGTCTTTCTCCGTGTCCTCCGTGCACTCTGTGGTGCAACTGCCTTTGACCTTGCCCTTCTTCGTGCCTTCGTGAGCTTCGTGGTAAAACCCGCCCTTGACCTTATCCGGGACACATAAAGGACATGGATGATCGACCGCGTTTTCGGCTGAGTATTCGCTGCCCGGACCAGCACGGAATTGTTGCGCGCATCGCCAACGCGATCGCCAACACCGATGGCTGGATCACCGAGGCCGCACAACACACCGATGCCGAGGCCGGCTGGTTCTTCATGCGCTGGGTATTCTCGCTGCCCGTCGATGCCGAGCCCGCCCTGCGCGAACGCCTGGACGAGCTGGCCCTCGATCTCGGCATGGACTGGTGGCTGGCGGGCGCCGAAACGCGACCACGTGTGGTCCTGATGGTCTCGCGCGAGCCGCACTGCCTCAGCGACCTGCTGGCCCGCTGGAGCAACGGCGAACTGCCGATGGAGATCCCGGCGATCCTCTCCAACCATCGTGACCTGGAGCCGCTGGCCCGGTGCTACGGCATCCCGTTCGAGCACATCCCCGTGCCGCGCGAGGACCGCGAGACCGCCTTCGCTACCCTGCAGGCGCGACTCGCCGAACTCGCGCCCGACGCCATCGTACTGGCGCGCTACATGCAGATCCTGCCGCCCGCGCTGTGCGACGAATACCCCGAACGCATCCTGAACATCCACCACAGCTTCCTGCCGTCGTTCGTCGGCGCACGGCCCTACCACCAGGCCTTCGCCCGCGGCGTTAAGCTGATCGGTGCGACCTGCCACTACGTCACCGAGGACCTCGACGCCGGCCCGATCATCGAACAGGACGTCACCCGCATCCGCCATGACGACGGCGTGCAGGACCTGATCCGCAAGGGCCGCGACGTCGAACGATGGGTCCTCGCCCGCGGCCTGCGCTACCACCTCGAAGGCCGCGTCCTCACCCACGGCAACAAGACCATCGTCTTCAACTGAACATTCGGCTTAACGCCTCCGCCGGCCACTACCCGCGTCACCTAACGCACTGCCACCACGATCGGAGACGCCTGGCCTAGACTTGGACCATCAACCGGCGGGGGTGGCCCATGAACAATACGACGAGCACGCGATCCGGCCTCTTGTCACCGGCCTCTGCGCCATGCACCCGCCCGCGCAAATGGCGGACGCTGAAGGCCCTGGCCGCGGCCAGTCTTCTGGCCCTTCTGGTCGTCCAGCCCCCGGCCGCGGCCGATGCGCTGCCCGACACCATCGAGCGCGTCAAACCCTCGGTGGTCAGCATCGCCACCCACCAGCCCGCGCGCAGCCCCCGGGCCCATTACCTCGCCACCGGCTTTGCGGTTGGCGACGGTAGTCTGATCGTCACCAATCACCATGTGATCCCGACGTCCCTGGATCACGAGAACCGCGAACAACTCGTGGTGGTCAGCGGCGAAGGCCGTGACACCTCCATCCACAGCGCGGAACTGGTGGCCCATTCGGCGGACGACGACCTGGCCCTGCTGCGGATTGCCGGGCCCCCGCTGCCACCCCTGCAGCTGGGATCCTCCGATGCCGTGCGGGAAGGCGAACAACTGGCCTTTACCGGCTTCCCGATCGGCATGGTCCTGGGCACCTATCCCGCGACCCATCGCGCGAGCGTGGCGGCGCGCACCCCCATGGCGATCACCGCCCGGCGCTCGAGCGAACTGAGCGAGGCGCGCATCCGGCAACTGCGGGCCGGCGCACCCATGGTGTTTCAGCTGGATGCCACCGCCTACCCCGGCAACAGCGGGAGCCCCGTCTACCGGATCGACAGCGGCGAAGTCGTCGGCGTGATCAATCAGGTCTTCGTCCAGGGCGGACGCGAGGCGGCGGTCGGCCACCCCAGCGGGATCAGCTACGCGGTGCCAGCGGACCGGATTCGTCCGCTGCTGGCAAACGCCCGGGAGTAACCCATCGACGCCCGCACACGTCACGGCAGGCCCTGCCCGGTAGAACGCACGCCCATGGCCGCGCCCCCTCTCGACGCCCCCCGCGTCTTTCGTCAGATCCACATCGACGTGGCGCGCAACGCCACCGATGACTTCAATCCGTTCCATGACGGCGACAAGTGGATGCGGATCCGCGGCAACCCGTTTGGCGGCCCGATTGTGCTGGGCTTTCAACTGGAATGCCTCGCCGAGGCCCTGATCACGCAGGTACGCCAGGCGGAGGGCGACAGCGGGAACATCCGCGAACGGCCATTCCGGAACTACCAGTTCACCTTTGCCGGGGCCCTGCGCCCGGACGAGGCCCTGACCACCGTGGTCAAGCCCACGAACCGGCGCATGGACGAGGCGGGACGGCCGCAACTGTCGAACCGCATCGCGATGCGCACATCCGGCGGTCTGGTGCTGCTGGGACACGTGCGCGACACGGCCACCCCCCGCGCGCTGCCGGACGCGGCACTGCCCCTGCCCGCGGGGTTCGACCTCGACCGGTTCGAGGACCGCCGCGAACTGCCGGACAACGGGTGGTTCCACAAGCGCAAGTTCATGACCAACAGCAACGCGAAGAATCTGCTGTCGGGTTCGCTCGTGCGCCAGGCGGACTACTTCGACGAGCTGGAGGACCGGGTCAACTTTCCCGACATGTTTCCGGCATCCCTGATCTCCTGCGCGCTGCTGGAGAAGGCCCATGCCGATGGCCACGATTTCTATCGCGACCCCATGATCTATACCGCGCATCACATCAGCGTCGACCAGCGTCTGGCGCGCGCCCTGCGCAGCGCCGATGCCCTGCATATGCTGGTGAGCCCGGCCGAACACGTGGACACCTCGGATCGCGGCCTGGCCGGCTCCGGGATGGCACAGCAGCGCTACCGCTGCCTCGGCCTGGTGGCCGGCCCACGCGTCCTGTTTCGCGCCGAGCTGCTCCTGGCACCCCTCGCCACTCTGGGCCTGGATGGAGACCCAGCCACCGCGTAAGGGCCCGCTGGTCGGGTAGACGGGCGGCGGTCGAGCTGCGGGTTCGGGAGCGCGCGGACCTCAGGGAGACGCTGATTGAATCGCACGTCCGCGCTCGAGTCGCTTTTGCGTGCGAACAAGGCGCGGTGACTGCCGTGCAGTCATTCTGCACAAGGGAACCGCAACGCCGTTCCCGCGCCCGTTTTTGATCAACAACGGGCGGCCGAGCCCCTGCTCTCAATGGCTTGTGGGGTTGGTGCCCCCCTGATTCTGAATGAATATGGCCCGATCCTGCGTTGCGCCCCGAATCCATCCAAAACGGGCGGGTAGAACCACTACCCGCTGCACGACGCGCCTTGTCTCGGAAAACAGGGGGCACCAACGCGGACGTGCGATTCAATCAGCGTCTCCCTCAGGGTTCGGGCCGTTCCCGCTTCCCCTTGCGCTGGTCCTTGACCGCCTTGCGCACCAGATGAGGCAGGAGCAGGTGGAGCGGCATGCGCAGGTAGTGGGAACGCACGTACAACAGCCAGCGCGCGGCGCCGGACCCGACGCCATCGCAGCTCCAGTGATGGGGTATCAGGCCGCGACGGAACAGCCCGTCCATCAGCCCACGCAGAGGCGCCGACGGGCGCGCGCGGGCCAAGGCCGCGAAGGCCGAATCGGGCACGGGGGTCTGCAGGAATTCGCGGCCATAGCGCAGGGCGTAGAAGAGCGGGCGTGCCAGATCCATCTCGAAGGCGCGCGCCGTCAGCCGCTCCCAGAAACCCGGATCCTCGGCCACAAAGTACCGCAGCAGCGCATCCAGATCGGCCAGGTCCCGCAGCCCGTTCTCCAGCTCGCCGTCGTGGAACAGGTGCGTCGCGCTGTGCAGGACCATGTCCACCGGAGCCGGGATATACACACCCGGATAGTCGTCGAGCGGCAGCGCCGCCTGCCACAGAAGATCCGGGTCGGGATGCAGCCGCGCGGTCGGCGGCAGGATGGTGTGGTGCACGTCCAGCACGCTCTTGCGCTGGATATGCGTGAGCGGCGGCAGTTCGTGCATCCACTGGCGGTAGTACCGCTGGTCATAGGCATCGTAGCCCTCGCAGACCCAACCCTGGACAAACAGGTGCTGCTCCGCCTGCTCAATCCGCGCCTGCGGGACGAGGATGTCGACATCGGAGAACTGACGCCCCGGGGCGCAGGGCAAGCCCGCCATGACATAGGCAGCGCCCTTGAGCAGCATCATCGGGATCGCCTCGGGCGCCAGGGCCTCGTGGATCCGCGCCACCTCCCAGCGGACCATGGCGTGCTGACGGTCCGCCAGGACCCGGGCCGCGTGCAGGTGCCGTCGCGGCGCCGGTGGCACCTCGGGCAGTGTCCCGGCCTCCTCGATCAATGCATGCAGCCGCCCTTCCAGGGAGGCCACCCGCGCCACCCGCACCAGCAGGTCCCAGTCCGCCAGCGAAAGCCGCCCGGCCGACTTCGGAGCGCCCAGGACCGCGAGCAGTTGCGTCAGCGCGGAGGATGTCACGCGCCCCCCGCGGTCAGGTCGTTCAGCAGCCCCAGGGTGGCATCCAGATCTGCGTACTCGAGCTCGAGGCACGCACTCTGCTCGATCAGGTCGGCCGCGGCCTCGAAGCCCGCGGCCCCCACCACGCTGTAGTTGAACGACGACCCGACCAGCCGCTGCAGGGCCACGGCCCGGTCCAGCGGCGCAAGGTGGTCACGGCCCCCCGCGGCAAAACGCGGGAAGACCAGCCAGGCCGGTCGCGCCGGGTCGTGCATCTTCTGAATACTCGCATCCGGCGGTCTCAGATGCGCCACGGTCCCCTTGCTGGTGTCATGCGAGGCGGGCCCGATGACCGCCTGCGGGTAGCGCTCGCGGATCAGGTCAATGGCTGCATTCTTCAGGCTGACCGGGCGCGGCAGGGCCACCAGCTGCCCGTCCGTCAGGGAAAGCAGGGCGAATTCGTCCGACAGCAGGCGCCAGCCGGACAGGGTCAGCGCGGCGGTCAGCGTGCTCTTCCCCGCCCCCGGCTCGCCCGGCATCACCAGCGCCCGACCGTTACGTTCCAGCACCGCCGCGTGGATCATCAGGAAGTCGTGGGCGTGCTGGGCAATGCACCAGTTCAGTCCCCACTCGAACAGCGGGTAGGCGTGGGCCAGCGGGAGGGGGCGAAACGGTGATCGACCGTCGAGGAAGAATCGCGCCTGCGGGCGCCAGAGCCAGTGCAGACCGGAGGCCCGTGCGAGCGTGATGTGAAAATCGGCAAACGCCGCCTGTTCCGGCGGCAGCAACTGCCGGTCGTAGAACAGGGCCAGCGCGCGTTCGACCCGGTCCAGCCGCGAACGCAGCCGGACCACGAACGGGCCCACCTGAAGGGCCACCCCGGCGCCGCGCAGCCCCGCGCGCAGGTCTTCTGGGGCTGTCACGCGTCCCGCGAGTCCGCCGGATCACAGATCAGGTGATGCTCCCGCAACTGACTCAGGCCGGCCTGCATCGCATCCTCCAGCTCCCCCTCGGCGGCTTCGTAACGCTGTTCAAGGTACTCGAACAGGGCCGTCGGCGTCATCGGCCCCTCTTGCAGGGCCTGGAAGAGCTCGGTGAGGGGCGGTTGCAGCACGTGTGTCTCGCCACAGCGCTGATCAAAGACGACCACGGATTCGCCCCACGCCCGCACGTGAGCGACCGGCAGCGAAATCAGTTCGAGGGGTTCTTCGGGAACGGACAAGTGCGCCTCTTTTACCGTACGGCCAGGCGTACCCGGGGCAGCGCCCCGCAGGTCAGCGATTGCCCTTCTGGTTGGACGTGGTGGTCCGCACCTCCACGCATACGCCCAGTTCGTTGCGCGAGTAGCCATCCTCGCAATCGCCCTGGCTGTTGATCGGACAGAAGCGCTCGTTCATGTAGACGAAGACATTCTTCACCGCCGCGTACTTGTCCGCATCCTCGCGGGCCATGGAATAGGCCTTGATCACTTCGTCCACCGAGGCACCAAAGTCGATCGAGGTGCAGGCCGCGTTCAGGACCGCGCCCACCGCATGCCAGTCCAGCGAGCCACTGCACACGCCACTGGCCTGCAGCACCTCCATCAGCGACGGCGAGCCACTCAGGCATTCCGGCTTGTAGCCGAACACCGACTCGAAGGAGGTCGCGCCACCGGGATGCACCGTCGCATCGAAGCTGCGGCACTGGTTGCCCGGCGGATTGGTCTCATGGCAAGTCCCCGGGGAGTAGCCGGTGCAGTCCCAGGCGAACCAGTTGTTCTTCCAGAAGCCCGGCGTGCAGCCATCGCCCTCGGTGCACTCGTGGTCGATATTGGAGACGTTGGCGGAGAAGATATTGCCCGACAGCGAACACTGCCCCTGTGCACCCCAGACCGACTTGGCGGGGAGGGACACCAGCATCGCGCCACCCAGACCGGCTGCGGTCAGGCGGCGCCGGCTCCGGCTACGGGGGGCCGACGACTCCGAGCCATGGTCCGCAGGGGTTCCGGACGCGTTTTCGCCCTTGCCCTTGAGGCCCTTGCCATCGTTGTGCTCGTGTTCGTCACTCATGCTTGACTGCTCCAGTTCCGTACTCGGCCTTGCGCCGTTCGCGCCGGAATAACCGAGTCCACCGCGATCGGCGAATTCTCGGGGCACACTGCAATCAGACGCTTTCTACCAAGACTTAGCAAGCGTAATGCCACCACTTCGAATAACGGGTAACTCACTGATATCGAGGGGCCGCCCGCCACACGAAACATCCAACGCGGATCCAGGCACCGACAAGTGCAAAATTTTCCGACAGCTCACGGCACGGGCGGCGCGTCACTCCTTGCGCATACGCAGGATGAACGAATGGCTTAGCCATGCCCCGGCGATCGGTAATGCCTGCAGGAAACCCCGGGTGCCCCGGTTCTCCAGGAGCGGCTGCAGGCGGACCAGGCGACCGGGGGCCAGTGGCAGCCAGTAGAGGTCATCGGGCACAAGCCCCACGGCCTCCACTTTCGACCGAAAAGCCGCGGGATCGTCGTAGCGCAAATGCGGTGGGCGGCCCTGGCGATGGCGACGCCATTCGCGAGCCGCAGTGGGCAGACAGCGCAGGTTCAAGGCATCAACCCAGGCCTCGCCACCGGGACGCAGAACCCGGCGGATCTCGGCGAGCGCGGGGGCGGGATCGGACAGCGCCTGCATGACACCGAAGCAGAGCACCCCGTCGAACGCCGCATCCGCCAATGGAAGATGGTTGATATCCGCCGCCAGCCAGGGGATCGCGGCATCGCTTCGAGCGCGCGCCTTCTGCAGGGATGGGGTTGAATAGTCGAGGCCCCACACCGTGTGACCCTGCGCCTGCAGCATCCGCGTGTAGGTGCCTGCGCCACAGCCGATATCCAGCCAGCGCCCGGGCGCCAGATCGGCGCTTCGCCACAGACGTTCGAACTGCCGCACGCGACTGTTCAGGCCGCTGTGCGTCCAGCCCGCGATGTCGGCATCATCCTCCAGGCTTGCCCCACGCTCGAGAAAGCGCTGGCGCCAGCGGCGCTCGAAGCCGGTGTCTTTCATGGCACAGCTCCAAGTGCTGTCGACACGCTCGGGCACCCTCTCATTCCTGGTCCTCGCTCACCTGCCCGATGAGTTCGGTCGCTGCGGTCAGTACATGATCGCGGGAAAACCCGGCGCGACTCATCTCGTCGTACAACGTGCGCGCCAGCAACCGGGCCACCCGCTCCGGGGCGTGGGTAATCGGGCCCGTGGCCGCCCCCGGCTGACGCGCCAGCGCCAACTGGGTAAAGCTGGTGCGCAACAGCCCCTTCAGGCGATGGACCAGCACCGACTTGCCCACTACCAGCGCCAGGATCGATGCCATGCGAAAGTCCTCGCGCGTCAGCCGCCGCCGATCATTCGGGGTGTCGATGTTAATCACGCCGATCACCTCGCCATCGAGTACGACAGGGACCGAGATGACGTCGACCACCTCCACCTCCTGGCCACGCCGGGCGGCATCGGCAAATTCGGAATGATGGAGATCGTTGATCAGGAGTCCTTTTCCAGCTGCGGCAACCTGTCCCGCGATGCCGGCCCCGAAACGCTGGAACTCGCCATAGGCCTGCGGCACAAGGGCCCCCTGGTGCGCCTCGACCCTAAGGCGTGGTTCGCCGGTCTCCGGATCCTGTTTGACCAGCATGATCGAGCAATGCCGGCAGTCCATGGCGTGGCCCACCAGGACCGACAACTGGTGCAGCCCCTTCTCCATGGACTCGGCTTCTTCAACAAACCGGGCCAGCTCGAGCAGGTGCTCGTCAAACGCCTCGAAGGCCTTGTTCATCTCCCGGGATCCAAGGAAGGTTGGTCAAACGAGAGTAGCAGGTGGGATTTCCGGACAGATACCCGCCTTGGGGCAAGTCGTCTGCGCGAACGTGAGCCCGATACGAAAAACCCCCGGTCTGGCGAAAGCCAGCACCGGGGGTTGCCAGGGGCAGACTAGGCCGGTGTCAGGCCGTGCCAGCGCCGGGGCGCCGGCGCCCCACACCCCAGGCCATCAGCGCGAGCATCCCCAGGCCCGTGCCCAGCATCCACGCACTGCCCGGCTCAGACACCGCAGTCGGATCTCCCACCTGGACATTGATCCAGGTCTCCGCCACACGGATCGGTTCGGCGACTCGCTCCTGCTGCATCGTCCCGAGGGGCTGAACACCACCAGACTCTTCAAATGCGGCAAGCCCGAAGCTGTAGAGGCCCTCCGCGAAGGGGTCGAACGGATCATTGCCCTGAGCGCTTGCCAGATCGTTCAACCAGTTGAAGCCCAGGTTCTGCGAACCCTGCTCAACCCCTTCCAGCGACCCCAGCTGCAGAGTGCTGATCTGGCCGGGCACGGTCTCGAAATACAGTTCGAAGGTCAGCGGCGCGCCCGCCAGGGACCCAGTGCCGGGGTCGATGTAGAAATTGAGGTTCCACAACGACAGTCCGGACCCGAAATTCGACTCGTAGGTCGGGTCGCTAATACCCGGTTGCGCGAAAAACGTGCCCGCGCCGTCGTTGGTGACCTCGGGCGAACCGAAACGCTGCGCCGCGGAGAGGCCCAGCAGGCCGGGGGCCTCCGCCGTCTCGAACGGGGTTTGGGCAACGGAATCGTTGGGGATGCCACTCCCTCCGAAATCAGCTTCCGGCAACGCGCCAAAGAACTGGTAGGTCGGATCGACCGTCGCAGCGTGGGCGGAGACTGACAGGAGCGCCAGCGGTACGATCAGAAGTGCCTTTTTCATGGGTCGCGTCCCTTGGTCGGTGTTCCGAGGCATTGGCCCGACCCGCAAGCAATCACGATGCCACCCGCGATAGGCCGCTGTTTTTTAACAACACGCTCCGGGTGTTCCGTCACCGATACACACCACGCACCTGGCTGCGTAAAAAAATCGGACACCCCACCGACCGTCCATCCGTTCAGGCCTGTCGAATAATCCAGACATTGTGTTCAACCGGCACCCTGCGGGTCTGAACCGGCCGGCATCCGGACCCGAGTCCGGCTTTCTTCCTCGACGTGCATGATGGCGGAGGCCACCCCCAGCAACAGCACCAGATAGAACAACAGCGCGATACGCGGCGAGAAGAACAGCGTACTGAACAGGCCAATCGTCAATGCCCCCGCCAGCGCGGCCGCCATGGCCAGCGCCACTGCATCGCCCCTCAGCCCGCGCCGTACCAGCAGGGTCAGAGCGGCCAGTGTCAGCCAGACGAAGGCGACCAGACCCAGCCAGCCCTGATCGAAATAGAGCTCCAGCCACTGGTTCTCGACCCTCCAGGGCCAGAGGTGATCCGTGGTGAAATACCAGTGACGCCCCAGATGCCGGAAGTCGCCGTTTGCCACGTACTCGCGACCGTCCAGACCCCGGAGCTGAACGTTGTAAAATTCGACGACAGACTGCTGCCGTGCATCGACCGCCAGTGACAGCACCAGCCCGCGCTGGAACGGCCATGGGCGGGACCCCATCGGATCGAGATCGAAGGTCCACTCAACCGTCTGGCGCGCGCCCCCCTCCAGTTGCACCCCTTCGCTGCGACAGGCGAACGAATGGCGGATGGGCTTCTCGCAGAGGAACAGACGAAAACCCGCGGGTCGGGCGCTGGCCGCCTCAACCGTCATGCGATAGACACCCTCCCGCGGCAGGTCCACCCGCTGATTGACGAACAGCGAATCGCCGCCGCCCAGCTGCAGGCGCGGCTCACCCTCTTCGCGGGTAAACGCCAGGTTGCCGGGCAGGCGCCCGTCGCGGTTCCCGGTGCGATAGTGCTCGGGGAAACTGCCGACGCCTCGACCCAACAGGGGAGCCAGAGGCCCGCCACCGGGCAATTCGAGCGCGGCCTGCCAGTGATCCACGCGACTGCCGAAGTCGCGCTCGATCTGACCCAGACGCTGTTCGGCGAATCCACCCAGGGTCGTGCCCGCAATCAGGGCGATCGCTGCGGCCGACAACAGCACGCCGATCAGCGCCCCGCCGCGCGCCCGCATGCGCCCCTGCAGCGCCGCCAGCAATACCCCGCCGGCGAGCACCACCACCGCCACGACCAGCCCCAGATACCCGCCGCGGGAGTACGTCATGGCCACTGCATAGGCCGTCCCCACCGCCAGCGCAGCCGCCCCGGCGAGCATCAGGCCGGGGCGCTGCCTCCAGAACCAGATCAGGGCCAGTGGAAAGGCCAGCACCAGAAAGCTCTCGATACTGGGGCCACCGGCCTGCATCTCCGAGAACAGGCCGGAGAGCCGGTAGCCGCTGTCGAAATCCAGCAGCCCGGGGTAGGTGATCCGTTCCCGCACCACGAAGGCCAGCTGCGCCAGCAGGGCCAGGGCCACGCCTGGGAGAAACCAGCGTGTCACCTGCTCCCGGACCGGAATGGGCGCCACGCGCAACACCGCCAGCAGCACCACCGCCCACAGCAGTCCCTTGGCCACCCGCAGCGCATTCCACTCGTGGGCAAAGTGCACCGCTGCGCCGGGATTCCAGCCTCCGGGCGGCCACAGGGCCAGCGCTAGGCCGATCAGGGTGGAAACGACCAGCAGCCCCAGTGGCCAGCGGATCCCGCGCGGCAGCAGCGATACGCCCGCATGCAGCGCATGGGGCCCCCGCCACAGGGCCACGGCCAGGGTCATCAGCAGGAACAGATCCAGCTCGGAGACGAACAGGCGCCCGTGGTAGAGAGTCAGGTCCAGCGTGGCCAGCAGAATCGGCATCACGACCAGCCAGGCCTGCGGGCGCCAGGCCAGCAAGGCGGCGTAGGCCAGCAACCCCGCGGCCAGCGCGACCGGCGCCACCGGCCAGGTCACCGCCGCCAGCACGGCCACCAAAGCCAGGAGACCGCCAAGGGCCTGCCGCAACCGCTGCAGAGAGCCCTCGACGGGGCCGGGAACGCTCGGTCCCGGGGCTGCATTGCGGGGCTCGTCTCGCGACGCGACGGCCGGTTGCGCGACACCCGCCACGCTCGCGCGTTCCAGCCACTGCAGCGAGGCCGCCATGAGCCCGGCCGCCAGCCCGGCCAGAACCAGGCTGGCCGGGTCCGGGCGGGCACCGTCCACGAACAGCTTGGCGGCCTCGACCGCCAGTGCCAGCACCGCCCCCGCGACGACGGCCAGCAGGTTCAACGCGGCCGGTTGCAATGGATGGCGCAACTGCCAGAGCCAGACCAGCATCCCCAGGGGCGCGTACATGGCCAGGTGCAGCGCGGTACTGCGCAGGGCGTGGATCTCGTCCACGTGGTAGTGGTAATAGAACGGCCACAGGTTCAGGTCGGCCCACTGCGCCCGCGCCGCCTCCCCGTCGGCGTGAAACGCACCGAAGCCGTGGTTGAGCGCGACCAGCAGCAAGGCGTAGGCAACGGTACCCGTCACAAGCAACGGCGTGGCGAGCTGCTGCAGCGTCCGGATCACGCCATGGGGATGCGCGGGCAGGCGCCGGAACAGGACGAGGCCGATCCCCATCCCCAGTGCCCGCAGCAGCACGGAACGTCCTTCGGCAATCCCCGACAGAGTCGCCAGATTCAACAGCTCCAGCAGGCCCGCCAGCAGCAGGGCCAGGGGAATCCCGGCCCCTAGCAGCGAAGCTCCGCGCCGCTGCAGCCAAAGCGCCAGGAGCAAGCCCACCGGTACACTGACCACCACCTCCAGCGTCAGCCAGCTGATACAGCGAACGCCGCCAGTGCAGGCGCCGGCCGCCACCCACCAGCCCCAGGCATCCGATGCCAACCGGGCCCGCAACTCGTCCGCGGCCAGTACAAAGTCAAAGGGGACGAAGCCAACCAGCACGTAGAGCGCGGCATAGACCACCAGGCCGGCGGTCAGGGTCTGCGCACCCGCGCCTTCCAGCACCTGCCTCCAGCGCACCAGCGGATCGCGCAGGGCCAGCCAGGCGAGCGAACCGGCCACGGCCCCGGAAAAGTTACCGGCAATATCGGCGCCCGCGGGGTGCCGATAGGGCAGCCAGACCTGCAGGAACTCCACGCTCGCCGTAACCGCCAGCCCCAGGGCCGCCACAAAGGTGAACACCGCAAAGGCCGTCAGCCGGTTGCGGCGGCCATGGGTCAGCCACGCGGTCCAGAAGAACCCCAGCGGCAAGAACATCAGGGCATTGGCCATAAACTGCTGGCGGCCGCTGGTGCCGGGGCCGGTCAGGCTCATGCCGCGGTAGATCTCCCAGGCGCGTTCCAGACTCATCGAGCCGAATTCGAACGGCAGCAGCGTCAGATAGATCGCCGCCCCCAGCGACAGCCAGGCCCACAGCGCACAGGTGCGCAGGGACAAGGGCTCGTCTGCATTCGCCATCGCGTTCATGCGGCGCTCGGGGATGGGACCGGGTCATCACTGTATACCCGGTGGAGTCCGCGGAGCAGTAGCGCACAGGAATCGCGACAAGCGTCACGAACCTTTACACCGACAAGGCCAAACCCTCTCGTATGCCCCGTTGAATCCCGACAAGTCAGTGACTTGCAGCGCAATGGCACGATTTCTGCTTCGGACGGGACCCAGGATGCCAACAAGGGAGTCGCAGCATGAAAGGACCACTCGCTATTGCACTGATCGCCGCGGGCGCGATGCTGGCTGGAACCTCGGCCCAGGCCGCGTTCATCACTTATTTCGGAGAGGACCTGAACAACTCGGCGACCGTTCCATTGTCTGAGACCCCCAACTCCGATGCGGCCGAAAGCGCCTTTCTCGGGTCGCTCAGTGGCGTCGGGACCGAGGACTTCGAAGGCTTTGCCACGGGGACCACTGCGCCACTGAATCTGACCTTCCCCGGCTTCGGTGGTGGCACGCTTGACGCAACCCTTACGGGGGACGGCCGCATCAAGACCGTCTCCGAGGGCAGCGCCTTCTTCGGTCGTTATTCCGTATCCGGCACCAACACCTGGCGGGCCGATGCGACGGGAGACGACGGATTCGGTGTGGACTTCGGACAGGACATCGCCGCCTTCGGGTTCTACGGGATCGACATCGGTGATTTCGGCGGGCAACTGCTGATCAATTTCAACTTGAGCTCGGGAGGCGTCCACCAGGAAACCGTCCCGCACACCGTGGGATCCGGCGGGTCTACGGACGGCTCGGTCTTCTACTTCGGCGCAATCGCCTCAAGTGAGGACTTCCTGTTCACTTCGCTCGACTTTGACCTGGTCGAAGGCCCGCAGACCGACATCTTCAGCTTCGACAACATGACCATCGGTGAACTCGAGCAAGTTGAGCGAGAGCCCGTTCCCGCGCCGGGAACGCTGGTGTTGTTTGCCAGCGGTTTGCTGGTAGCCGGATCGATGCTCTGGCGCCGCAAGCAGTCCGACAGCGGCAGCTGAAACATCCACCACAGAGATCTTCGACGGGCGCTGCGCCACCCGTCGAAGATCGTTTCGTCGCAAAACCGGGGCGACACCGAACGCGATGGATTCGATGCCTCCCTGCGAGTGCACCCCGAACCGCGGCTACAAGCGCAGGTCGGTCGTCTCCCTCGGGAAGACCGATTTCACGTCGAAGATCACCGACTCCGGGCGTGCCAGCGCCCGGATCGCCTCGATCCCCATCTTCAGGAACTCGCGGTGCGGCACCGCGACGACGATCGCATCGAACTGCCCCGGGTCCGGGGTCTCGGTCACCGGGGTGATGCCGTATTCGTGCTCGGCCTCGGCCGGGTCCACCCAGGGGTCGAAGACGGTTACCTCGGCGTTATAGCCGGCCAGGGTGGCGTGAATGTCGATCACGCGGGTGTTGCGCAGGTCGGGGCAGTTTTCCTTGAAGGTCAGCCCCATCACCAGGATGCGAGCGCCCACCGGGTTGATGCCCTTGCGCACCAGGGCCCGCACCGTGTTGTCCGAGATGTGGGCGCCCATCGAGTCGTTCACCCGCCGCCCGGCCAGGATCATCTCCGGGTGGTGCCCCACCGCCTGCGCCTTGTGCGTCAGGTAGTACGGGTCCACGCCGATGCAGTGGCCGCCCACCAGCCCGGGGCGGAACGGCAGGAAGTTCCACTTGGTCCCGGCCGCCTTCAGCACCGCCTCCGTATCCAGCCCCAGGCGCTCGAACAGCAGCGCCAGCTCGTTGATCAGCGCGATGTTCACGTCGCGCTGGGTGTTCTCGATCACCTTGGCGGCCTCGGCCACGCGGATGCTCTCGGCCTTGTGCGTACCGGCGGTGATCACCCGTGCGTACAGCGCGTCGACGAAGTCGGCCACCTCCGGCGTGGAGCCCGAGGTGACCTTCATGATGGAGGTCACCCCGTGCTCCTTGTCGCCCGGGTTGATGCGCTCGGGGCTGTAGCCGGTAAAGAAATCCTGGTTGTGCACCAGGCCGGACTCCGCTTCGAGGATCGGCACGCAGTCCTCCTCCGTGGCGCCCGGATACACGGTGGACTCGTAGATCACCGTATCGCCCGGCTTGAGCACCCGCCCCACACTGCGGCTGGCCCCGAGCAGCGGCCCGAGGTCGGGGCGCTTGTGCCGGTCGATGGGGGTCGGCACCGTCACCACGAACACGTTGCAGGCCCGCATCGCCTCCAGGTCCGAGGTGTATTCCAGATGCGGCGTGGCCGCCAGCTTGTCCGCCTCCACCTCGCGCGTGCGATCCACCCCGGCCCGCAGCTGTTGCACCCGTTCCGGGTCGATGTCGAACCCGATGGTGGACCAGTGATGGCCGAATTCGACGGCCAGCGGCAGGCCGACATACCCAAGACCGATGACCCCAATGGTGACTTCATCCAGCGCGGGAAGCGTATGCATAAGATGTCCGTTCTCGTTGCTCTTCGTCATGCGGCACCCCGGCGGGGGCCGTTCTGTCCCTGGACCGCGTCCGGCTCAGGGAAACGTGGGATCCATGTTTCCCTATTGGCAGGGCGCGCAACCCGGCACGCGCGGCCCGATCCCCTCCACACGCCCAGGATTGGGGCCCGGCGGACCGGCATAGGCGCCCCAGACCGGTCGTTCGCGCAGGCGGCCATTGTAATCGCGATCCGCGCCCGCGATTGCGGGCGAACTCACGCTGTCTCCACGTTCCTGCAAACCGCCCGCGCGCGGGTAGAGATCCAGGGCATCCAGCCCAGCATCCGGGGCCACGAGGTAACGGGCCGCGGCTTCGCGTGAGGCCGTAAAATTCTCGGCTCCCGCGATACCGCCTGAAAGCTGCAGGGGGTTCCCGGCAAACACGGCATTGCCCTCCACCACCTGCTCGTATGCCTGGTCGGGCTCGTCCATCCGAATCCCGAACCCGCTTGCCAGGACCGTGTTGTTCACAATGCGGACCTCGCGAGGCAGGTGATTGTGCGGGCGGACCAGCACCGCATCGCCGACATCATTCACGAACAGGTTGTCGTGGATCAGGAGGTTGCCCTCGCCCTGGAACAGTCGCTCGTGCGGGTTCTGGTAGAACAGATTCCCTTCGATGCGATAGAGGTCTTCAGAGCCCGGACCGGTGGGCGGGAAGTGCCCCACCAGCAGATTGGGGCGGGCCCGGGCCCCGTCGCTCCCGCGTTCTGCCTTGTTCAGAAAATTGAAGCGAATCCGCGTCTCGCGCGGGCCCGGGTCCTGATCCGGAATCATCTCCCTTTCCGTCTGGTGCTTGATCTGGATGTTGTACCCCAGAGTGCGGTGCACATGGTTGTGCTCGATCACGCCACCGACAAACGGGCTGGTGCCATCCGGCTGTCCGAGATACATCCCGGTACCCACATCATGGATCTCGTTGTGCCGGATCACCCAGCCCCAGGCCGGCACGCGCGTCGTGATCCCCGTGTTGCCCTGCGAACGGTCATAATGGCGGATGGTCAGGTGCTCCAGCGTCACGTGATGCACCCCGTCACCGCGCGCCTCCGCCACCACCCCCGCAACCGGTTCCCCGCCGCCATCCAGCGTCAGATGCCGGATCACCAGATGTTCCGCATCCACCAGGCTGATCGTGTTCTCCCCACGTCGCCCGCGCAGCACGGCCGGCTCACCCGCCGCCGGCCCGCTGATCACGATGGGCCGCTCCGGCGTCCCGCGCACTCCGTGCAACCGCAGCGAACGCGGATAGTCCCCTGGCTCCAGCTGCAACCAGTCACCGGGCCCCAGCGCAGCCACCGCCGCGCGATAGTCCTCCGGCATCGCCTGAATCCGGTTCCATCCCCCGTCCGCTGCCTCTATGGACCCCGAACCATCCGCCGCAGCCACGGGCCCAGTAGCCGGCAGCAGCAGAAGGATCAAAGTGATCAGGGCCGCGCGCCAGGCATAACTGGCGGCTGTCCCCCATCCCGCGCGTTTTACTGCGAATCCAGCCCACATATGCGACCTCCCTACCAAACGGTCTCCGAGCAGCATGACCTCGCTACAGGCCGCCTGTCATTCGGGCCCGCGGCATACGGCGGCAAGCTTCCGGCCAGGTCCGTCAACGAAACACTGGACCCGGCCACGCCGCATTTATCGGCGCAGGCGATGATCGATTGCAGCAGGACACCCGTGTGCCGCCTACGAAAAAACGCTCAATCAACGGCGCCCTCACTGTGCAGCGTTTCCCTTCGCTATGATCGGCAACAAGTCCAAGGGAAACACTGTTGCAGGACACCGAATTGCAGATGCCGGAGTCATACCCAAGCATGCGTGCAGCCCTTGCACCTGCGCGCATCACAAAGCCCGAACCGGGGCAAAGCCTTGATCGGGCCCGGCGGTGCCACGTCGCGGGCATTCGGGCGGTCTAGCCGACATGCTGCTGCGCTCGCTGCTGTCCCTGATGTCGCCTGGTGGTTCCAGGGGGCGCCTGTCTATCCTGATCTATCACCGCGTACTGCCGGAGCCCGATCCGCTGCTGGATGGCGATCCGCATGCCGATGACTTCCGCTGGCAGATGCGCCTGCTCGCCCACCACATGAACCCATTACCGCTGGCCGAGGCCGTCGAACGCCTGCAAAACCACACCCTGCCGCCACGGGCCGTATGCGTGACCTTCGACGACGGCTACGCGGACAACGCCGAGGTCGCGCTGCCGATACTGCAAGAAGAAGGCGTGCCGGCCACGTTCTTCATTGCCACCGGCTATCTCGATGGCGGCCGGATGTTCAACGACACCCTGATCGAGACGGTGCGCCGCCTGCCGAAAAACGCCGACCTGGGCCCGGAAGGCCTCGGCGAATGGACGCTGGAGACCGACCACGACCGGCTAAAGCTGATCCACGCCCTGATCGGCCGCTTCAAGTACCAGCCTGCCGAAAAGCGTCAGGCCGGAACCGAGGCCCTGGCCACGCGCTTTGGCGTGCTACTGCCGGACAACCTGATGATGAGCGGCCAGCAGGTGCGCGAACTCGCGAACGCGGGCATGGAAATCGGCGGCCACACCGCCACCCACCCCATCCTGACCGAGGTGGGCGCGGCCACCGCCCGCGCCGAGATCGAGAAGGGCCGGGAAGACCTCGAAGCCCTGCTCGGGCGGGCACCACGCCTGTTTGCCTACCCCAACGGACGCCCGAACAAGGACTACGCCGCCGAACATGTGCAGATCGCGCGCGATTGCGGCTTCGAGGCCGCCGTGTCCACCGCGCCGGGCGCCGCGCGTCTCGATTCCGATCTCTTCCAGCTCCCGCGCTTCACCCCCTGGGATCGCACCCCCCTGCGCTTCGGCCTGCGCCTGGCCCGCAACCTCACCGAGCCGCGGGAGAAGCGCGCGGGCTGACCGAAGCCAAGGCCCGCGCGCCGGCTACGTCCGTACGGCATACCGCGACGCTACACCGCCACTCGCATCAGACCAGGATTTCGACCGGCTCCGGGTGGCTAAGAAAACGCGTGGGGCTGGCGGTATAGCCATAGGCACCGGACTGGAACACCACGATCAGATCACCGATGTCGGCGCGCGCCAGCTCCATCTGCTGCGCCAGCACATCCAGCGGCGTGCACAGCGGGCCGACCACGTTCACGACCTCGCGCTCGTGGCCACGCACGCGGTTGCCCACCACCACCGGATAGTTCTTGCGGATCACCTGGCCGAAGTTGCCGGAGGCGGCCAGGTGGTGGTGCAGCCCGCCGTTCGTGATCAGGAAGACCTGACCACGGGACTCCTTGCGGTCCAGCACCTCGGCCACGTAGATGCCCGCCTCGCCGACGAGATAGCGACCCAGCTCCAGCATGATCTCCGCATCCGGCAGCGCCTCGCGCACCGCAGGCAGGCGGTTTTCCAGATGATCGGCGATGGGGCCCAGGTCCAGAGGCTGGTCGCCGGGAAAATACGGGATACCGAAGCCGCCGCCGATGTTGAGCATCTCAACCGGCCCCGGTGCCGACTCGGCCAGGCGCAGCGCCAGTTCGAAGGTCTGGGTCTGTGCCTCGATCAGCGTCTCGGGGCGCAGGTTCTGCGAGCCGGAAAAGATGTGAAACCCGCGGAAGTGAAGC
This sequence comes from Thioalkalivibrio sp. ALE17, assembly GCF_000425605.1. NCBI lineage: Bacteria > Pseudomonadati > Pseudomonadota > Gammaproteobacteria > Chromatiales > Ectothiorhodospiraceae > Thioalkalivibrio > Thioalkalivibrio sp. ALE17. The sequence goes on from NZ_AUDT01000002.1 coordinate 205,597, forward strand.
CCCAGCTCGCCGATGCGGGCCAGCAGCTCGGGCACGCGCTCGGCATCCACGCCGAAGGCCTTGGGGCCGCCGCTCATGCGCATACCGGAGCTCTTCAGCTCGAAGTCCGGGTTGACTCGGACCGCCACGTGCGCCTGCCGACCCGTGCGTTCTGCAATGGCCCCGAGCCGCTCCAGTTCGGTCGGCGATTCCAGGTTGATGGTGATCCCGGCCGCCACCGCCGCCTCCAGCTCGGGTATCGATTTGCCGGGACCCGCAAAGCTGATATCCCCCGGCGCCGTGCCGGTATCCAGCGCCACCTGCATCTCGCGGCTGGAGGCCACATCGAGCCCATCCACCAAGCCGGCCATGTGCTGCACAACCGCCGGCATCGGGTTCGCCTTGATCGCATAGTGCAGCGACAGACCGTCCGGCAGCGCGGCGCGCAATTCCGCCACCCGTTCGGTCATGGCCTCGCGGCTGTAGGCGTAGAAGGGTGTCTGGCCGACACGGGCCGCCAGATCCACCAGCGACTGCCCGCCAAGTTCCAGGCAGTCGTCCACCACCCGGAACGGATGCAGCGCACAGTGCTCGGGGCGGGTATCACTCATGCCGGTACGCCCTCCCGGAACAGGTCTCCGAACTCGGCGGCCAGCGCCTTGCGGTCGATCTTGCCGTTGGCGTTGCGCGGCAGCGGCTCGGTGCGCAGCCCCACATGCGCCGGCAACATGAACCCCGGCAGGCCGGGGCGCAGCGCATCGATCAGGGTCTCCGGGCTCAGATCCGGCTGCTGCGGCAGGGCCACCAGTACGATGGCCTGCCCCAGCGTCGGATGCTCCACCCCGAGCGCGGCGACCTCGGCCACCAGCCCGGAGGCATAGGCCGCCTCTTCCACCTCGTTGGGGCTTACGCGATAGCCAGAGGTCTTGATCATCTCGTCGCGCCGCCCCACGAAATAGAGAAAGCCATCCTCATCCATGCGCACGGTATCGCCAGACCACACCGCGATCTCGGGCAACGGCACGCCAGGCGGCTGCCCGGGTGCGGGCCGAAACCGCTCCGCCGTGCGCTCGGGGTCGTTCCAGTACCCCATGGCGACCAGCGCGCCACGATGCACGAGTTCACCCGGCTCGCCCGGCGCACAGAGGCTGCCATCCGGCCGCACCACCTGGATCTCCGCGTTGGGGATGGCCCGCCCCATGGACCCCGGACGCCGATCCAGCTCCTTGGGTGGAAGGTAAGTAGAGCGAAACGCCTCGGTCAGGCCATACATCAGGTAGCAATCCGTACGCGGCAGGCGCTCGCGCAGGGCGGCCAATGTCTCCTTCGGCATCGCACCGCCGGAGTTGGTGAGGTAGCGCAACGACCGCTGCGCCTCCTCGGGCCAGTCCAGGCCAGCGAGCTGGATCCACAACGGCGGCACGGCGGCCAGGCCGGTGATCTCATACCGCGCCACGGCCCGAACCACGTCGCGCGGCAGCAGATAATTCAGCAGCACGGCCTGCGCACCGGTGCGAAACGCAGTAGTCAGCTGGCTCAGGCCATAATCGAAACTGAACGGCAGCACAGCCAGGATACGATCCCCGGGCCGGTTCTCCAGATACGTGGCAACGCTCTGCGCACCCGCCACCATGTTGCGGTGGGAGAGCACGACCCCCTTGGGGCGCCCGGTACTGCCGGACGTATAAAGGATCGCCGCCATATCGGTATCGATGACTCGGTGCAATCGCATGCCATCGCGTTCCGGAGCGCCTTCCCAGCCAGCCACACGTACATGTCCGGGCTCGGCCGGGATGGTATCTACCTCCTGCCCGACCACCAGCACCGTGTGCAGATCGGGGCAGCCAGCCAGCACAGAATGTAGTGCCGCCAGGCGGTCCGCGGAGGTCACCAGGGTGCGCACATTGCAGTCGCGCAGGATATGCGCCACCTGCTCCGCCTTGAGCAGTGGATTGACCGGCACGAATACGCCGCCGGCCCGGGCGGCGCCGAACAGCGCGTGCACCGTCTCCGGGCGCTTGTCCAGATAAACGGCTACCCGTTCCTGACGTTCGAGCCCACAGCCCAGAAGGCGCCGGGCGGCGCGATCGATACTGGCCGCAAGTGTCGCGTAGTCCTCCACGCCATCACGATGGCGCAAGGCCGGCTCGGCGGCTGCACGCTCGGCTTGCATCCATACGGAATCGTGAAGGAGATAGGACATCTCGGCGCCCGGATGTATCGGAGAATGACGGCCCGATCATACCCCAGGCATCCAGCATCACCGGGGATGCGCGGCGAGCACCGTTAGTAGTCCGTTCGTCGGCGCGGGGTTACACGCGCGCAGCCGCGTGTACCATGCAACGAGACAGGCCGCGAGCCTGCCCCTTTCGTCAGATGCCCGCGACAGCGGTGCGAGATGCAAACTGCATGCGTGACTATCTCCTCGCCCTGATCATCGCCGTGCTGCTGCCCCTGATCGTGCGCTATGCGTGGATCGGGATCCTGGCGTGGTTCTGGGTGGGGCTGTTCGCGCCCCAGTGGCATGCGTGGACGTTCATGCGCGGCGCCTCCCTAGCCGTCTACGTAGGCGGTGTGACATTGGTCGCGCTGTTCCTGGCCAAGGACCGAAAGCCGTTCCCGTTTACACGCGAGACGGTCATGCTGCTCGTGCTGGCGGGCTACTTTGCGATGACCAGTTACTTCGCGGTCAACTCCAGCGGGGCGTGGGACTTCTGGATCCACTTCATGAAGATCCTGCTGATCACCTTCGTCACACCGATGCTGATCTATGGCGAGCGCCGCATCGTCTGGCTGCTGCTGGTAATTACCGCATCGCTTGCCTTTTACGGGTTCAAGGGCGGGCTGTTCGCGATCCAGACAGGTGGAGCCCATCACGTCCTCGGACCCACAGGGTCCTATCTGTCCGGCAACACCTACATCGGACTGGCGATGCTCATGGTGCTGCCCCTGATCCTGGTCACCGCCCGCATGTTCGACCGACGCTGGGCGGTCGACCTCGGCGTAGGGCTATTGAACCGCTTCTCGCGGCCGATCGGATGGTTTTCCTACGCCGTCTTCTGGCTAACTTTCATCGCGATCCTCGCGACCTATTCTCGCGGGGCCTTCGTCGCCATGCTCGCAATCGCACCATTCCTGTTCTGGCGCATGCAGAAGAAATGGCTGATGGTGCTGGTGGGCTTCGTCCTCGTGGCGGTCGTCGGCGTTACCGCACCGGACCGGCTGGTGGAACGCTGGCAGACCATCGAGACTTACGAGGAAGACCGATCCGCGATGCAGCGCATCCAGTCGTGGGGGGTTAACTGGAATATGGCAGTGGAACGCCCCCTCACCGGCATGGGCTTTCGCAACACCGCAATGGGCTATGACTGGTGGGTCTCCTACGCCAATTTCGAAGGCGGCTGGCGTCACCCGCTGTCGCCACATAGCGTCTATTTCGGCATTTTGGGTCAACACGGCTTCGGGGGGCTGGCCGTATTTCTCCTGCTCATTGGCTTCACCTTCTTCACGCTCAACCGCGTGCGCAAAACGGCCCGAGGCCGAACCGGACAAATCTGGCTGTCCGAATACGCATGGGCGTTGCAGATTGGTCTGGTCGGGTATCTGGTGGCCGGCGCATTCCTGGACGTGGCCTATTTCAACCTGCTGTATGCCTTCATCGCCCTCGCGGTGATCATGCGGCGAGAACTTGAAAGCGTCCCGGTGGCGGCCCAGCAGACCATGACCACCCCGAACGTCACCAACTCAGAGCCTTCCGAGTCGGAAGCAATACCGCCGCAGCCCCCCGATCCCGCGCCAAACCCGCAGGGCACCGTTATGTCCGGTTCGTTGATGAGCGAACCCGGCCGCGATGCGCCCTCCACCCGATGAACTCGACCCGGGGGCGCGTACCGACATGCCTCGGATGCACTGACAAGGACCTTGACGCCCCCATGCTGGAGTCCGCGCTGCGGCAGCTTACCACCGCCCTGCGCGACCAGATCTGCCCCGGCACGGGGCTGCGGGACCCCGAGGACCAGGCACCCAGCCCCGCGGACCATTACGGCCAGGTCGCCGCAGCGCTTGCTCTAACCCTTCAGGAAGGTGACGATTCGATGGCCGCCCGCCACGCACTGGAGGCTTGGCGATCGCTTGCCCCGGCGGACCGTGGACACGCGCCATTCAATCGCTTTCTACTGAACCTTCTGGCCGAACATCGCGCCCTTACAACCGGAAACCCGCATGACGCGGCTTCCCTTCGAGCACTCGCCGGCGAATGCTCGCTCGCGTGGCGCTACCCTTCCAATAACTGGGCATTGCTGGCACGCCTGTGCGAACTCCAGGAAGCACCCACACGCCACAGGAAGCGCGTTGCGCGCCGCCTGCTGCATCTGCTGAGCGACTGGTCCCACCATAACGGCGCCTTTATCGACTACCCCTCGCACCCGGACCGCGCCAGAACCGGGTCCACCCCCGCCGCCTATCATCACAAGGCGCTGTTCGTAGCCGTAGCGGCCGCCGAATACGATGCGGCGAACGACTGGCAGCCAACCGTAGAACGACTGCTGCAGTGGAGCCTGCAAACCTGGGACGGTCACGGTCATGTCGGTGGTCTCGGCCGCAGTAACCACGCCTTGTTTGGCGATGCCTGCCTGGTAGCCAGCCTGATACTGCTGGGCGCAGACCAGGCGCAGGCTCGCGCCACGCCCGCCGGGCGAATGTTGCAGGGCATTGTTCAGCGCTGGCAGGAACAGACCCGACCGGACGGCTTCATCGCATTGAACCCGGCCAACCAGGACGCAACTGGCACAGGATGGGACACCTACATGCACCTTTCGGTGTACAACGCCTGGGCGGCCGCGATCGTCGCCTGGGCGAGAGACCGAACCGCACGCGTGGACCGCACCGCTCTACGCATCGATCTGCGGGCCAGCGAGCCGACCGCGACTGACGACTCGCACGCAGTGCAGTTTCGTGTGGGTGATCCCGGCGCGGTCTTCGCCCTGGTGTCCGGTTGCGGCCAACCACCTCAGGCCTTCAGCCGCAGCGAGGTGGAACTGCGCTATGCCGGGGGCATACCGCTGCATGTCACCTGGCAGGGGTGCCCGTTGTGCCCGGCACCCGTCCGTATCTCAAGGGAAGCACTGGAAGGCAACGCTGGACTGGCGGGGTGGACACCGATCTTTGAAACCGAAGGCATGCTGTACGGCCTTACCGATTTCGACTCGTGTGAAATCGAGCGCGCCGAGCAAACCGTTCGGATCCGTCTATCGGGCCAGCCCCGGGCCCTATTACGCCCCGACGCCAGCGGCCTGGGCCCGCGCGCGCTGGCCGCGCTTGACTGGCGCCTGCTGGGCGGCGCGCTGGGCCGCAAGGCCGCTCTGCACCGCCCTAAGCTTTCGCCAGTTACGGGGCAACTAGAATGGACCATCCACCTGGATCGGCCGCGAATCGAACAAACACTGATCCTGGAGCATCGCAGCGGCCAGGTTGTGCGTTACCTGAATCCCGGCGGCCACGCACTCACCAGGACTGTACCCACCGAAGCGTCTTTTCTGGCGGAGTCCGGGCTTGCCGAACAGGGACAAACGAGCTCCACCGATGGCTGGCTCACGACACCACTGCCATCCGCAACGGCAGACGCCATTGGCCGCAGCCTGCCCCCGATTGAACTAGCACGCGGCCGTTACCACGCGCAGCTCATCGTCACATGGATGAGTCTTCAAACCGCTTGCGAGTCACGCTAGTGCGAACCGTAGCTGCCCGTGCCTGCTCTACAGGCGATCCCCTCGATTCGTCAGGCGATCCGCCATCAACCGAAGAATATTCGGCCCCACTAGCATTGCACCTGCAGGGTCATTACGAAACGTCTTAGCAACCACCGACCAGTCCAGTGGCTTGCGATGCCGTAGCTGATGCAACACCCCGGCCAGGAAGCCGCGCCGCGATTTGCCAAGCTGGCGGCGAACAAACGCTTTCTGCCGAGCATTCAGCGGGATCTCGGCAAGGATCATATGCGCGAGCGCAACATAATTGGCGGTCAGCCCGAGGTAGCCCTCGGTATCCCAGCCCGACTTGTCGAAGATATTCACGCCTTCGCCCTCATCCGCGTACACGCGTGGCGAAAATGCAACGCGCTGTAGTCGGGCGCCCAGCCTTAGCTTGAACAGCCGATCTTCCCCATGCACCAGATCCGCTGGAAACCGAATATCCGCGAATCGCTCCAGGCGATAGGCCATCGTATTTGCACTAATAATGTTGCTTCGACGAACCAGAAGATCGAGGAAATCGCCCACAAACTCGTAAAGCTGTTGCTCCGCATCCACCAGCCGGTGTTGGTCGTGCCGGATATTGTCGGCGGGTGAGCTCCCCCAGTGAAACCGAGTACTTGGAACGCCACCACGCTGACTGTCGCCGACAAACAGGTCGTACCCCTGTTCCAGTGCGCGTACCGCATCCTGGAGAAAAGGGCCCGTCCACTGGTCATCGGAGTCCAGAAAAGTCACAAAGGGCGTATCCCCCACGCGGTCCAGGCCGGTATTCCGCGCCGCAGCCGGACCGGCATTGTCCTGGTGGATGATGGTCACCGTCTCACCATCCTGCAGATCGCCGATCTCCTCCTCTGCGGAATGCGGCGAGCCATCGTCCACAACAAGAACTCGCACCGACAGCCCATCCCGGGTATCCAGCACGGACTGGACACATTGCCGCAACAGCCCGGCTTCGCGCTGGAAATACGGTACGATGACGGCAATTTTCGCATCAGTGTTCGACATCTGTTTTGTCCTGAGCGCGGGCGGCTCTCATGATGGCAGCGGGCATCGCTTCGCACCGCGCCCCGGATGGCGCGATACCACGTGGATTCTGCTGGAGACCCGGATGTATCTCTACCGCTACCGTAAACGGCCCAACTTCGGCGACGAGCTGAATGACTATCTCTGGCCCCGTTTCATACGCGCTCCGCTCGAGCCGGAGCCGGGCTCCGAAGACGTACTGGTCGGGATCGGCACGCTGCTGAACGAGCGCCTTCCGGAGCAGGGCACATTGCACATCCTCGGTACCGGCTACGGCTATGGTGCGCCACCCACTCCAGACGCGATGCGCCGCGCAAAGATCCATTTTGTCCGCGGGCCACTGACCGCCAAAACCCTCGGCGTGGATCCGTCGCTCGCCATCTCGGACCCGGGCATCCTGCTGAACCGCACGGAAGACCTCAACCAAAAAAAAGACATCGACTGCGCGTTCATGCCACATCACGGCCTGTGCCACGACCGCATGAAAGCGCTGTGTGAAGACGCCGGTGTACACTTCATCCACCCGGAAGCACCCTGCGAGAACGTCATCGACCAGATCGGCCGCAGCCACAAGCTCATCTGTTCCGCCATGCACGGCGCCATTGCCGCCGAGGCGCTCCGCGTCCCCTGGCTGCCCGTCATAACAAGTCCGGAAATCGTTCCGGACAAGTGGAAAGACTGGGCCTCGAGCCTTGGGATCGAGGTTTCTTTCAGGAAACTTCCGACCATCTGGCCCACACCAGATCCGACCTTGAGAGGCTACGCAGCAGCCAAGATAAAATCCACCATGTTCACCCGAACGCTGAACCGAATGGCGCGCACCTTCACGTTTCAACTCGGACCGGATAACGTGCTCGAAAATCGGCTTCTAAAAACCGAAGAAAAAATTCGTATCTTCAATTATATGCAGAAAAACGACCTCGCCGGTGTGCAGAAACAAAAATAATCACAAACCCTTCGCGCCGTTGGATTGTAATTACACGAAGCCTTTTCGCTTAGCCCATTCTATGGAACGGAAATCAAAAAGATGGTCAAAATAGGAAACCGCTTCCGCCTTTGACCAAAATCCATTTTGAACGCCCGGCCAATAGTGCGCCTCATCCACATCGACCTCATAAGGTGGACACAACCTCACCGGAACATGACCTTCACTCAAAGCCTTCATTCCAGACAACCGGTGTACGCCACCTCTGCAAACAAACCGTAACTCACCATCCCTCTTAAGCGCGTACACACTTACCCTTCCCTTGCTTTCATCAAAGCCTTCCTTTCTCAGCGCATCAAGAACGATACGCAACCGTCGATGCTCGAAGCCGCCCAATGCATCGCTAACAGGGCCATGATACTTAAACCCGTCAACGTCGACGCTAAGCTCCGGCCTTCCGTGCTCCTCGAAGTCCGCTTCTACGAAACTCCGAACCTTTGCATTGGTATCCTCAGGCGTCCCCCCAGCCCAAGGAGAATGATGGTACGCATACGAAGGAAGATCAAAGAACAGCGATGGCATGCGATCGAACCCTACGACTGCTTCAGCCGCATGGCGCGGCTTCCACTCCCGGAAATATTTGACGAGGCGAGACTGACCATAGGGGGTGTCGGGCTGCACGAGCAGCTCCTCTTGGGCCCATGGAAACGGGTGCCATTGACGCTCCCCAAACCCTAGACCATTCAGCATCACAATGTTCGAGATACGACCTAAGAAGACCGCCGGATAGCCACGCCTGTTCATTAGCATCGCCTCCCTCGGGTGGCGGCAGATTGCAACCTTTCCCGGCTCACCCTTACCCCCACGCCTTATCGTTACGCCGAATTTCTCTTCAAGGCCCAACAAGGCCTTCTTAATCAGTCTTTTAGGCGGTCGCACACTTCAATCCTCCGAATGTACGGTTGGCGCCATCCACACACCAACGCATGAACAACAAGCCGCAAAGAGTCCTAGTAAGGAGATCCTGCCCATTCGTCGAGCTCGCATCTTTCGGTGGGCGACTTCCACTGGACACAACGTGTGTCCTTGTCATCCGCGGGCCGGATTCGTGTCCAGCATATAATGCTTACCACGAAAGCCGAACGCATGCCGATGCTGACGCGCAGGCCAGCCGCAAACGTGCTGAGCGATTGGAACCAGTCGTGCGGGCCGATCTGTGGTATCCCTTCTGACCCTCCCTGCGGAGCGCCATTTGTCGTTTCTTTCGTGTACGATCGAGGCGCGCCGAACGGGCTGCGTAGGAGGCAGTATGAATCGCTTCGTCATCGAATTGATGGGGCCGCCAGGGTCTGGAAAAAGCCACTTTCATGAACTCGCTGCGTCCAAGTTCGACAAGGCGCCAAAACCAACGGAAAAGCACCGTCGGAAAGCCATTATCGTTTCATTGTCGTTTGCACCCTTCATTGTCCTTTTCCCCCGAAAACGTCATGGTCTAATTAGGATGTTCCAGCGAAAGCTCGCTGCCTGGTATGCGCTCACCGAGAGAACGACGGGATCCTATCTTGTGGAGGAAGGGCCATGGAACTTCCTATGCAGCAGCCTCGGGACCAGGATCCCTAGGTGGGCTATTACTCCTGTGTTGCGAATGTGGAGTGTCCATCTAGACTTGCCTGACGCAATCATATATTTGGATGGCGACCCCAAATTTCTCAGTGCGCGCATTGAGCACAGAGGAAGACGAAATGAGCGATTGAAAACACCTTCCGACCTAGAATTCTCGCGTGAACGAATAGCCTTCTTTCTGACGAAACTAAAAGAGGCCCACCCAGATACGGCCGTTTTCAACTTTCGGACTGATGAAGAGGGCGTTGATGCTCGCATGGCGTCTCAAGTAGACAATATACTGGATTCGACGCGCGCCATTAGGGAGAATCCTCCGGGCTAGCGCCGCGCCAAGATTTGCCCCCAGGATCCGTGACTTTTGTGGTGACGCGTCAGGGGTAGATAGTTAAAAAAGGTACTTGGTCAGACCCAGACGGCTACACACCTCTCTTATGTCGTAATTGAAGGAAAGATCCTTACTCAGATCCCGGCGCCAATCATTGGGAGAGAGCGGTGTGTAACGCTTATTGCCGATGCGAGTGCAGTGCCCTTCTTCGAGAGGGCGGGACGGAAGAGTATGTACGACGCCTCCATGTTGCTCTTCCCATACCAAGATGCCCGCGCCGTGATCGATGGTGTAACGTTGCCGCACTCTTTTAGAAGAGTCCGTTGTGCAATTGGGATGGAGGTGCTGGTGACGCCACCAACCACAAGCATTTTTATATTGATCCCGACTCGCCCCTCGAGTTGTGCAGCCAATCAACTCCCAATAACGACCTCTTTTTCCGAGCAGGTTCCGATACCACCGCTTCCGGCCATCCACGGCTGCAGTGGCTCCATCCTGCAGAGCGCGGAACTCCTCTGCCAACTGAAAAAACATCGGCTCCCTTATCAACAAGTCAGAGTGCCAAAAGGCCAACCGACTAGAGAAAAGATACACAAATTCCAACGGAAACAACATAGAGAGCGCGGGCAAACCGAGACCATCATTAAAGTCGACATATACGGCACCATCTATCAATGGCGGCCTTCCCGCCCGCGGATCATTCCCGACGACCGGCGTCCAGCCGGCGGCGCTCACCATGCGTTGCTGGACCAACGACCACTGTTCGTCGACGTGCCAGCACAACCACGGAAGTTCAATACCATCTAACTGTTCTTTCCAGGGTCCGCCAGCTAGCTGCCTGACCGTCTCGAACTCACCCCGAGAAATAGCGTGCCAACTCGCCCTCCCCACTGACAACGTACGTCGCTCTTGGTCGTTTTCTTGGAAGTCGGCCGGGTTTTCAAGCATCGTTACAGATCGTCTCTTCAGTATGTGTTGAGGCACGCCCGAGCGTCTGAACGCCAGAAGGAACGGAACGCGCCGAAAAAATGGGCGTTCTCGTGCTGACGCGAGGCCATCGAGGCCGAGGCTTTCCATGGCGCCGACGTGGTTCATTTGATCTGCTGTTCATCGACGGCATCGCGCCACTACACCGCCCCGCTCATTCGGTAACAGGGTGCGACGGTCGCCCATCGCGAGCCTTTTGGTGGCGGAGATCATGAAGCTCCAGCTGCAAGTCTCTGGAAAGTGGTGCTCTGGCCCGAGAGGTCATCCCAGGTTCCGCTATCCACCACCTTGCCCTGCTCCAACACGAAGATACGAGAACAGGGGCGGACGGTACTCAGGCGGTGCGCGATCAGAATGATCGTTTTTTCGCCGGAAAGATTGTGTAGGGCCTCCATCACCGCTTTTTCCGTTGCGTTGTCGAGCGCGCTGGTGGCTTCGTCAAAAAAGAGCACGGCGGGGTCGCGATACAAAGCACGCGCAATACCGATACGTTGTCGCTGGCCACCCGAGAGGCGGGTACCGCGTTCGCCGATAATGGTGTTGTAACCATCCGGCAGGTCGCGCAAGACGAAGTCGTGCAGGTTGGCCAGACGGCTAGCCTGTTCCACTGCCGCTTGGTCGATCTTGTCTTCTGGGACCCCGAGGGCGATGTTGGCGGCGACGGTCTGGTCGGCCAGAAAGATGTGTTGCGGGACATAGCCGATCGCCGCCTGCCAGTTGCGCACGTTCTCCCTGGTTAATGGCTGGCCATCAATGCGGATGGTGCCTACGTCAGGTTCCAGCAGGCCCAGCAGCAGATCCACCAGGGTGCTCTTGCCGGCGCCGGAGGAGCCCACGAATCCCACGGTGGTATGCGCGACGACCTCCAGCGATACAGCGTTCAGCGCTGGGCGTTCGTGCCCCGGATAGTGATAGGTGGCATCGACCACCTCAATGGAGTGGTCCGGGGCAAGGGGCTCGGGCCGGTAATTCCGTGCGAGCAGCGATATGCTTTCCGGCCTGGCGCCCAGATCCTTGAGGATGTTGTCGACCGCAGCATTACTGAAACGCAGCGAAGCGACCTGCTTGAAGATCTGCTGGAAGGCCGGAATGAGCTGACGCCCGGCCAGGGCGTACAGACCGATCAGTGGCAAGGCCTGCGCAAGACCGCCTTCGCCCGCCATCAGGAACAGAACCAGAACGAGCACCCCGCCAAAGGCAACGGCCTCGATGGCGTATTGAGGCAAGTCCTTGAGCAGGCTCGCGTTTGCCTGGTGGCTGGCAAAGCGTTTGGAAGGCCGACGGTAACGCTCCAGATAGTCTCGCTCACGCCCGAGAAGACGAATTTCCTTGGCTCCGGCGAAGGCCTCTGCGGCGGCAGTGAATCGCTCCCGGTTCGCCTCTACCCGGTCCTCCCCGATACGGCTGAGCCAGCTACGCGCGACGATATAGATGGCCGCGTAGACACTGCCAAGCGTGACGGCTACGACCATGGCCAGCCCGGGTTGTGCCGCAATCAGAAGGGCAATAATCGCCAGGGCCAGCAATCCGTGGCTGATCAACTTGAGCGCTGGCATCAGCGAGCCATTGATCGCCTGCGTGGTCTCCTGGAGCACCGTCTTGGCCAGGTCGCCGGAATTGCGATTGAGGTAAAACGTAAAGGGCCGCGTCAGGTAGTCGCCCATTAGCCGCCGGGACAGCTCGTACTGCTGCATATGGGTGAAGCGGATGATCGCCCACTGGCTCAGAGCCTGCAGCGCCGTGCCCGTCATGAACAGTGCAAAGGCCGCCACCCCAAGGAAGTACAGAAAGCTGCTGGTGGACTCGAACCCCAGCCAATCGTACGCCATGCGCAGCATGTCGTTGTCTTGGACCATGACCGGGTCGGATAGCACCGCGAGGAACGGCATTACCGAGGCGATACCCACCGTTTGCATGAAGGCGGTCACGATCATCAGGATCGCCAGCAGCCCGACCTTCCCGCGGTCGCGGGGGTCCAGCAGGGCATTCAGCTTGCGCAGGGTTTCCAGCATGTCGCGCCGACCCGGATCCTTCATGAAAGGGCCATTGGCGGCCCAAGGAGGAACCGCCATCAGGCAGCCGTTAGCCAGGCCATGCGGCCTGTAGATGTACTCGATTGTACGAGATGTGCCGATCACCGAAGCTTGGCGAAAAGCGCCCAAGGCGTTCCAGGGCGCGACAAACTGCGAGGGCTTCGTCCCACAACCGGCCGGAAGGGCCGGCAAGCCGCGCGGATAAAGGATTTTCGAGCAAAGCGGGGGCCGCAACAGTGCCAAACGCCAGGCTAACGAACGGATTGCTGAGCGGCTTCCTGCGCTCGGTAGAACAATTCCCGGAGCGCCCGGCCCTGGATGTGGAGGGTCAGGTGCTCAGCTACGGGGAGTTGTTCGAGGCTGCCGCCGCAACTGCCCACACCCTGCAGCAGTCCGTCGACGGCAATGGCACGCCCTGCCGTATCGGCGTGCTGGCCCAGCGCTCGCTGGCAATGTACCAGGGGCTCCTGGGTACGCTGCTGGCCGGACATACCCTGGTTCCGCTGAATCCGGGCTTCCCGACGGAGCGCACACTGGCGATGGCCGAGCAGGCCGATCTGTCGGCGCTGCTGGTTGATCATCAGGGGCTGGAGCGGCTCGATGACCTGTTGAGGACATTCTCCCGCCCGCTCGTGATCCTGCTGCCCGATGCCGAGCGGCTGGACGAGCTCCAGGCGCACTGGCCCGGACACGGCTTTCGGGTGATCGGGGACTCCAATCGCCCCTCGGACTGGGTACCGGCGGCCGTATCACCAGACGACCTGGCCTGCCTCTTCTTCACCTCGGGCAGCACGGGCATACCCAAGGGCGTGGGCGTACTCCAGCGCAATGCGGCGCGGTTTGTGGAGATGTCGCTGGAGCGCTACCGGGACTTCGGCATTGACGAGACGGACCGCTTCTCGCAGTTTTACGACATCACCTTTGACTCGTCGATGTTCGATCTGTACGTCTCGTGGGCCTTTGGCGCCTGCCTGTGCTGCCCGTCCGCGAAGGAGTGGTTCAACCCCAACCGCTACATTGCGGACAAAGCACTGACGGTGATCGACATCACGCCCTCGGCCGGGCACGGGATGAACCGTCGCAACGGCTGGGCGCCGGGGCGTTTTCCGGACCTGCGCCTGTGCCGCTTTGGCGGCGAGGCACTGTCGGCGGAACTGGCCGAGGCGATGGCCGCCGCCGCGCCCAAGGCCTGGATCGACAACGCCTACGGCCCCACCGAGTGCACGGTGGATGCCTGCTTCTACCGCTGGGACCCGGCGCAATCACCCACAGAATGCGAACACGGCATGGTCCCGATCGGCTATCCGGGCAACCAGGTGAAGTTGCGGGTGGCGGGCGAGGCCCTAAAGGAGGTGCCCGTCGGGTCCGAGGGCGAATTACTGATCAGCGGTCCGCAGGTGACCCCCGGCTACTGGAAGGATCCTGAGCGCACGGCGCAGGCCTTCGTGCACCTGGATGACGGTCGCGTGCACTACCGGACCGGCGACCTGGTGCGCCGCCCGGGCCCGGGCGAGCCGATCATCTTTCTCGGGCGCCTGGACCATCAGATCAAGATCGGCGGGGTACGTATCGAGCTCGGCGAGGTGGAGGCGGCGCTGCGCGAGGCCGCCGGCACAGATCAGGCGGTGGCCGTGGGATGGCCCCGCACGGAAAGTGGCGCCTCCGGCATCGTTGCGTTTGTGGTGGGCGACAACATTGAGGAACCGGCACTGCGCGACCGACTGCGCCAGCGCCTGCCCGCCGTGATGGTGCCCCGCGCAATCCACGCAACCCACGAGCTGCCGCTGAACGCGAACGGCAAAGTCGACCGCAAGGCGCTGATCGCGCGCCTGGACGCCGACGCAGGCTGACGCTGCTGGCGATTCCAGAGCCGGGCAAAGGGAGAACAGTGACATGACGCACGTGTTTGGTCGGCTGCGCGATTCACTGCGCAAGCGCGGGTTCTGGCGCACCCTGACGCTCATCCCCCGGAACATCCTGTTCTTTCTGACGGACTTCGACCGCAAGTACGGCACCAACACCGGGATGCAGGCCGAGGACGATGCAGGCCTGCCGCAGGAACACGAAGGCTACGAAGGCGCGCCTCCGAGGCTGTTTCACAGGATCATGCACTCCCTCGACATTGCCTACGGGCGCTACACCTTCATTGATCTGGGCTCGGGCAAGGGCAAGGCGCTGCTGCTTGCCTCGCACCACCCATTCCGCCGCGTGATCGGGGTGGAGTACAACGCGCGCCTGAACGACATTGCCACCGAGAACGCGCGTCTCTACCAACACCCGCAACGCAAGGTAGCGAAGATCGAAACCGTGTGCGGCGATGCCGGCGCGTACGACCTGCCGTCGGGCGATTTGCTGATCTACCTGTTCAACCCGTTCAAGGCTGCCATCATGGAGCGGTTGCTCGAAAATCTCGAAAACGCCATGCGGACCGAGCCACGGGAAGTGCTGGTCGTGTATCAGAATCCAACCCAGAGAAAGCTGCTGGACGCGGCTCCGTTTCTGGAGCCGGTCACCTACCGCGAATACCGCACCAAGCGCTTTCGCAAAATGCCGATCGGCCGGGTTGCGGTATACCGCAGCCGTACTTGATCGCCCGGGTGCGGCCCGGAACTGCTACCGACTCGGAGCACGCACGGACTTGAGCGCGCTGAGCCCGAGATAGGCCCAGGACTTCGCGCGCAGCGGGCGCTGCCGGATGGACTGCAGAAACGCATTCCGGGCGATACGCGGGCTTGCGCTCCAGTAGTGATGGTAGCCAAACGTAAACCAGGCATCGCCAAGCCGCCTGCGCACGGCGGCGGCCGGGGTTTCCTCCCCGTTCGGTCCGACCCGCCCCCAGCGCGCCAGCGCGCGCTGGACCACCTCGACTTCGTAGTTCACATCCGGATATTTGGTGATGCAGCCGGCGCCGTGCAGCCGGTAGAGGGCCGTGACGCGGTCCAGCTGCCGGTACTCGGATAACCGCGATGCGCGAATCCAGTAGTCGTAGTCCTGGCCGCGCTTGAGCTGCGGATCGAACTCGCCCACCTCGTCCACCAGCTGCCGCCGCATCATGACCGTGATGGTGTGCGGCAGGGACTCCATCAGGAGCTGGTTGTAGACCCAGCCGGAGCCTTCCGCGACCACGCCCGGGGCCTCGCGCACCGGCATTTTGGGGGCCGCCATCTGCGAGGGTGGCGGGAATGCGCCGTCGGCGCCGGGCTTCCAGGAGAGGAAATGGGTGTGAGTGAACCCGATCTCCGGGTGCTGCTCCATGTACATCACCTGCGCGGTGATCTTGCCCGGCAACCAGATATCGTCGGAGTCGATAAAGGCGATGTACTCCCCGGTGGCGGCCGCGATACCCGCGTTGCGGGCCACCGCCGCGCCCTGGTTCTGTTGCGTCAGCAGCGTCAATTGATCGCCATAGCCCCGGATGATCTCTACGGTGCCGTCGGTGGAGCCGTCGTCCACCACGATCAGTTCCAGGTTCGGGTAATCCTGCTCCAGCACGCTGTCGATGGACTCGGCGATGTAGGCGGCGGTATTGAAGGCCGGCATCACCACCGATACCCGCGGCACACTGCTGCTCGCCCGCGGTGCCTCGGCGGGGTTCGCATTGATGCTGGGCGGCGTGCTCGTGGTCATGTAGCTCCCCGATTGGGGGCCGTCTGCACCCAGTCCTGTGTCCAGGCGGCCACCTGATCGCGCCATTCACGACGCGAGAACGTGTGGTTGGCCTGCGGCAGCTCGCGCAGGGTCACGCGCGGCTCTGCCAGCAGACCCTCCCAGGCCGGGGCGGCGGTGGCCACGTCGCGAAACTCGGCCGCGGTCAGGTCATCGCCGCTGAGGATCACCAGGATCGGCCCGTCGAAGCGCCGCCAGCCCTCCGCCATCCGATCCGGCAGCGGCCCATTGCCCAGATCGGCGCGAGCGGCATCTGGATTACTCCCATCGCCCTGCGTGCCTCGCGGGCGCAGGGCAGCGACGGCCATGCGCGCGAGTGACTGGACCGAGGTCCAGGGGTTGAAGCGGCCCCGCAGGGCCCCGGCCCAGAAATCCCGGCTGAACAGGCGTTTGAGGTAGTAGGTCTTGAGGTACGCGCGGGCCAGGCCTTCGTCGGTCCGCACCCAGGGGTTGGCCAGCACCAGCCCCGCCACGCGGGTATCTCGCCAAGCATAGAACAGGCCGGCCGAGGCGGCACCGCACAAGCCCCAGATCACGACCTCGCGCAGGTCCGGCACCTGCTGCGCAAAAGTATCCATGGCCGCGCTCATGTCGTCATGGACTTCTTCGTAATCGCGCTGGCGGCCGGAGGCATCCCCCATCCCCCGAAAATCGAAGCGGAATACCGGGATGCCCTGCGCCGCCAGGTGGCGCGCGAGCAGCAGGAACTGGCGGTGACTGCCGACCCGGTACTGGGGTCCACCCACGGCGATCAGCACGCCACGCCGGGCGCCCTCCGCGCCGGGGTGCAGGATACCCAGCAGTTCCTCCTCCCCCACCCGGAAGACAACGGCGCGCTCGCTCATGCCAGGGCCTCCAGGCGCTGCGTGGTCGCCTCCAGCAATTGCGGCACCTCGATGATGTCCTGGGTGGACCAGAAGGCGTCGCCACCCACGACCGTTGCGGTTACGGCCGCCTCATCTTCGCGCCAGCGCTCGATCAGGCGTTCGGCCGCCGGCGGCAGCGGGGCATCGTCCTGTGCTGCGATGTCGAACCAGGCGACGGATGCCGCCCGGGGCGGCTCCAGGCGGGCGGTGGCAAGGCGCTCGGCCAGGGCAGGCGCTAGGGTGTAGCCCGCCACCTCCAGCGGTTCGCCATCCCGCAGCCGCGAACGCAGATCACCGGTGGATTCCTTCTGCCCGCCCATCATCCCGGCGGCCATGCGCAGGCGGAGAAACTGGGTCAGGTGTTGTTCGCCATTGGTGACGGGCGCCCAGTAGATCGCGGTGGCGGCCGGTTCGGCACGCGCGGCCAGGAAATCGCCCGCCAGCAGACAGCCCGCGCGCAACCCCCAGACCAGAAGGGGGGCCGGGCAGCAGGCCTCGAGGTGGTCATTACAGCGGGCGAGGTCGTCCAGCCACAGGTCCCAGTCGGCATCGCCGAAGTCACCGCCACTGTCGCCGCATCCGTAGAGATCCGGGACCAGCACGGCATACCCGGCCTGCGCCAGACGGCGGGCCTGCAGGTTCACCATGCGGCGGGACTTGTTGAGTTCTTCGGCAAACGGCGGGAAAAACAGCACACGACCATGGACGGAAGGGCCTTCCGGTCGATGCAGCACATGGAACACCGGACCGGCCTTGCCCTCCAGGAACCCGGCTTCCATGTGAGATCTAATCGAGCTTGGCGTCGATAAAGTCGGCGAGGGTGCCGACCGTCTCGAAGGTCTCGGCGCTGACGTCGTCGTCATCGATCACGATATCGAAGTGGCTCTCGATCGCGGTGATCAGCGACACCACCGCCATGGAGTCCAGTTCTGGGACCCCTCCCAGCAGCGTGGTGTTGCGGTCGAACTGCTGAGCGCGGCCATTCAGGCTGAGGGCGCTGTCCAGCAGATTGCGGGTGTGATCGAGCGTCGACATATGAAGATTCCTGAAGGCGGGTATCCGTGCCCGGCCGGGGCGGCGAGTAAACGGCAGGTTACCGGATCTGCACAGGCTGTCCAGATCGTCGCTGACAGGCCGCGGGTCCCGCGTGATCGGCTCGTTAACCTCCTGCACCCGGTCCGCCTTCGAACGCGCGACCCCGGACGTAGAATGGTGATCCATACGGCACGGATCGCCGGGCCCACGCCCGGGTGCGTACATCAATCAGCGTTTCCCTGGACCGACCAGGCAGCAGGCGGACGGATGGCGGGACTTTGTGGATGGTTCGCGGTGAATGCCGCATCCCCGGGCGACGCCCTCGAGGCCCAGGGGGCGGCCCTGCCGGGGCTCGCCGGGCCGCCTGAATGCCGGTGCACGAACCGCCTGGGTAGCTGCCTTGTACGGGGCGGCTGGACCGCGCAGGAAGGGGACGTCATCGCCGCGATCACCGGCCACCCGCAATGGCGCAAACCCGCGCTGGCGGAGTGTGCGCGCGAACGCGACCCCGCGCAGGCTCTGCTGGAGGCCTGGCGGCAACAGGGCAGCGGCCTGTTCGAACAGATAACCGGCGACTTCGCGCTGGTCATCGTGGATGCAGGCCAGGGGCACCTGGTAGCCGGCACCGATCGTCTGGGCCAGACGCCTTTGCACTTTGCGCGGTTGAATGGCGGCGTAGCCTTCGGCACCAGCGCGGGGAGCGTGATTGCCCATCCAGCGGTCGCCACCGAGGTAACGCGCGAGGGGCTTTACCACTACTGCTTCTTCCACATGCTGCCAGCCCCGGTCAGTCTGTTTGCCGGACTGGAAAAGCTGCCCGCGGCACACTGCCTGATCCACAACGGCGACCGGGCCGAAGTGAACGCCTACTGGCGCCCCGTCTTCGCGGAGGACGGCAGCGCCGCGCCGGCAGCGCTGGAACAGGAGCTTCGCGAACGGGTGCAAATCGCGGTGGACCGGCGCGCGGACTCGCCGCGAACCGGCGCCTTCCTGAGCGGCGGCCTGGACAGCTCCACGGTCGCGGGCATGCTCGCCGGCATCCAGCCCGGGGCCGACAGCTTCAGCATCGGCTTTAACGCGCCCGGCTACGACGAGATGGAGTACGCGCGCATCGCCGCGCAGCACTTCGGCACCCAGGCACACGAGTACTACGTAACTCCCGAGGATGTCGTCGAGGCGGTACCCCGGATCGCCGCCAGCTACGACGAGCCCTTCGGCAATTCCTCGGCGCTGCCAGCCTATTTTTGCGCGCGCATGGCCAAAGACGCCGGCATGACCCGGCTGCTCGCCGGCGACGGGGGCGACGAGCTGTTCGCCGGGAATGCGCGGTACGCCAAGCAGGGCGTGTTCGAGCACTGGGGACGCATCCCCGCGCCTTTGCGGCGAAATCTGCTGGATCCACTGTTTACCCGCCTTCCGCGCGCGCTCCCCGTGGTCGGCAAGGCGCGCAGCTATGTGGAACAGGCGCGCATCCCGCTGCCGGACCGGCTGGAGACCTACAACTACCTGCACCGGCTGTCACAGGAATCGATGTTTACGCCGGACTTCCTCGCGGGGCTGGATCGTGAAGCGCCATGGGAACTCATGCGCCGGATCTATACGCAGCCGGAGGATGCCTCCACGCTGAATCGCATGATGTATCTGGACTGGCAGCAGACGCTGGCCGACAACGACCTGCGCAAGGTGACCGGCATGTGCCAGCTGGCCGGTGTCGATGTGACCTTCCCGATGCTGGACGATGACCTGGTCGAGTTCTCCTGCCGCGTGCCGTCCGCGTTGAAGCTGAAGAAAGGACGCCTGCGCCACTTCTACAAAGAGGCGTTCACCGGCTTTCTGCCGGAGGCGATCATCGACAAGAAGAAGCACGGATTCGGCCTGCCGTTCGGGGTGTGGATGCAGGAACACGCGCCGCTACAGGAACTGGCCTACGACAGCCTGCTGCGGTTGAAGGGACGCGATTTCCTGCGCGACGACTTCATCGACGAACTGATCCGCCTGCATCGCGAGGAACACGCGGCGTATTACGGCGAATTGGTGTGGGTCCTGATGATGCTCGACCTCTGGCTGGAGTCGCACCCCGCCGCCCGCTAGCCGCCTGCGCTCGCTATTTGTTCACCACGAAGCACACGAAGGCACGAAGAAGGGCAAGGTCAAGGGCGGTTACACCACGGAGGACACAGAGGGCACGGAGAAGGGCTGGATTAGGGGTGGTAGGTCTGGTGATCGCTTCCTGTCTGGATCCGTCCGGCACCGGGGTGTCGCAGCGTGCTGTAAGGTCATCACAAGAATTTCTTCGTGCCTTCGTGTGCTTCGTGGTGAATTCAATCCCTTCAGGCCAAGGGCGAGTCACAGGAAGATGGAAGAGTGGGAAGGCTCTGGACGGAAAGACACTTTCATCCGGGCCGCAGCACACCACTGTCGTCATCCCGGCCGCAGCGAAGCGGAGAGCCGGGATATCCGCGGACCATGGCACCCACGCTACCCTCTGCTCCGCCCTTTTCCGGTATTGGCATAGCATGAAAAACGAGCAGTATCGGGTCTGCTTTGCCTGGACAGACGCCGGGCCCGACCAGGTCGAAATCACGGATTACCACTGAGGCAGAATCATGGTCCGCATCCCTACCCACCGACAGCCGACTCACCCCGGTGAAATGCTGGCGAAAGAGTTCCTGGAGCCGATGCACATCTCCCAGCGCCAACTGGCTGATGCGCTCCATGTTCCGTATCAGCGCATCAACGAGCTGGTGAACCAGAAGCGCGGCATTACCCCAAGCACGGCGCTGCGTCTGGCACGCTTTTTCGGCATGTCGCCCGACTTCTGGTTGAACCTTCAGGTGCGCTGGGATTTATTCAAAGCGCAGCAGTCGGAACAGGCCGATCTGGAACAAATCCGCGAATTCAGTTCGTGGAAACAGACTGCCTGAGCCAGGTTCGCCGCAAGGGCGGGTCACAGGAAGACGGGAAGAGAGGGAAGGCTCAGGCTGAAATGACTCGGCGTCGACTGCCTGGAACTCACCCGTCTGCACCGGTTTCCATCTCCCCTCATCTGGGCGGCGGAGTGCGGACTCAGGTCCTTGTGGGCTTCGGTGGTCGCCTGCATCCGCCGCGCTGGGGTTACCCCGATCACCCGGCATGCCACGTCACCACCCTCACAAATCTTCCCTTCTTCCCGCGCTTCCTGTGAACAAGCTCGTCTTCGTGCCTTCGTGAGCTTCGTGGTGAATCCAATCTTTCACCTCTGTGTGCTCCGTGTCCTCTGTGGTGAAAACGCCCTGGCCTTGTTCAGTGGGCTGGCGGTTGTGCGGAATGGGCGGAGCGCAGGGCATCCACCAGTATCGGGATGCGGGCCTCCCAGCGGTTCTCGCGGGCGTAGGCCTGGATCGCCGCGCGGTCCCAGTCGGTTGTAAGCGCGTCCTCGATGGCGCGGCGCAGGGCATCGCCATCGCCCAGCTCGACCAGTGTGCCCAGTGAATCCGAGCAGATGACTTCCGGGTTGCCCCCCACGCGCGTGGTCACCGTGGGCAGGCCGCAGGCAGCCGCCTCGAGGAAGACGTTCGCCCAGCCCTCGAAGCGGGTGGCCAGCACGAACACATCGGCGGCAGAGTAGTAGAACCGCAGGCGCTCCGGGGCCACGGCACCGGTGAAGTGCACGTGATCCTGCACACCCTGCTCACGCGCGAGGCCCTCCAGCCAGGCCTGGCCGTTACCGTCCGGTCCGCCACCGCCGACGCAGAGGTAATGGAGGTTGGGGAAACGCCGTAACAAGGCCGGCATCTGCTCAATCACCCGATGAAAGCCCTTGCGCTCGTTGAGCCCGCCGACGGTGATCAGGACCTTTGCGTCCTTCGGGAGGCCAAGTTCCTGGCGGCAGGTCACCCGGTCCTCGGGGTAGAAGTAGTCGAGGTTGATGCCATTGGGCATCACCTGCACCTGATTCTCGGCAATGCCCATGCCCAGCGCGACGCGGCGCAGATCGCCGGAGACGGAGAACACACGGGCGGCGGCGTGCATCGCGCGCGCGGACATCCAGCGCGACAGCCGTGTGCGCGATATGCGCAGGATGGTTCCGCGAAGGGTGATGGTGTGGGTCAGGCCCAGCCATCGACCCAGCAGCCATGCGGCCACGCCATCCGGGTAGATGAAGTGAGCATCGATGGCGGTGACACCCTCGTCCCGCTTGAGCTGCCGCACCAGCCGCAGGAGGCTGAGCGCGAGCAGCGGACCGTCGGTCCACTTCATGATGCCGGGGATGCACAGGAAGCGAGGGTGATAGACGTCGATCCCGTCCTGCACCTCGTGATAGGGCACCGGGGGCCGGTAGTGCGGATTCCAGAAACGGCGGATCAGTCCCTGACCGGGAAACCAGGCAACCGGTGCGACCACCACCAGCGGGATGTGACGCGCCACGCGGAACATGCGCTCGCGCACGAACACCCCGTAGGTGGACTGCACGGCATTGGGGAACACCCGCGACAGGACGAGGAGCTTCATGCCGTATCCCGTGCCGACGCATCCGCCGGGCAGACGCTGGCGATTACATGTCGCGCATTGGCCTGCCAGGTATAGCCAAGCTCCTCCACCAGGGTCGCGGCCTGACGACCCAGCCGCACGCGGGCCGCATCGTCCGCCAGCAAGGCATCCACGCGCTCGGCGAGAGCACCCCAATCGCGCGGCGGGAACAACAGGGCGCTATAGTCGTGGCGCACGACTTCCCGGATGTTCGGTTTGTCCGGAGCGACCACGGCGCGACCCAGCGCCAGATACTCGAATAGCTTGATCGGGGATGCGTAGTCGGTGACATCCGGCTGTACGGCAATATCCAGCGCCGCGATATGGGTCGGGATGGCGTCGCGCTCCACCGGCCCGGTGAAATGGACGCGTTCGGCAAGACCCAGATCCGCTACCAGCTTCTGGAGAGCAGGAACGGCGGGGCCATCCCCCACAATGAGCAGGTGCAGGCTGGGGTGCACACCCGTTAGCGCCGCGCAGGCGTGGATCAGCCCGTCCACGCCGTGCCAGGGCCGGATCCACCCGACAAAACCCACCACCCGGGCATCCGCGGGTACGTAACGCTCGCGTACGGAACGACCGTCCACCTGGGGGTTGAAACGGGCCCCGTCCACGCCATTGGGCATCACCATCAGGCGTTCGCGCGGGACGCCACGCGCGGCAAAGATATCTGCCATGGCCTGGGTGACGACGATGGTGCGGGTGGCACTGCGGCAAAGCCAGTCCTCGATGCGCTGGGCCAGCCGCCGCAACACGAGATCCCCGTGCGTTTGCAGTTCCAGGCTGAGCGGGGCGTTCACCTCCAGCACGAGAGGACGCCGGGTCAGCCAGGCCACCAGCCGACCGGAAAAGCTGAACAGGCTGTAGCGCTCGTAGATGAAGGCCGGCCGGTGGCGCAGCACCGCCCACAGCAACAATACGAAGGCGGGCCCGTTGTAGGCCAGCGAAAGCAGTTCGTAGAACCAGAAGGGGATCGGCACGCCCTTCAGCGTGGGCCTCGCATCCCCGTCCCCTTCCTCGTTCCTGGCGGGCACTGGCGTATTGCTCGCCTCGGCCCTGCGCTGCAGGGGCGCCACCATGTGGACCTCATGGCCCAGCTCACGGAAGGCGTCGCACAGGGACTGGATATGAATGCCCTGGGCATCCTCGCCGCGAGTGCGATGGTGGTAAAGGATCTTCACGTCTCCAGCGCCTCGCTCTCGACCCAGCGATACTTGCCCGAAGGCGACGGCGCGATGGACTCGACCAGCTCCAGGCGCACAGGCACATCGGCATGCAGGATGCGGTGCATCCCTTCGGTAACCGTGCGGGTCTGCGCCTCGCCCCAGGCCCCGTTGGCGATTACCTCGATATCGAGGGAGAGGTCCGCACGCTGCACCAGCCGGTACTGAGCGACCTGCGGCAACTCGCGCATCACGTAGTTGGCGGCAGAGCCGTGAACCCGCCGCCCCTCGGCGCCTACCAGGAAGTCATTGCGCCGCCCCTCCAGTCGATCGAGCGTCGGCAACGGCGAGCCGCAGGGGCAGGTACCGGCCTCGCCCAACCGGCCGCGGTCGCCGACGCGATAGCGCACGAACGGCATCGCATACCCATCGAGGTTGGTGACGAGCAGATCCCCGATCCCATCGGCGTCCGGTTCGTCGACCTCCACGTGCACGTGTTCGCTCGCGATATGCAGGCGACCGTGCGGGCATTCGTGGGCGATCAGTCCCGCATCGCGCGATCCGTATTCGTTGGCGACCGGACACTGCAGGATCTCGCCAATGGTGTCGCGCACCTGCGGATACAACATCTCGGAAGTACACACCACGGCCTGAGGCCGCCAGCCGCGCGCGAGTTCCGGGTGCTCGCGCAGGGTCTGCGCGACACGCACGATCACGGTGGGGTAGCCATAGACCAGGCGCGGTCGAAAGCGCCCGAGGAACCCGGCATAGGCGCGCAGACGCTCGGGGGTGAGATCGTGGGCCGAGAGCACGACCTGGTTCAGGAGGTAGCGATCCTTGATCACGCGCAAGCGCGACGCCTTGCCGAGCTCGATGGGGGAACCCCAGAAGTCGACCTGACGATCGCCCGGACGGATGCCGAACCAGCCCCGAAACCGGAGCTTCTGCGCGTTGTGGCGCGCCTCCTTGACGCGATCCGTCCAGAAAACCAGGGGCCGCCCGGTCGAGCCCCCGGTGCTGGAGGGCAATAGCGGCCCCGTAGCGTTGTCGGCCACCAGGGCACGCCCGTTCTCGCGCACGGTATCGCGTTCGAGAATCGGAAAGTCCTCCAGCTCGGGAGCAGGGCCTGCCAGGGCTTCCCGGTACCAGGGCACGTGCTCCGCGCAATGCGCCAGCAGGGCCTCTATGCGTGATTGATGCAAGCGCCCGAGAGCGGCGGCCCCGGCCTGCTCACCTTGCTGCAGGGCCTTCAAATGAGCGGCCGTTTCCCGACCACGCAGGCGCTCGTGCAGCGGCCAGAGCACCCGCCCCGCCAGCCGTTGCGGCATGCGCAGCGGCCAGTCGGGCTGCGGTAGCAGCGGCGCCGCCCCACCGGCACGAGCGTCTGAAACGGACGGTTCAGTCATCCTTATCGGCGGTTTCGACGTGCTGGCGCAGGAAGCCCTCGAACATCAGCACGGACCACAGCGCCGGGCTGTGGTCGCGGGCGCCGCTGACGTGCTGGTTCACGAGGGTCTTGAGGAAGTCCATGTCGAAGATGCCGGAGTCGCCGATGCGCGGGCCCAGTACCTGAGCCTGCATGCGCTCGCGCAGCGGCCCCCGGAACCACTCCGCCACCGGGACGGAGAACCCCTTCTTGCGGCGGTAGAGAATCTCCTCCGGCAGGTAGGGCTCCATGGCCTTCTTGAATACATACTTGCCCTCCGCCCCATGCAGCTTGAGCTCCGGCGGCAAGCCCGATATCCACTCGACCAGCTGGTGGTCGAGGATCGGGACGCGCACCTCCAGTGCATGCGCCATGCTGGCACGGTCGACCTTGGTCAGGATGTCGCCGGGCAGGTAGGTCTTCATGTCCAGGTACTGCACCAGGGACAGGGGGTGTTCGGTGGGCGCGCGTTCCGCGTGCCGGCGCAGGACCTCCACTGCGCCGTAGCCCTGCAGCGAGCGCCGGAACGTCGGCGAAAACAGGTGGGCGCGGAGGTCATCGCGCAGGATGGAGACGCCCTGGAAGTAGCCTTCGATCGAATCCCTGGACAGGGCCTGAAAGGTGGCCTTGGCGCGCAGTGGACGCGGGGCCCAATCCGCCTTGGGATAGAGATGCGCGAGTGTGCCGAACAGCGGGCGCCGCAGCCCCAGCGGCAACGGTGCGCGCAGACGCTCCTCGGCGAGATGGTGGCGATAGCGGCGGTAGCCCGCCAGGTTCTCGTCGCCGCCATCCCCCGACAGGGCCACCACCACCTGCCGGCGCGCCTGCTCGCAGACGCGGTAGGTCGGCAGCGCGGAGCTGTCGGCAAACGGTTCGTCGTACAGCCCGCTCAGCCGGTCCAGCAGCGCGAAGTCATCGGGATCGACCTCCTGCGTGTGGTGATCGGTGTGGTAGCGCTCGGCCACCATCTGGGCGTAGCGGGACTCGTCGTAGGCCGGATCGGCAAAGCCGATGGAACTGGTGCGCACCGGGTCGTCGGACAGCCCCGCCATCATCGCGACCACCGCACTGGAGTCGACCCCGCCGGAGAGAAACGCACCCAGCGGGACGTCCGCCACCATGCGGATGTCCACCGCCTCGCGCAGGCGGGCGGTGAGTTCCTCGGCGGCGGTGTCGAGGTGCGTGACGCCGTTATCCGCGAACGGCACGTCCCAGTATTCGCGCGGTTCGTTCAGGTTGCCCTGCCCGCGATGCACGGTCAGCGTGTGGCCGGGCGGCAGCTTGTGCACGCCGCGAAAGATGCTGCGCGGCTCCGGCACGTAGCCGAAGGCGAAGTAGTCCTCCACCGCATGCGGATCCATGCGC
This sequence comes from Thioalkalivibrio sp. ALE17, assembly GCF_000425605.1. Lineage (NCBI taxonomy): Bacteria > Pseudomonadati > Pseudomonadota > Gammaproteobacteria > Chromatiales > Ectothiorhodospiraceae > Thioalkalivibrio > Thioalkalivibrio sp. ALE17. The sequence goes on from NZ_AUDT01000002.1 coordinate 232,272, forward strand.
CGGGGCAGCCCCGGATGCGCCATCAGCGCCTTGAGCTCCGAGCCGAAGATCAGGTGCCCGTCGGCCAGCGCGCTGTAATAAAGGGGCTTGATCCCGAGGCGATCGCGGGCCAGGAACAGGGTATCCCGGTTGCGGTCCCAGACGGCGAAGGCAAACATGCCGCGAAAGCGCTGCACGCAGGCCTCGCCCCACTCCTCCCAGGCATGCACGATCACCTCGGTATCGCAATGCGAGCGGAAGCGATGGCCTGCCTGCTGCAGCTCGGCGGTCAACTCGGGGAAGTTGTAGATCTCGCCGTTGTAGGTCACGACGACGGTCTCGTCCTCGTTGAACAGCGGCTGCTGCCCGCTCGCCAGATCGATGATCGACAGGCGCCGGTGCGCCAGCCCCACACCCGGTTCCAGATGCACGCCGCCCTCGTCCGGACCGCGGTGAAACTGGGTCTCGTTCATCGCCTCCAGCAGGGACCGATTGACCGGCCGCCGGTCGCGCAGATCGAAGATGCCGGTAATACCGCACATGTAGGGGTCCTGATTGCTTCCTTGCCTGGGCGTCGGTCGAATTCGGGCGATCCACGGCCAGGTCGACACTGGGCGGTGCCGCCGGGCGGACACCGGTTCGGGCCGGGCCCTCGCACCATCACGGAAAATCCAGAATAAACGACAACCCCGCCACCGAGCGCCCGCGATTCGCGCCGTGGGGCGGCTGGCGTTAGCGCCACAACTAACGCCGGGCCAGTACCCGGTCGTATACCGCCATGTAGCCCGTGACCATCGCCTCCATGCTGAACGCCGCCTCAGCCCGGGCGCGGGCGGCCTGTCCCTCGCGTGCGGTCCGCGCGGGATCGGCGGGATAGGCCATCAGCGCGCGGGCCATCGCGTCGGGATCCCCCGCCGGCACCAGTGCCCCGGTCACCCCGGGCTGTACCAGATCGGGGTTGCCCCCGACATCCGTCGCGACCACCGGCAGGCCGGTCGCCATCGCCTCGAGGATGGTGTTGCAGATGCCCTCGGCCAGCGACGGCAACACGAACAGGTCCAGCGCCCGCAGGCAGTCGGCGACGTCTTCCCGGGCGCCGGGGAGCCAGGCCTGGTCCGCGACCCCGGCCTGCTCCAGGAACTGAACGACCTCGGCACGCAAAGGCCCATCCCCGATCATCACCAGGCGCAGGCGCGGAAAGGCCTCCGGCAGGAGCTCGCGCAGCGCGACAAAGGCCCGCGCCAGATCCAGTGGCGCCTTGACCGCCTGCATGCGCATGACCGAACCGATCACGAACGTGCCGGGGTCCCGAAATGCCTGCGGCAACGGGGACACAAAGCCCTCGTGCGGCGGCGCGAAGCGGCCGGTATCCACACCATTGAAGATGTGCGACAGACGCGCCGCCGGTACCGCGATGGCCTCCCGCAGATAGCCCTTCTGGTGCTGCGACAGGGCGATGTAATGCCCCACCAGTGGCCGCACCAGGCGACGCAGGCGGCGGTTGCGGTCACGCGTGCCGTCGAGGTCCCCGACATCCCAGCCATGCTCGCCGTGCACCCGCGCCCGCACCCCGGCGAGCGCGGCGGTCACCTGCGCCTCCAGCGTGCCGAAGTTGCGGGTATGCACGATGTCCGGTTGCAGGCGGCGCAGCAGCCGCCACAGGCGGAGGTGCACCCGCGGATCCTTGCCTTCGCGCTTGTGCAGGGCGTGCAGGCTGACATCATCCCGCTCGAGGCGTCGGCGAAAGTCGGTGTAGTCCGTCATGCAGATGATCGCGTGGCGGAAGCGATCGGCCGGCATGTGATTGATCAGGTTGACCAGCCCGTTCTCCATCCCGCCGATATCCAGGCGATGGATGATGTGCGCCACACAGGGGCGCTGATCACCCTCCCGGGCCACGGGTACGGAGGCGCCCGTCACTGCCGCGCGACGTGGTCGAGCTGTTCGAGCAGCTCGGGCAGGGCATCCGCGGCGTAGGTCCGCAATGCCGCCTCCGCCGCATCGGTGCCGTTGTCGAACTCAAGCGGCGCATAGAGCACCACCAGCGCGGCATCGTCCCGACCACCGAATAACCGGTTCAGCGCCTCCCGCGCCTTGACCTCATGCGGGCGGGTGGTCAGGCGGCCATCCACCCAGTACCAGCGCCACACCAGCACCTGCTGCCCGGGACCGTTCAGCAGGAAGCGTTCCGGGTTGGGGTATCCCTCCAGCATGGCCCGGCCGCGACGCGACTGCGACCATTCCAGCGCCCGATCGCGCCCGGCCAGGGTATTGCTCCAGCCCACCATGTTCCCGTGCCGGTACTGCTCGCGGTAGAACAGCACATGCATACCCACCGGCTCGCCGCCGTCGGCGGCCGTCACCAGGCCGCCGCGACCGTCGCGGGCGCCACGATACCCCGGCTCCCAGGCGGCATCCTGTTCCTCCAGGACCTGCCAGCCTGCTGGTGCCAGCGGGCCCGTACCCAGGCCCGCCACGGGGCCGAGATCACGCTGGTTCATCCACTCGGCATACAGCGGCGCCGCACTGGCCAGGACGACCGTCAGCACCGCGGCGGCAACGAACGAACCCGCCTGCGCGGAGCGCCCGGGTTGCGCGGGAGGCACCGTCGGGGTCGGCAACGGCTCCATGTCCTCGCGCCACAACGCACCGATCGCGAACATCAGCGCGATGACCACGCCGAAGAAGATCCAGCCATAGATCAGGTGATCCACCCCGGCCGCATGCTCCATGTCGCTCAGGTGGCCGATCATCACGATCATGTAGGCGCGCAGGCCGTTGGCAACGATCGGGACCACGATCGACACGCCGACAAACACGATCCGCCGCCAGGGACTGCGGTACATGAGATAGGCATACAGCGTGCCCAGCGCGACCGACGCGATCAGGTAGCGCACGCCACTGCAGGCCTCGATCACCGACCAGCGGCCGGTGGGCAGATCGAAATACAGCCCGTCGCGATAGACCGGGATCCCGGTCAGCTGCACGGCGGTCACCGTGAAATCCGCGGTCAGATCCATCATCGGCGGCACCAGGAACTCGCCGAACGGGACCGCGAACAGCAGATACGCCAGGGGGAACTGCAGGCGCCAGGTGATCGCGTTGCCCAGCACCAGCCAGAACAGCGCGGGAATCATCAGCACGGCCGCGAACTGGCGCACCGACACCACATCCACCAGCTCCCCCGCCACCCAGACGAGGGACAGCCCCACCAAGGGCAACAACGCCCACCAGGATGGGCGCGGCTCCAGCGCAAGCACCTCCTGACGCTTGAGAAACAGCAGGAACAGGACGATGGGGACGATCAGGAACCCGTGCGCAAAGGTGTCCGAGCGGTTCCAGATCGTAACGATGGAGGCGAACGTCGGGTAGAACATCCACCCCAGCACGACCAGGCCCAGCACCAGGACCGGCGCGGCAAACCACCAGGAGGAACCGCGGGCGCGTGTTCGGGAATTCAGCGCGTCAGCGACCATGTGCGGCCTCCTCGATCGACACCGTACCCGACACGCGGCCCGGGCGACGCCGCAGGATCTCGCCCAGGTGCGCGAGATTGCGCGCCCAGTCGTAGTCCGCCAGCACCCGGGCGCGGGCCGCCTGCCCCAGCGCCGGGTCCGGGGCGCGCAGGTACCCGGAGACGGCCTCCAGGAACGCGAGCGGCTCGGCGTCCGCCGCGACGACCTCGTGCCCGGGGGTCGCGGTCAGCCCCTCCAGGGCCTGCGGGCTGGCCACGACCGGACGCCCCAGCGCCATCGCCTCCAGGACCTTGTTCTGCACGCCACGCGCGATGCGCAGCGGCGCGACCGCGAGCGTGGCGTGCGCGATCCAGGGACGCACGTCGTCCACGAAGCCGGTCACCGTCACGCCGGGCCGGGCCGCCAGGGCCGCCACCTCGGGCGCCGGCCGGCTGCCGACGATGCAGAACTCCACACCCGGGTGTTCCGCACGCAAGCCGGGCAGGACGTGATCGGCGAACCACACCACCGCATCGACGTTGGGCCAGTAATCCATCGCGCCCGAAAACACGATGGTGCGGGCGCCGGCGACATAGGGGTTCGAACCCGCCACCGCCTCGGGTGCGAAGAAGGCGGCATCGACGCCATTGTTCAGCGCATGCACCCGGTCCGCCGCCTCCGGGGCGCGCTGGCGGAAGCTGTCTGCTTCGGCCGGCGACACGAACAGACTGGCATCGCTGGCCTGCGCGACCTGGCGCTCGTAGTCCAGCAGCCGGCGGCCCTCGCGCCGATACACCGCGCTCATGGGCCAGCGCCGCGTCGGGGCGTACTGCGTCCACTTGTCGGAATCGACGTCCACGAAGTCGACCACCCGGGTTCGCCCGCCCCCTTCCGGCAGGTACTGGGCCATCGCCGAGGAAAAGGCCACGGCACAGGCGACCGGCTGGCGGGTCAGCGTGGTCCTAACCCAACGTGCCAGTTCGCGGTCGCGATACCACGGCACCGTCAGCGGCTCGCCGCTCAGGAAGCCGGTCAGCGCGCGCAACTGGGCCCGCCGGCGCGGCAGCGGACGGGCACAGACCGTCGTGCAAATGCGCTTGAGCTCGGGCAGATACGCCGCATCCGCCGGGTCATCGATGAACGTACCCAGGTGCACACGATAGTGCTGCGCCAGATAGCGCAGGATGTGGTGCGAACGAATCTTGTCGCCCTTGTTCGGCGGCCACGGAATCCGATGCACCAGATAAAGAAGATCATCCATAGGGCGTATTCACCACGAAGGTCACGAAGGCACGAAGAAGGGCCTTCACTTCAAAGGACTAGTCGTTTGAGACCGTCTTTCAGGCGCACATTGTTGAAGTTGATCAACAGCGCTTGCGGAACATTCGCGAGCTTCATGTATGTGAGGGTTTGGGCCTCGTGAATCCTTTGCAGGGCGTCCACGCTTTTCAGCTCCAGCATCAGTCTGTCCTCGACCAGGATGTCGATACGGTAGCCACAATCCAGCTCCTGCCCTTTGTACGTGACCGGGATCGGAACCTGGGACACGCAGTACAGGCCGGATTCCAGCATTTCGTGCACCAGGCATTTCTCGTAAACCGACTCCAAGAGCCCCGGCCCAAGCTCGCGATGTACCTCGATCGCCAATCCAATGGCCTTCTTCGATAGCGGGTCGAATTCCATTTCTCCCCCATAATCACTTTCTGGTTTCCCTTCGTGCCTTCGCGGTCAACCCGCTCTTGCAGTCGCCGCTCTCCGTGTGCCCCATGGCCCCGGTGGCAAGCCCTGCTCTGCATTTGAACTTGCCTTGGCATGCCTTCGTGTCTTCGTGTTCTTCGTGGTGAATCCGCCCTTGACCTTGACCTGCTCGGTGTTGGCTGTGGCCTCGGTGGCGGGAAGGCCCTTCAACCGAGGGAGCGGGAGAGTTTGGGGCCGAGCCAGTTGGCGACGGGCTGTGGCAGGCGCTGCCAGGCCTTGATGAAATAGCGGTACTTGGGGTTGAGCGGGTTTACGTCGGGCATCTCGCGCGCTCGCACCAGGTGATACTCGTAGTACAGCGGCTGCGGCTCGAAGCCCCAGTTCTTCTTGAAACTGAACGAGCCGGTATCGCGCTTGCTGCGACCGAAGTCGTAGATGCGGTAACCGTCCTCGCAGGCGTGGCGCATCAGCTCCCAGTAGAGAAAGTCATAGCCCGCGACCTGGCGCGCCTCGGGCGTACCTGCGCCGTAGTACGGCAGCACCTCTTCGCGGAAGAAAAAGGTCACGACGCTGGCGACCGGATCACCGTCGTGCAGCGCCGTGAGCACCCGGCATTCGTCGCCGAACACGTCGAGCAGAGTCTCGAAGTAGCGACGACTGAAGACCGGCGTCCCCATGCGGCGCACATTGGCCGCGAAAATCGGGTAGAAGCGCTCGATATCGGACTCGAATTCACTGGTCAGCCCGGCCTTGATCCCCTTGCGCACCATGCGGCGCTGCTTGCGGGGGATCGCATTCATGTTGGCCTCGACCTCCGGCTCCATGACCTTGCGGAAGGTGAAATAGAGATCGTCCTTGGTTGGCCAGTCCGGGTGCTGCGGTTCCAGGTGACGGTATTCGAGATAATCCACCCCTAGCTCTTCGGCAAGCGCCCGGGCACGCCGATCCAGGGCCTCGAAGGCCGTGGGCGTCTGCGCGGCAATGCCGCCGTAAACGCCGAACGGGATCGAGGCCAGGGCATCGCCAAACAGGCGCGAGCGCACCCGCACCAGCGGCAGCACGCCCTGGATAACCCCGTTCTGTTCCGCGTAGAAAAACCAGACGGGATGCCCGAAGGCGCGCTGCATGACCGTTGCCCAGCCGGCGCGGTGGAAGAACGTGGCCTGCGGGCAGCCATCGACGAAGGCATCCCAGCGCCCATGCCCGGTCGCGTCGAGTGTGCACACTTGCATGGGCAGCGTAGCCGCCATCCGTTCCTGGTCTTCAGGCGACTGATACACGGGCGCCCTCCGAGGACGTCAGGGCGGGGGCCTGCAAATCGAGGGGGACAGCGAATACGCGATCCATTCGATCCCAGGTGAAGTCCTGCAGCAGGCGATCCAGACGCGCCTCCATACGGTGCAGATTCACGTAGTGCCGGAAACGCGTCTTGGCGGTAATGCCGGGAATACGCGGCTGGCCGGGGTCGATCTCCCAGGGGTGGAAATAGAACACCGCGGGCATCGCATCCACCTGCTCGATCCGACGCAGGGCGCGCCGCGAGATGGCGTAGGGCAGGAGACGAAAGTAACCGCCGCCGGCCGCCGGCAGATTTCGGCCGCCCATGCGCAGGGTGGCGGGCGGCAGTTCCAGGATACCGCCTTCCAACGGGCGATGGGGCTCGCGCGGGGCGTCCGGCATGCCGTAGTGGTCGTGGCGAACCGGATAAATGCTCGAGCTGTAGTCATGCCCTGTCTCGTCCAGAATTCTGAGCGCCCACAGGTTGCCCTCCCCAATGGAAAAGCTCGGCGCGCGATAGCCCCGGATGGGGGAACCGGAAAGATCCTCCAGTATCCCGCGCGCGCGGGTAACGTCAGCGCGGAAGGCTTCGGGACTGAGGTCGGTTACCCGCTGGTGGCCATAGCCATGGCTGGCGAGTTCGTGCCCGGCCTCGACGATACGCCGGATGGCCTGAGGGTAACGTTCGGCAATCCAGCCCAGGGTAAAGAAGGTGGCGTGCGCCCCACGGCGCTCGAACAGGTCGAGGATGCGATCGAGGTTCCGCTCAATACGGCACTCACGACAATCCCAGGAGTCGCGCGGGATCTGCGGCGCCAGCGCGGAGACCTGGAAGTAGTCTTCGACATCGACGGTCAGAGCATTGGGCCGATGGGCGTTTTTCGGCTGCATGACGAGGCTCCGCCCCTACGACCGTACGGCGCTGGGAACCGGGGACAAGGACTCCGGCTCGTAGCCCTCGTCGCGCACGATTTTGAGCACCTCCTGGGTCACGCGGAAGTTGACCAGGAGGTTGCGTTCGATCCGCTGGAGGCGTTCTTCCAGCGCCTCGATGTCCTGTTCGATGCGCAGCATCGAGACCTGGCTGGCGACGGCCTGATCCGGGTCGCCCGGGTCGCCCTGGTCGTCCGTGCCCGCGTGCGCCTCCCGGCGCGGCCCCGATGAACCGGCGGCGGGGGGCGTCTCGTCCAGCAGCACTCCCTCCAGATCCTCCTCGATCTCGTCGATCACCTGCTGCGCGCGCGCCGCATCCAGATCCGGGCATTCCTCCAGGTAACCCATCAGCAACAGGCGATCGCAGAAGGTATTCACCTTGCGCGGGATGCCGCTGGTGTAGTCGTGGATGCGCGGCCAGATGTCGTCGTCGAAATGCGGTCTTCCATTCCAGCCCACCCGCGCGAGCCGGTGCTCGACGTAGGCGCGCGTATCGTCCTCGTCCATCGGGCCGAGGTGGTAGGTCGCGATCACCCGCTGGCGCAGCTGCTGCATGTTCTCGCTGCGCAGCAGGCGCCGGAACTCCGGCTGACCGAGCAGAAAGCTCTGCAGCAGGGGGCCGTCCTCGCCCTGGAAGTTGGACAGCATGCGCAGTTCTTCCACGGCGTCGGGGCCCAGGTTCTGTGCCTCGTCGACCACCAGCAGCGCGCGCTGGCCCCGGGCCCGCGTGTCGTGCAGGAAGGACTCCAGGCGGCGCAGCTGCCCGGCCTTGTGATTCGGGGCATCCTCCAGCCCAAAGGCGAGGCAGACCGAGCGCAGCAGGTCCTCGGCGTCCAGCTGTGTACTCACCAGCTGGGCCGCCACCAGGGGCTTGTCGCTCAGGGTCTCGAACAGGCTGCGCACCAGGGTGGTCTTGCCGGCCCCGACCTCGCCGGTGATGACGATGAAGCCTTCCTCCAGCTGCACGCCGTATTCGAGATAGGCCATCGCCCGGCTGTGGCCCTTGCTCGCGTAGAAGAACCGCGGATCGGGGCTCAGCGCGAAGGGCCGGCCGGTGAAACCATAGAATTCCTCGTACATGCCTCAGAACTCCCGTGTCAGCGTGCCGATGATCGCGTTCTCGCGGTACTCGTTGGCCGCGGCGTTCGAATCCCGGCGCTGGTGCCGGTAGGCCAGGCTGGCGCTGGTATCCGGCGTCAGCTGACGACTGACGCTGGCGCGCAGGAACCAGAGGTCATCCTCGCGATCGCTGTCGGTGAAGTCGGTCCGGCTGATGCCGGTGGTCAGCAGGGTCGTCGTGCGCGGACCGTAGCGCCATTGCCAGAACGCGCTGGCCCCGCGCTGGGTGCGGTTGTCCTCGAACAGGCCGACGTTGGTCTGAGTCTCGGATTCGCGCTCGGTCTGGATCAGGTTGACGCCGAACACACTGCGACCGGTGTCGTAACTCCAGCCGGCGCGCCAGGTTCGGGTCAGGTAGAAGCCTTCCACGAATGCCTCGTCGCCCAGCTCCGGGTTCAGCAGAAACAGGAAGATCTCTTCCGGGGAGTAGTTGTCCAGAAGTTCATCGACGGACATGAACTGGATGTCCTCCGCGAGCTGGGCAAAGGGCCCGTCGCGCCGCTGCCGGGTCGAACTCACGCCCTCGTTGTAGCTGAGGCGATAGGTGGCGCGGCGGCTGCGGTGGTCGACCGCCAACGACCGGTTCTTGCCGAAGTAGCGTTCGCCGTAGCGGGCCTCGATGTTGGTGACCCTCGTCGGGGCCCAGCCCGCCCCCACCTGCCAGAAGCCGCCGTCATCGTCCTCGCGGGTGGTCGCATAGTCGTTGAACTCTTCGCCGACCACGCCGAACAGGCGCAGGGACCGCCCGAACCGGTAGCCCAGGGTCCCGCTGACCTGTCCGAACTCGCCCTCCAGGCCATCCTCGAAGCGCTCTTTCTCGTAGAACCCGGCGAGCTGCCAGAAGGGACGGTTGAAGGCGGCCCCGCTGTCGAGGACGTATTCACCCCGGTGGAAGTCGCTGTCCTGGCGGTTGCTGCGGTGGTAGAGGTTCTCGCCGTAGGTGTAGCGGATCTCCTGCGTGGCGAAACTGCCGTAGCGGGTGCGCAGCATCGGCGAGACGCTGTAGGTGGTGGTCTCCTGCAGGTTCTCGCGCGGGGTACTGCCCCCGATCCCGACCGGCCCGAGGATCGAGGCCGCCTGCTCGGTACGCGAGGCCCCGGCGTCGACGAAAAAGGTGTCGTCCACCAGCTCCCAGTTCGTGCGGCCGCGCAGGGTGTGGGTCGTGCGGTCCTGGCGTGTATCGTCGGCATAGAAGCGCGAGTTCATGCGGTAGTCGATGCGGGTGTCGCTGCGCGCGCCTTCGCCGCGCAGCGTGAACCCGGGCGCGACCGTGCCGATCAGGTCGGCCTCCTCCTGCCCCCGCGGGGCCAGGCGGGCGTTGTCAGTCACCTCCGCGGATACCGTGACCCGGGGGGTGAACGTCCAGTCGACGGCCTGCGCACTACCGGGCACCGCCAGCACGACCGCGGCCGCGCCGATCCACCACCGACGGGCCACCGCCGGGCCCCGGGGCCTAGCGCGACGGGGCGCCGGCGACATGATCACGCTCGCTGCCATAGTAGCTGCCCCCGTAGTACTGCCCCCCCATGCCGATACCGGGCGTCGCGCGGTTGAGAGAGGTGAGCACGACCCCGCAGGAATCCAGTTGATGCATGGCCCGCTCCACCGTGGTGGCCGGCGTGCGATCGGCCTCGACCACCATCACCACCTGTCCCATGTGAGTCGCCAGCACGCCCGGCTCGCTGGTCGCCAGCAGGGGCGGGGAGTCGAACAGGATGATCCGGTCCTCGTAGCGATCGTGCAGGTCATCGACCAGATCCCGCATCACGTCGCTCGCCAGGATCTCGGTCGAACGCCCGTGCGGACGGCCCGCGGGCAGAACGGTCAGGTTCTCCACGTTGGTGCGCAGCAGCACATCGGGGATCTGGATATCCGGCTCGCTGAGGACATCCATCAGTCCAAGGTCGGCCTTGAAACCCAGCGTGCGGGGGATCGCCGGTCGCGCCACGTCGGCATCCACCAGCAGCACCGTGCGTTCCAGCTCCATCGCCATGCTGAGCGCCAGGTTCACGCTGGTGAAGGTCTTGCCTTCCCCTGGCAGGGCGCTGGTGATCATGATCAGCCGACCACGGGGCACGCGCATTGCCGCGTGGCGCCCGAAGGCGTTGTTCAGCAACGGGCGCTTCATCATGCGGAACTCTTCCGCCACGCTGGAGCGTTGATCCCCGGGCACGATGAGCCCCTGCTTGCGCAGCCAGGCAAAATCGATGCTGACTTCCTGTGATACCGGTGCCCGTTGAAGTTCGGGCTCGGGCGTCGGGGTTTCGGGGGCCGGCGCCTGTTCCGCCCTGGCTTCGGGGACCGGCTGTCGCGCCCGGTTCTTGTCCAGTGCCTTCTCGATAATGCTCATCGCGCTGTCTGCCCCCTGCCGGCAACCGATTGCGTCGAATCGGCCCGTTCCCTGAAAGATAGTCGGTGCGCCCGGCGATGACCGGAAACGTGCCCGGCGAACCCGCCCGGCACCCTCATCGCAGCCATCCCATGAGCTCGTCCAGAAGGAACTCGGACCCCGTCGCGTAGAGCCCCATGACCACGGCATAGACCAGCACCAGGGTCCCCAGCGCCGCCGCAAACACGGCCAGCTCGGACAACCGCCGGTGCCGGGTCATCGGGGTGCGCACGCGCGAGACACTGCCGAGGACCGGGCGGCCGGTCACCGCCGCCAGCTGCTGGCTGCTGCTGATGGTTCGCCGCAGCTGCGACAGCAGGAAGGCAAATCCGGTGCCCGCCCCCAGGCCGACCAGCAGGACGGCGGTGGCCAGCATGGGCCGATCCGGCGAGGCCGGCGCCGTGGGCTGGCGCGGTGGCTCCAGCACCCGGAAATCGACCGCGTCGGTCTGGCTCTCCACGGCCTCGGACATCACCGCCTGCTCGCGACGGTCCTGCAGCTGGCGGTAGGAATTGCGCAGCACGTCGTAGTTGCGGGTCAGGGAAGTCAGCTCGGACTCCACCGCCGGCGCGCGGTCCACATCGCCCTCCAGCCGCGCCACCCGCTCCTCGAACTCGGCAATGCGGGTGGTCAGCGAGGCGATCTCGCTTTCGGTTTCGGAGATCGCGTTCTGCAGCGCCTCGTTGCTGCTGCCCGGGCGCTGGATGGCCTGCGGGTTGCGCGCGAACTCCTGCGCCTCCCGTTCCCGGCGCTCCTCCAGCTCGACGAGGATGCGGCGCGACGACACCACGTCCGGGTGTTCATCGGTGTAGCGCAGCCGCATCGCGTCGATGTTCTCCTGCAATTCGCTGATGCGCCGGTCCAGTTCCGAGTTCTCGTAGCCCCCCAGGCCACTGGCCCGGCCTTCACGGGCCCGCCGCTCCAGTGTCTGCAACCGGCTCTCGGCCTCGCGGCGCTGCAGCCGGGCCTGCTGCAGCTGGTCACGGGTGCGCTCGAGCCGCGAGTAGAAGTTGCCATCGCCACTGAGGAAGCGCGCGTTGTCGCGCTTGAACTGCTCGATCTCGGCCTCCTTCTCCTGCAGCTGCTGTTCGTAGTTCTCCAGCTGACGCTCGATGAACTGCTGCGAAGTGGTGAGGTCGAGGCGCGAGTCGCCCATGCCGCGGGCCATGAACAGGTCAACCGTCTCCCGGACCACACGGTAGGCGACCTCGGGGTTGCTGTGGCGGAAGCGGACGCTGTAGATGTTGTCGCGCTCGCCCCCCTCCAGCGTCAGCCGCGAACGCAGCAATGCCACCTGGGCATCCAGGCTGGCGTTCCCGGTCAGCACATCGAGATCGCTCTCGCGGGCGATTTCCTCGAGGTTGTCGCGACTGAGCAGGGTACGGGTAATCATGCGCAGGCGCTGCTCGGTGTTCGGGCGTACCGTCATCCCGCGCAGCAGCGGATCCAGCACCGACTGGGTGTTCACGTAGATCCGGGCATCCGCCTGGTAGGTATCCGGCAGGTTGTGGGCGTAGGCCCAGCCACCGATACAGACCAGCCAGGCAATCGGCAGGATCCACCAGCGCTTGCGCCAGGTGCCCCGCACATGCTGCCAGAGCTCTTGAACGATCTTTTCCATACGGCCCAGCTTCCCGCCGACCGCACTGGCGCATGGGAGCGCCCGCGGGCCGATCTGCAGCGAATACCTGTCCCCCGGACGCGCCTGCGTTGCGCCGGGACCACCCGGCTCTGGCACCGTCGTGCCGGTCCCGCCGGGTTTGGGGAAATCCCAGGTTCATTCAAGTGGGTTTGCGCACACCTGTCCACAGATGTCGGGATTGTTTACACACGGCGAACTGACGCGCAGATCACGGCGCGGGCGATCGCACGAAGGCGAATGAATCCCGGGCGGTTCTGTGAACTGGTACAGGGTTTGCTACCGGGTCACTGGGTAGAGTCGTAAGCCTGCAGCGGCCCCTGCACCGACCCTCAAGGATCGCTGATGAGTCACGAAAAGTTGGCACTGGAGCTCGCGGACTTCTGGTTCCCGGCGATCGCGGATCAACCCTGGGAGGAACGCCTGCGCATCCTGGACGAAGTCCACGGCCAGCTGTATCAGGATCTGGAGACCGTCGGCGAGTATGAACAGGTCTCCGCCAGCTTCGTGGCGGCCTTGATCGACCGACTGGGGTCACCCCCGATCACGCATCCGGCGCAGGCACAGATCTACGCCAGCTCGTCGGAGGAACGGCACTGGGGCGCGGCCATGGCATGGCAGTTCGGCGAGGGACAGGACGACGGGGCAACCACCCCGATGCCTGAGGAACGGCGGCGCTGGCCGCGCGAGATCGTCAACCGACTCACCGAGATGTGGGTGCAGGGACGACCGGCGCGCTGCCGGCTGGTGGACATCTCGCGCTACGGCGCACGCGTCATGCCGCTGCGCTACCAGCCGCGACTGCCCCCGGGAACGCCCATCCGGGTCATGGTGGCGGAGGGCAGCGTGCGCGACGGCGTGGTGGTGTTTTCCAGTCCGCGCGGGGTCGGTCTGCAGTTCGCGAATGCCGCGCACTGAACGGTGCGGCATTCAATCTCGGACCATGGGAGCAGAAACATGCATTATCCGAATACGGACTCGACACCCAACCGAAGTACAGACACACCCCCTCGACCGCCCGCCGCATCCGGTTCCGGATGCGGCTCTGCGCGTGAATAGGGCCGGACGGTTCCGCGCCTATCTCGCACGCTCGGAGGCCGCCCGACGGATCCATTTCCGCCTGCGCTACGAGGTGTACTGCCGCGAAACCGGTTTCGAACCCGCCGAACAGCACCCGGAAGGCATCGAGCGCGATGCCTACGACGAGCATGCCGAGCATTTCCTGATCAGCCACGAAGGCCGCCCGCCGGACGCTCGCTGGGTGGGCGCCATGCGCCTGATCCTGCCGGGGAACCAACCCCTGCCGACCACGGCGAACTGCCGGCTGTTTCCCGAGGTGGCAGCCCAGTCCCGGGAACCCGCACTGGAGGTGTCGCGCCTGATCGTGCGCGGGGCTTCGCCCGAGGTGCTCTATCACCTGTGCCAGGCCTCGCAGGAGTACGCGCGGCGCCACGGCTACCGCCGGATGTTCTTCCTGGTGCGCCCGGCACTCGTGCGACTGCTGCGACGCCACGGCCTGCCCATCGAGGTGTGCGGCGCCCCCCACCGTCATCGTGGCACCCGCATCCCGTGCCTCGCGCACACCGAGGCCGCGGGCACGGCCCTGCGCGCCTGGCGAGAGCGCCTGCAACTCCCGGCAGCGGCGGAGATTCCCCACTACACTGCGTGGGAAGAGCCCGCCACGGGCGGGGCGCCGCATCCGACGGAGGTGCCCGCCGCGTGGGGGCCGCCACCGGACGTGGCGGGGCTTGCAGCAGGAGGAAACTAGTCGTGGAAAGCGACTCGATCGTCAGCGGTTTCAAGCGGTACTTCGATCTCTCCCAGCGCAGCGGGGAACACCTGGAGGATATCCAGCATCTTCGCTACCAGGTGTACTGCAAGGAGTTCGGCTTCGAGCGGGAGGAGGATTGCCCGGGCCACAAGGAGGTCGACGCGTACGACGCCCAGGCCTGGCACTGCCTGCTGGAGCACAAGCCCAGCGGGATGGCCGCCGGCTGTGTGCGCGTAGTGCATGTCGACACCCGGGACCCGATCGGACAGCTGCCCATGGAGCGCCATTGCCACGACAGCTTTTTCGACACCCCCTGGCGCCCGGACCGGCTGGAGCGCGACAACGTCTGCGAGGTGTCCCGGCTCGCCGTGCACAGCATGTTCCGCCGCCGCAACGGCGAGGCCGCCACCCCCATCGGGGACATCGAGGCCCTGAAACTCTCGCCCGACCAGATCCGCGTGTTCCCGATCCTCGCGGTCAGCCTGTTCGTGGCCGCAACCCTGCTCTGCGTGCACTACCGCAAGCAGCATGCCTTCGCGATGATGGAGCCGGCCCTCGCCCGCATCCTGCGGCATACCGGGCTGGAGTTCACCCAGATCGGCGAGGTCGTGCACTATCATGGCAAACGCGCGGCGTTCTACATCGACTCCGGCGAGGCACACGAAAGCATCCAGCGATCGAGCGCCCTGAGCGAGCTGTGCCGGCACGTGGAGTCGACCTTGCTGCGCGCCCCGCGTGTTTCCCCGGCGGTGACATCCGCGAAGATGCTCCGCTTCCCGGGCGCGCCCGGGCGCCCTGTCGTCCACCCGAGCGGCCGGACACGCCTGCCGCTACCGGCACGCTCGCAACCGGGACTCAACGGGTTGGCGCATTGAGTTCCGGGTTCGACTACCAGACGGCCTTCGCCCGAACGGTTGGCTGGGTGACGCCGGCCGAACTGCAACGGCTGCGCGGCGCCCGCATCGCGATCGCCGGTCTTGGCGGGGTCGGCGGCGCCCACCTGCTGACCCTGGTGCGCCTCGGGATCGGCCATTTCCGCATCGCCGACCCCGACATCTTCGAGCTGCACAACATGAACCGCCAGGTCGGCGCGGCCCTGTCGCGGCTGGACCGCCCCAAGGTCGAGGTGCTGGAGGAGATGGCCCGGGACATCAACCCGGAACTCGAGATCGACGCCTTTGCGCAGGGCGTCCACGCGGACAACCTGGCGGCCTTCCTCGACGGCGTGGATGTCTACGTGGACGGCCTCGACTTCTTCGCCTTCGACATCCGGCGCCAGGTCTTCCGGGCCTGCGCCGAACGCGGCATTCCCGCCGTCACGGTGGCCCCGCTCGGCATGGGGGCCGCCCTGCTGAACTTCCGCCCCGACGGGATGAGCTTCGACGCCTACTTCGACCTGCACGACGACCTGGACGACGAGGAACTGGCCCTGCGATTCATGATCGGCCTGGCGCCCGCGATGCTGCAGATGGGCTACCTGGCCGACCCGACAGCCGTCGACCTGGCGGCGCGCCGCGGCCCCTCCACCCCGATGGCCTGCGACCTGTGCGCCGGGGTCATGGGCACCGAGGTGCTCAAACTGCTGCTGGGGCGCGGTACGCTGACCTGGGCCCCGCGGGGCGTGCACTTCGACGCCTACCGCCAGCGCCTCGCCCGCACCTGGCGCCCCGGGGGCAATCGCAACCCGCTCCACCGCCTGCTGATCCGGATCGCCCGCCGGCGACTGCGCGCCCAGCGCGCGCACCAGCGGGCCGCGAACCCGGAGGTACAATGACGCCATGATGAACCGGACCGCCATGTTCCTCGGCGCGGGCCTCCTGCTCGCGGTGGCCACCCTGCCCGCCACGGCGCTGGCGGAGGAATCCGCGGCGCGCGAGCTGGCCCGCGCCGTCCACGAGCGCCCGGACGGGGACGATGCCGTCACCCGGGGGATCATGACACTCACCGGCGGCGGCCGCCGCGAGCGGGTACGCGAAAGCTACGAGTACCGCCTGGATGGCGACGAGCCCGGTGCCAGCCGCAACCTCATTCGCTTTACGTCGCCGCGCAACATTGCCGACACGGCCATCCTGGTCCACAACCACCCGGGCGGCGATGTCGACCAGTGGCTCTACCTGCCCGCGATCCAGCGCGAGCGCCGCATCAGCAGCGAGAACCGGGG
This sequence comes from Thioalkalivibrio sp. ALE17, assembly GCF_000425605.1. Taxonomy (NCBI): domain Bacteria; kingdom Pseudomonadati; phylum Pseudomonadota; class Gammaproteobacteria; order Chromatiales; family Ectothiorhodospiraceae; genus Thioalkalivibrio; species Thioalkalivibrio sp. ALE17. Next base: position 248,694 of record NZ_AUDT01000002.1, read on the forward strand.
CGGCAGCTTCGTGCAGTCCGAACTCTACTTCGAGGACCTGGAAGACCGCGAACCGCACAAGGACCACCACCGCATCCTGGGCGAGGATACCTACGAGGGCACCCCGGTCACCGTGCTCGAGAGCGTGCCCGTGGACAGCGGCAACTCCGTCTACAGCAAGCGGGTCAGCTGGATCCACGAGGAGACCCTCCTGCCGCTGCGTATCGACCTGTACGAAGGGGGCGAAGAGCCCGCGAAGCGCCTGGAGGTACAGCGGATCGAGGAGATCCAGGGCTACTGGACGGTAACCCGCAGCTCCATGACCGATCTTGCCAGCGGTCGCACCACCATCCTCGAGGTCGAGGACGTGACCTACAACAGCGGTCTCCCGGACGAGCTATTCACCCTCCGCGGCCTGTCGGACCCGAGCCTTGCGCGCCCCTATCGCCCATGAAGCGCCCACGCCCCGGCCCGGGGGATGGCGCGCCACGGTGCTCGCCGGGCTGCTGGTGCTGGGGCCAATGCCGCTGGCCGCCGCGGCGCCGGCCCCCTATACCGTGCAGCCGGGCGACACCCTCTGGAGCATCGCCCGCGATCTGCGGCCCGACCCGTCCGTCCGCATCCAGGCCATGGCGCAGGCGCTGTATGCCCGCAACCCGGATGCCTTTGACGGCGGGCCCGAGGGCCTGAAGGCCGGGGCGACGCTCCAGCCGCCCGCGCCGGACGAGCTTGCGCGCACCGAACCCGCGCCCATCCCGAGCGCCGGCAACCACTACACGGTGCGCGCCAGCGACACCCTGTGGAGCGTGGCCGAGCGCCTGCGCCCGGACCCGCGCATCCCCACTCGGGAGATGGTCCAGCGCCTGTTCGAACACAATCCGCACGCCTTCGACGGCGACGTGCATACCCTGCGCGCCGGCGCGGTGCTGCAGGTCCCGGACATGCCCACGGCTGGGCCCGCCGCTGCGCCCGTCGCCGTCGCTGAGGCATCCTCCGCTCCCGCGAGCGACGCCGCGCCTGACACTCCGGCACCGTCGCGCGACACCCCAAACGGTGATGCCGAAGACGAAGCACAGCGCGCGTTCGTATTCGGCGAGGAGTCGGCCGAGGATGCGAACGCGGACACCCAGACCGGCGCCGCCGCCTGGGACCTGCGGGTAGAGGACGCCCGCATCGAACTGGGCGTGCTGGGCACATCCGGGCGTCCCGTGGACCATGTGCAGCACGGTCGCGGCGTGGTCAGTGCCCGCCGCGACCTGAACGAGGCCTGGGAGCTGCGCCTGGGGGCGCGCGCGGACATCCTGGCCCAGCAGGGCGGCGACTACCCAAGCACCACCCGCACACGCGCCGACTATGACGAAAATTTCCTGCGCTACCGGGGCGATCGTACGCGCGTCACCGTGGGCACCCAGCGCATCCTGTGGGGACGGGTGGACGAGATCCCGCCCACCGACCGGCTCAGCACCAAGGACCTGACCCGCTTCGGCCTGGACCCATACGGCGAACGGCGCCGCGCGAACCCGGCGATCCGCGCGGAATTCTTCCAGGGGCCGTGGCATGCGGACCTGGTCTTCCTGCCCCTGTTCCGGCCGGCGGAGCTGCCTGACCGTGACAGCCTCTGGCACCCGGTGGACCGCAACCGGGGACGCCTGCTGGGGCTGCCACAGGACCCGGCGCTGGCGTCGGTGATCCAGCAGGCCGCGCTGGACGACGATGTCTCCGGCAACGGCGGCGCCGGCGTGCGCCTGGGGCGCTCCGGCCGCGGCGCCGATTTCGCCGTCACCGTCCAGCGGGCCCGGCATTCGCAGCCCTACTACCGCTTCGATACCGACACCCGCCAGGCCATCCTCGCCGGCCAGCCACCCGGGGACCCGACGCTGGAGGCCGTCCACCCGCGCACCTGGGTGGTGGGCGGCGACACCGCCTTTGCCACCGGCGCCTGGACCTGGCGCGCCGAGGCCGCCTGGCTGAGCGACGTGCCGGTGACCCGCGCGGATGACCTGCGCCAGACCACGGTGGAGGGGGTCGACTGGGTGGTCGGCGCCGAGGGCTTCCCCGGAGACGGGGACTTCCGCATGACCACCCAGCTGGCGGGCCAGCACCTGCTGAACGCCGGCAACATGCTGGATGCGCGCGAAAGCTACTTCCTGACCGGAGAACTGGAGAGCCCGTTTGCCGACTACAACTGGCGGGCCCGCCTGCGCTATTCGATCGGGCTCAACCGCCGCGACGTCTACCTGAACCCGGAACTGGCATGGATCGCCCGCGAACCCATGGAATTCTATATCGGCCTGCACTGGCTGGACGGGGCCGAGGGCACGGCCGGGGGCTTCTATCGTGATAACCGCATGCTCGTCACCGGCTGGCGGGGGCAGTTCTGATGCGCTGGCTGCTGGGGCGCCCGCGACTGGCACTGGGCATCCTGGCCCTGCTGCTCTTCCTGCCCGGCCCGGTTCTCCTGCAGGTCAACCTGGATAACGCCCCCGAGTCCTATTTCCCCGAGGACGCCGCGGCCGTCACCTTCGATCGCGAACTGCGCGAACGCTTCCCTCAGGATCAGGTACTGGTCGGCCTGTTTACCGGCAGCGAGCTGTTCGAGGCCGATTTCCTGCAACGCATCGACGCGCTGGTGCGCGACATGGAGGCCGATCCGAGCGTCGAACGGGTCCTGTCGGTCACCACCCTGGACCACATCCGGGCCACGACCGACGGCTTCACCGTGGACCGCCTGGTGGACGGCCGCGCGCTGGACGAACGCACGGCCGATGAATGGCGCGAGCGGGTCTTGCGTGACCGCTTCGCCCCCGGCCTGGTAGCCGGCCCCGGCGGCGAGGCGCTGGCGGTGGTCGTGCGCCCGCACGCGCTGGAAAACAGCCTGCAGCGCCTGCAGCTGGAACGCCTGCTCCGCGACCGGATCGCCGAGCACGACCTGGAAGGCGATCTGACCGCCATCGCCGGCCATATCGCCCTGGATGTCGCGCAGCTCCGGGCGATGGTCAAGGACCTCGCCTTCCTGGTTCCGGGCACCATGACCATCAGCCTCCTGCTGCTGTGGTGGCTGTTCCGGCGCCCGCTGGTGGTCGTGCTGTCCGCTGCCACGATCAGCGCGGTCACCGGGCCCGCGATCGCCCTGCTGATCCTGCTCGACCGGCCGTTCACACTGATCTCCGCCATCCTGCCGCCCCTGCTGACCGCATTGACGGTGGCGATGCTGATGCACTTCTTCAACGCCCTGCTGCATGCCGCGCAGCGCGGCCACCGGGGGCGCGCGCGCGTGGAGGCGGCGCTGGCCGCCGTGGCCCGTCCCACCGCGTTCATGGCGCTGACCACCGCGGCGGGGCTGGCGTCGCTGCAGGTCAGCAGCATCCGGCCGATCGAGACCTTCGGTCTGATCGGGGCCTTCGGCGTGCTCCTCGCCGCGGCGGTCGTACTGCTGCTCCTGCCGGCGATCATGGTGCGCTGGGATCGCGGCGACTGGCTCGCCCCGCAGCGCGGCCTGCGCCTGCTCGACCGCTTCACCGCGCTGGCGGCACACCTGGCGATCCGTCGGGCCGGCTGGGTCCTGCTGGCCACCGCCATCCTGGTGGCCCTGGCGATCCCGCAGATCCGGCAGGTCGAGGTCGAGACCGATCTCTACGCCTTCTTCGACGACGACCACTCGATCACCCAGGCGACCCGCGCGGTGGAGCGCGAACTCTCCGGGGTAATGGCGCTGGAGGTGGTGTTCGACGGGCCGGACTGGGACAGCCTGCAGGATCCGGATCGCATGCTGGCCATCCAGCGCGTGCAGGACTGGCTGGACCAGCGCCCCGAGGTGGACTACAGCCTGTCCCTGCCGGATCTCGTCGCCGAGATGCACTGGGCCTTCAACGAGGAAGACCCGGCCTTCCGGCGCATCCCGGACGACCCCAACCTGGTCGCCCAGTACCTGTTCATCTACGACGGCCGCGACCTGTTCGATGCCGTAGACCGCGACTTCGAACGCAGCCGCATCCTGCTCAACCTGAACGCCCACGGGGCGCGGGCCATCAACGCACTGATGGACGACCTGCGCGACCACCTGGAAGCCAACCCGCCGGCCGACCTGGAATGGGACATGGCCGGGATGGCCCGACTGTTCGCAGACCAGGAGCGGTTACTGATCGAAGGGCAGCTGCACAGCCTGTATGCCGTGGCCGCGATGATCACGCTGCTGATGCTGCTGATGTGGCGCTCGATCCCGCTGACGCTGCTCAGCATGATCCCCAACCTGGCACCGGTGGCGATGATCTTCGCCCTGATGGGCCTGCTCGGCATCTGGCTGGACATGGCCACGGCCATGATTGCCAGTGTCGCCATCGGGATCGCCGTGGACGACACCATCCACGTCCTGCACAACTATCGCCAGCGGCGCGGGCGGGGCAGCCCGGTTGCCTGGGCGCTCGCCCGCAGCTTCCGCCGCAGCGGGCGCGCGATCACCGCCACCACCATCGTGCTGGTGGGCCAGTTCCTGCTGCTGGCCCTGTCCGACTTCCAGCCCACGGCCGCCTTTGGCTGGCTGACGGCCTTCGGGCTAATCGCGGCGCTGCTGTTCGACCTGCTGGTCCTCCCGGCCCTGCTGGTCGTCGGGCACCGGCTCGCGCGGGCCCGCGCGGCCTGACCGAGCCCCCGGCCGCGCCTCTGGCGGCCGGCCTGTCGAGATGCTTTACAAGCCAAACAATCCGCACAACCATCGGTTTTTGAAACATTTTTACCGGTTTCTCCGGTTTCGGGCGTCCTGACGGCGGAATCCAGCCGGCCCGCTCGTCGACACCCTTTACAGTTCCCCGGCCACAAGCCCCTCCTGCGATCAATCGATCCATGGCTCAGCAGCTGCCACCCAATTTTCTCCCTTATTTTCAATGCCCTGCGCGCCATCCACTCCGAGACCGGAAATTGGCACGGAGCCTGCTTTGTATTCAACCGAAAGCAACAGACACGGCCACCAGGCCAGACCCCGGCGATGGTTGAATCGCTGTAAATTGAGCATCAGGAGAGCCCCATGAACGCGAAAAAAGTACTTCTCGCTTCGCTCTTTGTCGGCATGTTCGCCGCCGGCGCGAGCACGGCGACAGCGGCAGAGATCATCGACTTCGACATCAACCTCGGCGCCACCGCGGACTACAGCGGTTCGGTCGAAAACGTCCGCCGCATCCAGTTCGACCTGAACACCCAGACCTTCCAGTACGTTCAGGACCCGGACAGCCCGGTTCAGGTCGGCGATGTCTTCTATGACCGCGGCTACGGCGATGCATCGGGGTTCCGCACCTCGCTCAATACCGCTGCGCCTCGGACCGGGGACCGATTGGGTGAGGACTACTCCATGGGGCTCCTCTGGGATGAGCTCCGCGGCGTGGTGACGGGCTCTGGCACCCTGGATAACGGCAATTTCGGCGTGACCGCTAATTACACATCGGTGGGCAACGACAACTTCCAGCTCTTCATCTCCGATACGAATCCCGGCTTCGGTCAGAACTATGAAGCGGCGGCGGCCCACTACAGCGCCGGCGAGCAGGTGATGGAGCTGGCCCTGAATGCCGGGAACAGCATCCTGGAGTTTGAAAGCGCAGGCGGTGCCTTCGTCGAAGGGACCTTCACCTTCGAATTTCAGGTCGTGAACGTCCTGCCGGGCTTCTGGTTCACCTCTGACGGCATCGACTTCGCCGATCTGCTCGAGGACGAGGAAGGCGCCCCGACGTTCATCGTCTCGGCCTTCGCCAGCGCCGGCACAATCCAAACACCGCCCCCCGAGACCTTCTTCGGCCAAGACGCCAACAACGTCTACGGCGACGACCGCGAAGGGCAAACCCTCTTCAGCGAAACTCAGTCCACCCACGACGGCAGCCTGCGCTTCGCGGTGCCGGAGCCGGGTACCCTGGCGCTGATGGGCCTGTCCCTGCTGATCCTGGCGGGCTTCATCGGGGTCGGTGGCATGCGCCGCCGCTCCAACAGCACCCACCGCCAGGCCGCATAACACGCACCACCAACAGCCTTGGTGACCCACTCCCCCCTGTGGGGTCACCGAGTTAAGGGCTCCCTCCGCGGAGCCCTTTTTTCTGCCCGACCCCGGCCCATACGGCAACCCACGCCCAGCCCTGGGCATACCAACCATCACGCACCACCATCATCCACACCCCAGTCAGAGCCTTCCCCCACGCCCTTCAATCCGCCCCGGACACCACGCCCCCACACACCCGCGTCACCCCAGGTCCAGCGCTCCCCCACACCTCGTCATCCCAGCCGCAGCAAAGCGAAGAGCCAGGATCTCCCGACGCTGCCACCAACGCCGCGCCAGCCCTGAAGATCCCGGATACCCGCTACGCGGTTTCCGGGATGACGAACAGGGAGGTGCGCGGTGGAAACATCCTTGTAGGAGCCTGCTTGCAGGCGAAGCCCCTGCCAGAGTCGGGCACGGGCAGGAGCATTCGCCTGCAAGCAGGCTCCCACAGGGGTCAAGGGGTCACATCAGGACATCCGGATTCCCCACCGCTGCACTCCCCCACACTCCGCCATCCCGGCCGTAGCGAAGCGAAGAGCCGGGATCTCCCACCCCCGCCACCGACGCCGCGCCAGCCCCCGGCAGCCCCCGGCAGATCCCGGCAGATCCCGGCAGATCCCGGCAGATCCCGGATAACCGCTGCGCGGTCTCCGGGATGACGACAGAGGGGTGCGCGGTGGAAACATCCTTGTGGGAGCCTGCTTGCAGGCGAAGCTCCTGCCAGAGCCGGACGCGGGCAGGGGCATTCGCCTGCGAGCAGGCTCCTACAGGGGGCGGAACAGGCCATCCAGATTCCCGGCCTCATACCCCCACACACCGTCATCCCGGCCGTGCAGGCGTACGGGCAGGCATGAAAAAAGGGGCTGCCTGTGGCAGCCCCTTCGAACGTCGGACCTCTTCGGGCTTACAGGCGGTCGAGCAAGGCCTCGGCGTCGGCCCGTTGCGGGAAGGCGTCGTGCGCATCCAGCAGTTGCCGCAGGCGGTCGGCGGCGGCGTCGCGTGCGCCCTGTTCGCTTTCCGCCCAGGCCAGGTGGTACTGGATGCCCGGATCCTCCGGAGCCAGCTCGTGCGCGCGACCCAGGATATCCGCGGCCTCGGCCGGCTCGCCCGCGTGGATCAGCACCACGGCCAGCGTGTCCAGCACCGGGGGCGCCTCCGGAGCGAGTTCGGCGGCCCGGCGCGCGTGTCCGAGCGCCTCTTCGGTCTCGCGTTCACGCAGGGTCCAGGCCAGGTTGTTGAGGGCAATCACGTCGTCCGCATCCTGCTCGACGATGCGGCGGTACGAGGCCACGGCGCCCGACTCGTCGCCCGTTGCCATTTGCTGCGCCGCATAGATGTGCCGGGTGGCCAGGTCCTGCGGGTGCTCGTCGAGCCAGTCTTCCAGCGTGGCCTGGCCGGCCTCGAACTCGCCGGATTCCCGTTGCGCTCGGGCCAGTTCATGGACCCAGTCCCGGCGCTGGGCGCCCGGGTCCGCCAGCGCGGCCCGGTAATGCCGCGCGGCGGCCGCGGGATCATCCCGCTGCAGGGCCGCACGTCCCAGCAGGGCCTGGACCTCGCTGCGATCCTCGAAGCGTTCTTCCAGCCGCTGCAGATGCGGCCGGGCGTCCTCCGTGCGCTCCTGGTTGACCAGCCCTCGAGCCAGCAGCACGCGGGCCCGGTAATGTTCCGGCTGGCGTTCCAGCAGCTCGCGCAGCGTGGCCTCGGTGGCGGCCTCGTCACCGGCCTGCGCATGCGCGCGGGCCAGGGCAAGCCGAAGGTTCACATTGTCCGGCGCCTGCTCGACGGCCGCCTCGAGACTGGCGACCGCGGCATCGGGCCGATTGAGCGTCTGCTGGACATCGGCCAGCGCATACAGCAGGTCGGGATTGTCCGGATGATGTTCACTCGCGGCCTCGAGCGTCTCCAGGGCCTGCTCGGGGCGGCCGCCCTGGAGCTGGATCTGGGCCAGCGCGAGATGCGGTGGCAGCATCTCGGGCTGTGACTCGATCGCCACCCGAAACCAGCGGGCGGCGCCCTGCTGGTCCCCGTCCTGGAGACTCAGATTGGCCAGGCGCTGCGCGGAGCGGGCATGCCCGGGGTGGCGATCCTGAATCGCTTCCAGGACCTCCCGTGCCGCGCCACGGTTGCCGGCCTGCAATTCCAGGCTGGCAAGGTTCATCGCCACGGAGATATCGTCCGGGTCACGTTCGACCCCTTCGCGGAACGCGGCGCGCGCCTCGTCGGTCCGGCCCAGTCCCATCAGGGCGGCGCCCTGGAGACTCAGCGGGCCGGCGGCCTCCGGCTGCAGCTCCTGCAGGCGCTGGGCGCGTTCCAGCGCCTCGTCATAGCGACCCGCCTGCAACAGGTAGAGCACCATGGTGGTATCGACCTGTTGCGCCGTAACCTCGCCGCCACCGGCGGCACGCATCACGTCCAGGCCTTCCTCGGTCTCGCCACCCCGGAGCAGCGCCACCGCCAGGAGTTCCTGCAGGCCCTGAGAGCCGGGGCTCGCGGCCACGGCATCGCGCAAGGCTTCGATCCCGGCTTCGGAGTCGCCGGCCACCAGCAGCAGGCGCCCGCGCAGCTCCGCCATGTCGGCGGGATCGCCGGTGTAGTCGCGGCTGACCCGGTCCACGAACCGCAGCGCATCCTCCACCCGATCCTGTTCCAGATAGATCGCCGTCAGGGTACGGATGCCCTGCAGCGATCCCGGGCTCTCCTGCACATGCCGGTTCAGGTTGTGCTCGGCCTGCTCCAGATTGCCCAGGCTGCGATGCGCCAGGCCAAGCCCCAGCAATGCGGGGCTGTAGGTGCGATTGCCGGCCACGGCCCGTTCGAAACTCGCGCGCGCGTCGCTGTAGCGTTCCTCCTGCATCAGGAGCATCCCGTCCAGGTAATGCACGCCGGGATGCGACGAGCCACCCTGCATCAGGCCGTCGACGTCCGCCCGCGCCCCTTCATAATCGCCGGCATTCAGGCGCACCATCGCGCGCGCCATGTAGTCACGTCCGGAAGCCGGGCGCACCTCGATGGCCCGGGTGAAGGCCTCTTCCGCGCCCTCGGAATCGCCGGTGATACGGCGGTACTCGCCCAGCAGGCTCCAGGCATGCGCCAGCTCGGGGTCCTGATCGAGCGCCTGTTCGAGGGACGCCATCGCCCGCTCGGCATCACCCTCGGCCATCGCCAGATGGGCATGCGCCAGGGCCTGCAGCGGCGCCTGCTCGGACGCTTCGACCTGTGCCAGCTCGGCCTCCGCGGCGTCGCGCTCGCCCACGGCGGCAAAGGCGACCGCCCGCAGCGCGTGCAGCCGTGGCCGCTCCTCGGCGGCGAGATCCTCCGGCACCGACTGCGCCCGGATCCGCGCGAAGCGGTCGGTCGCGAACCACGCCTCGGCCAGCGGCAGCGCCACCTGCGCCTCCGGGATACCGAGCGACTGCGCCCGTTCCAGCTGGCGGCGGGCCTCCTCCGGGTTGTCCAGCTGCAGATACACCACGCCGAGACTGCGGCGCGTGGCCGGGGCATCGGTGTTCAGTTGCAGGGCGTTGCGATACTCGATGCGGGCGCCCCGGTAGTCCCCCTGTTCCTGCAGGGCCTGGGCACGGTCGAGGTAGTCCTGTTCGCTGGCCGTCCCGATCTGGTCACAGCCCGCCAGGCCCACGCCGGTGGCCAGGACCACCGCCAGTGCCAGCGGCTTCAGGCGTCCCGGCAGTATCCCATTGTGACGGGACCGGGCCGGGCCGGATGCTTGTTTCGTGTATCGGGTAGTCACCATGGTGTGCCTCATCTGAGCCCGTACTTGTCGAGCAGGCCGTAGAGCGTTGGACGGGTAATGCCGAGGGTATCGGCCGCCTGGGCGATGTTGCCGTTGCAGCGGCCCATCGCCTTGATCACGGACTGGTATTCGGCCCGGTCGCGGGCCTCGCGCAGACGCTCCGGCGGCGCTTCCTGGTCGTGGTCCTCGAGCCCGAGGTCCTCCGCGGTCACCAGGTTGCCGTCGGCCATGATCACGGCGCGCCGGATCAGGTTTTCCATCTCGCGCACATTGCCGGGCCAGGGGTGGCCCTCGATCGCGCGCAGCGCGTCGGCGGTAAAGCCGCGGCGCGGCTTGCCCTGCTCGCGCGCGAAGCGCTCCAGCAGGGCGTGGGCCAGCAGGGTCGCATCCCCCTGGCGTTCGCGCACCGGCGGGATGTCGATACTGATCTCGCTGATGCGATAGAACAGGTCTTCGCGGAAGTCGCCCGCCCGGATCAGGGCCTGGAGGTCCTGGTTGGTGGCGCCGATGATGCGGACGTCCACCGGGATCTCGTTGCGCCCGCCGAGGCGCTCGACCGTGCGCTCCTGCAGGAAGCGCAGCAGCTTGGCCTGCAGGCTCTGCGGCAGGTCGCCAATCTCGTCGAGGAACAGCGTGCCCTTGTCGGCATGCTCGATCTTGCCGATGGTCTGGCGCGTCGCGCCGGTGAAGGCACCTTTCTCGTAGCCGAACAGTTCGCTCTCCAGGAGGTTCTCCGGGATCGCGGCGCAGTTGATCGCGACGAAGCGCTCCTTCGCGCGGTTGCTGAGGTCGTGGACGGCGCGCGCCAGGACCTCTTTGCCGGTCCCGCTGTCGCCCAGCAGCAGGACGGTCGCGTCGGAGGGCGCCACGCGCTCCACCATGCGGCAGACCTGCAGCATTTGCGGATCCGAGGTGATGATCCCGGACAGCGAAGAGGTGCTGCCGCGGGCCAGCCGGCGGTTCTCCTCCTCGAGTTCGTACAGCCGGGCGGCACGGTCCACGATCAGGCGCAGGAGCTCGGCATCCACGGGCTTGATGTAGAAATCGTAGGCCCCCAGGGCGACGGCCTTCAGCGCGTTCTCGCGATCGTCATTGCCGGTGACCACGATCACCTTGACCCCGGGGTTGAACGCCAGGATCTCCTCCAGCAGCGCGAGGCCCTCGGTGGCGTTGGCCGGGTCGGGGGGCAGGCCGAGGTCCAGGGTGACCAGCTCGGGCTCGTGCCGGCGCATATGCGCCATCGCGCTCGCGCGATCCTGGGCCTGCAGGATCTCGTAGCCGTCCAGGCACCAGCGCAACTGGCTTTGCAGGCCGGCGTCATCCTCGACAATCAGCAGCTTGAGCATCGACTCCATTACTTTGCACCCGGCCCCGGGAGGACGTGATGGTGAACGGCACGAAGACGCCTCATGTGCCGTACCGTGGCAGACGCAGCGTGAAGGCGGTCCCCTCGCCAACGCGGCTGGATACATCGATCCGCCCACCCATCCGGACCACCAGGTCCCGGGCCTCGTACAGGCCAATGCCCATGCCGGCGTTTCCCTTGGTGGTCTGGAAGGGGCGGAAGAGCCGCCGCCGGACGAAGTCCTCGTCCATGCCCGCCCCGTTGTCCTCGATTTCGATGATGGCCCATTGATCCCGGGTTTTCAGGGTCATGGTTATATCGCCGTTATCCGGCGTGGCCTCCTGTGCATTCCGCACCAGGTGCAGCAGCACATTCCGCAGTGCGTCGCGGTTTCCGAGGACTCCGGCGCTGGCCTCGACCGTGACCCGGGGCACCGGCCGAACCTCGCGGCTGTCGTGCGCGACCTCCTCCAGCAGGGCGTCCACCTCGATCGCCTGACGCGGGCTGTCGGCCCCCGGCTGGGCCTTGCGCAGCTGGGCCAGGGTGCGCTCCAGGCGCTCACGGGCATTGCCGACGGTGCGGAAGGCATCCGCCACGAACTCGGGATTGTCGCGGTGGCGCTCGGCGTTGGCGCTGATCAGGGACAACTGGGCAGAGACGTTCTTGAGATCGTGGACCAGGAACGCCGCCAGCCGATGGAAGGTCTCGAACTGGCGCGCCTCCAGCAGGGCCTCGTCGGTCTGGACCAGCGCCACGTACACGGCGAGCTGGCGGCCCGCGGTCTTCAGCAGGTCGCGCTCCTCCCAGTCGATGCGATGCCGCGCACGTGGCTGGGCCAGCACGACAAACCCCTCCAGGCCATCGCTTTTCAGCAGCGGCACCACGGCCCAGTGGCGCGGGTTGTCCACCAGCCAGGCCGGCAGCTCCAGCCCGTGATAGAACGCCGGATCGCGGCGGAACTCGTCGATGTCGATCACCCAGCCGGAGCGCATCAGGAATGCCACCAGGGGATCGTCCGGTTCCAGCGCCGGGTACTCCGGCTCGCCCAGGTTCAGCACGCCGTCGAGGGCAAAGCGGCCGTCGTCGCGATGGACCCAGAGCAGGCCACCGGGGCTCTCGACCAGCTCGCCGATGGCCTGGATCGCCCGCTGCCGGAACGGGGTCTCGTCATCGGTCTGCGCGAGGGTTCCGGTAAAGCGCAGCCATTCCTGGCGGTAGTCGTAGCGGTAGTTGAAGAAGTGCTTGGCCAGCCATACCCGCAGCTGGGCGCGGACGCTGCCGGAGAAGAGCACCACCGCCAGCAGCAGCACCGCCCCGAACAGGAGAGTCACCTGCAGCAGGGCACCCAGGTCGCCGCCGTGGTGGCGCAGGTAGTAGCCCGCGCCGCCGACCGCCAGCAGGTACAGCCCGGCCCCGATCAGCGACGCGGTGTGAAACAGCAGGTGGCGCGAAACCGTGGGCCCCTCGCGCTGCGGCAGGCGCCGGCTCACCGAAATTGCCAGTAGCGGGACCACCAGCGCATTCACGAACCCGCGGGCCTGCCAGGACGGGCTGTCGATGGTCTGGAACAGCACCAGGTCCGCGAACAGGAACAGGTCGAAGGCGAACAGGCCGCCCAGACCCAGGCACAGGAACTTGATCTCCCAGCGGTTCTGCGGCGGCGTATTGCGGTAGACCTGCTCCACCAGCACCAGCCCGGCGATCGCCATCAGCAATGTGGCCAGCCCCGGCCAGATCGCGCCCAGCAACTGCGGCCACAGCATCGGCACCAGGATGAACAGCAGAAAGGCCGCAACACCACTGGCCCACCAGCGCAGGGCGCGCGGATCGACCCCCGGGCGGCTTCCACTGCCCGCGAGCAACGCCAGCAGGAGCGCGAACCAGCCGGCATTGCGGGCCACCTCCATCACGCCGCCGGAGATCGCCGCGCTGGTCCCGTACTGCCAGGCGAGAAAACCGAGGTAGCCCGCCCAGCCCACCGACAGCAACGCGGCCAGGACCACCCACAGGCCCGAGGGCCGGTTGCGCCAGCGCACCAGGGTCACCACCGCCAGCACCAGGAACGCCAGTGCCGCTGTCAGGTAGCCGATCGCGGCCAGGGGAACACTGGTCATTACGGGATCAGCGCGCGCCGCGGCCGAACAGGACGACCTTGACCGTCTCGATCAGGATCAGGACATCCAGGAACAGGGTGTGATTCTTCACGTAGTACAGGTCGTACTGCAGCTTCTGCCGCGCGTCCTCGACCGAGGCCCCGTAGGGGTAGCGCACCTGCGCCCAGCCGGTAATGCCGGGGCGGATCGAGTGGCGCGCCGGGAAATAGGGGATCTGCTCGGTCAGCTGTTCGACGAACACGGGCCGCTCCGGGCGCGGCCCGACGAACGACATGCTGCCCTGAAATACGTTGATCACCTGCGGCAGCTCGTCGATACGCAGCTTGCGGATGATGCGCCCCACGCGGGTCACGCGGTCGTCGTCGCGCACCGCCCAGCGCGCCACGCCATCGACTTCGGCGTCTTCGCGCATGCTGCGGAACTTGCAGACCTCGAATGGCACATTCCCCAGCCCCACGCGCGTCTGCCAGTAGAACACCGGGCCGCGGCTTTCCAGCTTGATGGCCAGGGCGGTGACCAGCATCACCGGCAGGGTGGCCAGCAGTAGCATCGAACTGGCCAGCACGTCGAAGGTCCGCTTGATGGCGTTGCGGGACCAGTGCTGGCGGAATCCCTCGCCGAAGATCAGCCAGCTGGCGTTCAGCGAGTCCAGTTGCACCCGCTGCTGTTCGCGCTCGAAGAAACTGGACACATCGGTGACAGCCACCCCGTTCAGCTTGCACTCGAGCAGCTGCCGGACGGGCAGGTTGCCCCGTCGGTCGCGGATGGCGACCACGATCTCGTGGGCCCGAAACTCGCGCGCCATCTCCAGCAGGCTCGCATCGCAGCCCAGCTGTAACTGGCGCGCCGGATCCTGCGGGCAGTCCTTCTCGCCCTCGGTGGCGATGTAGCCCAGCACCCGGAACGGCAGGTCGTCCGGGGCCTTGTCCGGGTGGACCGTCTCGATCGCGCGGGCCCGGCTGCCGGTACCCAGCACCAGGATGCGGCGCTTGAAGGCGTCGGCGTCGGAGAAATTGCACCAGAGGGTGCGCTCGGCAACCAGCCCGGTCAGCAACAGCAGCACCCCGCCGCCGACCGCCGTTGGCGAAAACAGTGCCGCCGGCACCAGGGCCCCATACAGGAGCAGCAGCCCGCCCACGAACAGCAGCGCCGGCACCAGGCGCAACAGGGAGCGCAGCGTGCTGCGGGTGGCCAGATAGTCCGACTCGTACAGGCCCGCCAGGGTGAGCACCAGCAGGACGACCAGCGTCGCCGCCACCAGCTCCGGGTCCAGCAGGCTGAGGGCCTCCGGCTGAAAGGGTGGCAGGCTCAGCACCAGGTACAGGCACAGATACGCCACCAGCAGTTCCGCGGTCGCGAGCATCAGCACGCGGCGGCGTATGTAGTGGCCGAAGATGCGCACGACTAGCCCTCTCGCCGAGGCGCTTGCGCAGCGGGGTTGTGCGTCCTTGTCAGGGGGTCCATGTCTACCGTCCCCGATCCCGCAGCGTGGCGGCGACGATTCCCCGGCGGCGCCTCAGCGCCGCGCGCCCGGAACCCGCCCGTCGCGCCCCGGGCTCGTCAGAAGCGTCGTTCCGGAATGATCAGCGTGTCGCCGGGCAGCATGTCCACGTTGGCCGAGATGTCGCCGCCATTCACCAGGTCGTCCAGGCGCACCCGGTACTGCTTGCGCTCGCCGTCCTCGTTGCGCACGATCACCGCGCGATTGCCGGCCGCGAAGTCGGTGATACCGCCCACCGCGATCATCACGTCCATCACGCTCATCTCCTCGCGGTACTGCAGCGCCTGCGGCTCCGCAGCCTGCCCGATCACCCGGATCTGGCGGCTGTAGGGCCCGGCGAAGCCGGTCACCATCACCGTGACGATCGGATCGCGCAGGAACCGGGAGAGCTCCTCCTCCATCGCCCGCGCCAGTTCGGTGGGCGTCTGGCCGCTGGCCTGGACATCCTCGACCAGCGGGGTGGTGATCTGCCCGTCCGGGCGTACGGATACGCCGGTGGAGAGATCCGGATTGCCACGCACAGACACCTGCAGGGAGTCCCCGGGACCGATGATGTACTGCTCGATCACCGTGCGCTCGATGGAGGTCGGGGCATCCGGAAAATCGGTCGTGGCGCAGCCACCCAGGATCAGGGCCGGCAGCAGGAAGGCGAACCCGAACTTCGGCCCGACCTTTGAAGCATGGATCAGGGACATCGCGACTCCCCCTTGGACATTTCTGGCGGTTGTTTGGAGGCTTCACCCGACCGGGAACCGGGCCCGCACCGCACCCCGAAGGCCGCGATACCTGGCTACGCTTACCGGGAATACCGGATTCCACAAGCAACTTGATGTTAGGCCCCGGTTGTGAACAGAGTCCACGTAAGGCCTTCATTCCCGGCGGCTCCTGACTAACGTTCGCGTTACGGCGCCGCCGGGCCGTCCTGCTACCGCCAACAAGGGTGCCCCGTGGATTTTCTGTCGCTGCGTTTTCTGGCCGACTGGCTGCTGCTCCCGCCCAGCGGGCCGCTGCTGCTGGCCCTGGCGGGCCTGCTGCTGATGCGCACCCTCGCGGGCAAGGCGCTGCTGATCACCGGGCTCCTGCTGACCTACGCCTTCAGCCTCCCACCCGTCAGCCACGCCCTGATGGCCCCGTTGCAGGCGCCCTGGTCACCCCCCGACGCGGCGGCACTGGAACGCGCCGAGGCGATCGTCGTGCTCGGCGCCGGCTACCGCAGCGGCGCCGTCGAGTTCTCCGGCGAGACGGTGAACGACCTGGCCCTGGTGCGCCTGCGCTATGCCGCGGCCCTGCACCGGCGCACCGGCCTGCCGGTGGTCGCCACCGGCGGCGGCCCGGACGATCGGGAACCGGAGGCCCGCTGGATGGCCGAGGTGCTGGAGGAGTTCGGGGTATCGCCGGTGTGGCAGGAACCTCAGGCGCGCGACACGCAGGGCAATGCCCGCCACTCGGCCGCGCTGCTGCAGGAACACGGCCTGCAACGCGTGCTGCTGGTCACCCATGCCCACCACCTGCCGCGCGCCACGGCCGCGTTCGAACGCGCCGGGCTGGAGCCCATCCCGGCGCCAACCGGGGCGTTCGTCGCGCATGACACGCGGCTGTCGTTAGGCGCCTTCAAACCCCAGGCTAACGCCATGCGCACGAGCTGGCTCGCCATGCACGAGTACCTCGGTATTCTGTGGTATCGCTGGCAATACGGCCGTCACCCGGCACCACCCGACCCCTGACGCGCCCCGCCAGCCCCAACCCACAGCGACCGGGGGCGATGGATGAAACTGCTGGTAACGGGCGGGGCCGGCTATATCGGCAGCCATGTCCTGCAGCACCTGCGCAGGGCGGGGCACACGGTCACCGTCTACGACAACCTCAGTACCGGCCACGCCTGGGCCGTGGGGGATGCCGAGCTGGTGGTCGGCGACCTGGCCGATACCGAAGGCCTGCGCGACACCCTAGAACGCGGGTTCGACGGCGTGCTCCACTTCGCCGCGCATATCGTCGTGCCCGAATCGGTCGCCGATCCGCTCAAGTACTACGGCAACAACACCCGCAACACCCTCAATCTGCTGCAGGCCTGTGCGGATACCGGCGTGCGCCATTTCGTGTTCTCCTCCACCGCCGCGGTCTACGGCATCCCCGACACCGTCTCGGTTGCGGAGGACGCACCGCTGCAGCCGATCAACCCCTACGGCGCCTCCAAGATGATGTCCGAGCGCATGCTGATGGACCTGGGCGCCGCCTCGGACCTGCGCTACGTCAGCCTGCGTTACTTCAACGTGGCCGGCGCCGCCCCCGACGGCCACCTGGGGCAGGCCACGCCCGACGCCACCCACCTGATCAAGGTCGCCTGCCAGGCCGCCACCGGCCAGCGCGACGGCATCACCGTATTCGGCACCGACTACGCCACCCGCGACGGCACCTGCGAGCGCGACTACATCCACGTGGAAGACCTGGCCGCCGCCCACGTCCGCGCCCTGGAACACCTCGACGGCGGCGGCGACTCCCAGGTACTCAACTGCGGCTACGGTCACGCCTACAGCGTGCTCGAGGTGATCGACGCCGTGAAACGCGCCAGTGGCGTGGACTTCCCCGTCAGCCTCGGCCCGCGCCGCGAAGGCGACCCGCCCGCCCTGATGGCCGACGCCCGCCGCATCCGCCAGACCCTCGCCTGGGAACCGCAATACGCCGACCTCGACCAGATCGTCCGCCACGCCCTCGCCTGGGAACAGAAGACCGCGCTTCAGACCGCCTGACCCGCGTTTCCCCAGCCGCGTTACAGGACCGTGCGGCGGGCGAGGTGCAGGAGCCGGGCGGGCAGTTCGTACTCCAGCGCCCAGATGATGCTCATCGGCTTGCTGCCCTCGTGGTGCTGGTAACGCACCGGGCCGCAGAAGGTGAATGGCTCGCTGAGGCCCGTCGCATCACGCTTAGCCCGCCGAATGAACAGCATGGGGGTGTAGCCACGTGCCTCGTGGTGGATGTAGCGCTGCCCGGTTTCCGAGGTGGGGGAGGTGCCGGACTGTGACTGCCAGTGGAACCGACGCTCGTTGAGGGCGTAGTCCTCGTACATAGTGGTGGGGGAGAACTCCTGCTCGGATTTCTCCAGGGTGACGAACAACGCATCCACCCGCCGCTCCGGTACGTGCCGCACACCCTCCTGCTGGGTGATCGGCTTCTCCAGGCTGCCAAGTCCCAGCGCCAGCAGGATCTGCTCGCGGGTGTAGGACGCGTGCAGTTCCAGTGGCCCCGTCTGCTCCGGGAAGGTGATGCCGCTGGCGGGGACGATACGCTCGTGTCTCCAGGCGGCGACTTCCTGGAGATCCCGGTAAAGGGGGCGCTGTTCGCGGACGAAGGCGTCCACGGCGGTTAGGTCCCCGTCCCCCGGCCGCGTCTTGCCCCATAGGGTGCTGTGGACGAGGGCCAACCGGAGCCGATCTTCTTCGGCAAGCTGCTCCACGTTCGCGGCCGGCTGCGCCAGATGGGTCTGCAGGGTTTCCAGCAACTGGTGATCGTCACACCGCGCCAAACGCTGCAGCCCGCGTTTGAGGCCTCTGGCATAGGGTCCCAGCGCTTCGGTCGATTCGCCTCCGCAGTCCGCGCGTAGCCGGGAGGGCAGGTCCTTGCGCAGCAGGTCTTCCGCATCATCCATATGCAGGCAGTCGAGCATCTTGGCAAGGCTGGCGGAGTCGATGTCCTCCCGGAAACAATCTTTCAACTCGGCCACGATCTGCGGTCGCTGGCGGTTGATCTGCGCACGGATGTTGTCGAGGACGTGCTGGGTAGCCAGGCGGTCGAGGTGGATCAGGCAGCCGCTGGGCAACCAAGGGAAGCCTTCCTGGATCTGGTGATCCACCCGCTTCTCCGGCCGCGCGCTCAAGGCCCGGAACCGAGCGGCATAACGAAAACGCCGATCCTGCGGCGCCACGAAATCCAGCACGGTCAGGTGCGGCTTGCCCTCGTGCAACCGCAGGCCGCGGCCAATCTGCTGCAGGTAGACCGTGAGACTCTCGGTCGGGCGCAGCAGCAAAACGGTGTCCACCTCCGGCAGGTCCACGCCTTCGTTGTAGAGATCCACCGTGAAGATGAAGCGGATGCGCCCCTCGCGCAGATCGCGCTGTACCGACTTCCGCTCGTGATCCGGGCTTTCGCCAGTCAGCACCGCGCTGGGCACCTGCTTGGCCGAGAAATGCTCGGCCATGAACCGCGCATGGGCGCGACTGATGCAAAAGCCCAACCCGCGAACCGAGCCGAGATCCGTCGCGTGCTCATGGGCCTGCTGCAGCACCCAATCAGCGCGCGCCCGGTTGCCGGTGAACACCCCTTCCAGTTCGTCGGCGTCATAGCCCCCGCGCTTCCAGCTCACCCGGCTCAGATCCACGGATTCATGGTCGGCCACACCGAAGTAATGGAACGGCACCAGCAAGCGCCGCTCAATCGCATCCGGCAGGCGGATCTCATGGGTGAAGCGTTGGCCGAAGTGCTGGCGGATATCGTCGGCATCCGTGCGCTCCGGCGTCGCGGTCAGGCCCAGCAGGCACTTGGGCCGCACATGCTCCAGGATGCGCTGGTAGCTGCCGGCGGTACTGTGATGCGCCTCATCCAGCACCACGTAATCGAAATGCTCCGGAGCCAGCCGGTCGAGGTCCCGCGCATTCCAGCTCTGCACCGTACAAAACAGGTGGCGATCCTGACTCGGACGCGCCCCGCCCACCAGCACTTCGCCAAACTCGCGGTCGTGCAGGACCTGACGGAAGGTCATCATCGCCTGGCGCAGGATCTCCTCGCGGTGGGCGATGAACAGCAGCGACGGCCGCCCCTTATCCGCCTGCTCGCGCGCAAAGCGCCGATAGTCGAACGCCGCGATCATGGTCTTGCCGGTCCCAGTGGCCGCGATCACCAGATGGCGGTCGATCCCCGAACGGCGTTCGCGCTGGATGTCCTCGAGGATCTCCTGCTGAAAAGCGTAAGGCCGCAGATCGAAGAACGCGGTGGCGTCTTTCTGCGCCCCAGGGCCCGAGCTGGCTTCCGACTCCAGCGCCTGCTGCAGGCGGGGTAGGTTATCCGTCGTGAGCGGTTCAAACTCCGCCGGGTCTGCCCAATGCGCCTCGAACGAGGTCTGGATCTGGCGCCACATATGCGGCAGCTCGTATTCGCTGACCTTGGCCGTCCACTCCAGCCCCTCATCCATCGCCACCCGCGAGACATTCGCCGAGCCGATGTAGGCACTGCCGAACCCCGTGCTCCGATGGAACAAGTAAGCCTTGGCATGCAGGCGCGTGCGGTGCGTGTCGTACGAGACCCGAATCTCGGTGTTCGGCAGGCCCAGCAGAAACTCGATCGCCTTGAGATCCGTGGCCCCGAGGTACGAGGTCGTCGCGATCCGTAGCTTGGGCGAACCATCGGCCGTCGGGGTCTCGGTAAAGCGCTTCAGCGTCTCGCGCAGGGCGCGAATGCCGCTCCACTTGATGAACGAAACGAGCCAGTCCGCCCGCTCCGCACTGGCCAGTTCCTTCTCGATCTGCGTGACCAGGCTCGGTGTGCGATCGGACCCCGTGAGCAGGCTGGACAGCGCCAACGGAATATCCGGCCGCGGTGTCTCCTGTTGCCCCACCTGGTCGGCGGTCGGAGAGCGCACCTCCAACAATTGCCGAAACGGCGGGTGGGGCAGGTCCTCCTCAATGCCCGACAGCGGATGCCCGGCCGCCGCCAGCGCATCCGCCAGGATCTGCACGGCCCGGGTCCAATCCTCATGCCCCTTCTCGCGCAGCTCCCCGGCCCGCTCCGCCAGCCGCTGGGCCAGTTCGGCGGCCAGCGTCATCGCCAGGTCGTCACCCTCCAGCCCCTGGCTCCAGCGGGCGTAGTCCTCCAGCCCCAGGGCCGCCAGCGCCTGCCGCACCCGCGGCGTATCCAGCCGTTCATGCAGGCCGACCCATTCGGCCCCGGGCAGGGACTTGGCGGCGCTATCCCGGCTCATACGGAACGCCCCGCAACAAAGGCTTCGAGCAACGGGATGTCCGCGGGCGCGAGTTCGAGCCCGCGCGCCTCCGCCGGCGACACCCAGCACCAGCGATCGTGCACCGTCAGCACCGGGCTCTCGTCATCCGTCCACGCCCGCAGCGCCACCAACTCAAGGCTACCGTTACCCGGAATCGGCGTACGACCGATCTCTTCCCCCACCCGCAGCTCCAGCGCCAGCTCCTCGCGAAATTCGCGGCACAACGCGGCCTCCAGGCTCTCACCCGGTTCCGCCTTGCCACCGGGAAATTCCCAATACCTCGCCAGCGCCTGATCGGCCCCACGACGCGCCAGAAAGATCCGCCCCTGCGCGTCCTCCAGAATGCCGCAGACCACCACCGCCTGATTCGCTTCTATGAGCGTTTCCAACACCGGCTCTCCGTTAACCTCTGGCCGGATCGTACCAGGGAACGCCG
Organism: Thioalkalivibrio sp. ALE17; assembly: GCF_000425605.1. Lineage (NCBI taxonomy): Bacteria > Pseudomonadati > Pseudomonadota > Gammaproteobacteria > Chromatiales > Ectothiorhodospiraceae > Thioalkalivibrio > Thioalkalivibrio sp. ALE17. Next base: position 269,825 of record NZ_AUDT01000002.1, read on the forward strand.
CCACGGCTCCCGCCGGAAGCCCGATTCTCGCCCCACGCGTGGTGCCTCCTCCCATCACCCCACCCTGCGCTAACGGTGATATACCGATTCTGTATAGCACCGCGCTCTGTCACGCCCGAGCCGCCGCCTTCCACCTCTCGCCCCGAATCAGTCCAACCCCAAGCCTTTAAGGTCGGCCCCTCCGTCTCCGCTCTCTTGGGCTGGTGAGCCGCTGTAAGACCTTGAACAAGCGCCGCAAAGTTCTCGTCCCAGCGCGTGAGCCGCCATGCCACTCGACGCGACGGCCACTACCATGATAAAAGCATGGTTTATCTGTGGCGGTGTGCCACCGAGAGGAGAACGCCAGGATGATATGCAGAATCTGTATATCACCAATATCACAGATTCTGTCTAATCTACTGTTAGAGCAAAGGGAGAAAATAATGCAATCCAGTGCCAAACAAGGCGATCCAAAGGAAATTGATAGATTGGAGGGAGAGCTAAAGGCGAAAGGCTATAGGCGAGTAGATGCTACTAATCCCAAAGCATTAAAACCTGGTGAGTATCTGCGCCATGAATTCAGTGGCACGGCCACGTCATTTGAAGGACCTGCTCAATCCAGAATTGAGTGGCGATTGAAATGAGAATCAAGGTTCTTAGCTTCACTGAAATCCAAATGCGACGTTCTTGGCAACAAGTTCCAGTCCGGTCGTGCTCTACCACCAATCCCGGTACCGTGCTATTTGCTCTAACAAGTCGCTCAAGTTCGTTCCGCGCTTCGCGCTCCACCGGACGCGGCTAACGCCGCGCCGCTTAGCTTAGACGTTGGCCATCATGGAGAGTCCTGTGGAAACGGTGCTGCTGGTATTGGACGAGTCGGGAGCCAAAGGCTACGACAACAACAAAGAGCAGCATCAAGGCGAATTCGGCGTCATGGCGGGGTTTGCTTTGCCCGAGTCCAAGGCGGAGGCCTTTGTCAGTGGATTGTCTGACATAGTCCAGTCATTTGCCACTGACGGAAAGCTGCACATAACCGATCTCGAACCAGAGGCACAGGAAACGCTTCGTCAGCGTCTGTTTGAGTATTTTTCTGAGTGTCGCGCCCTCTGGTTCTACGAGGCAGTTTACGTTCAAGGCTTTCACGAAGCTCATGGCCGAGGAAAACAGCTTGTTGAAGAAGCGTTGGGTGCTCGTCGATCAGCTGTGAAATTGTCCTCGAACCCAACCAAGGAGTCACTTCACGGGGAGCTATTTCTTGGCGCATTCGGGTCAGGGTTGGCGTTGACCATGGATTACATAGGATCACCGGTCCACCTGAAAGTATTAACGGATCGGGTGGATGCGCCACTTCTCAAAAAATTTGAAGCCCAAGCTGGTCAGCTCTTAAATGTAGGGCAGCCGGATCGCACTGAGGTAACTGGCTTCGATACAGAAAAAAAGGAAATAGTTAGAGGGGCAATTGAAACGAGTGTGGTTTCAGGCCATGACGCCTTAGGTGATTTTTCTGGGATCACATACGAGATTGAATGTGATGACAACTTGTTGACGCTCGCGGCGGATGTCCTAGCAAATAGCGTTCATCATCATCTTAAACAGATCCAGGACAACACACCCGGGGCATCGCTAAATTCCCCAGAAGCAATACACGGTCATCCTTTACAGCATTTAGTCTATGGAGCACCTGCGGGCGCAGGCTCGGTAAACGTAGCTGACACGATCTATAGGCACCCAAATTCGCGTAAGGAGTCTGGTGCAAATGACGGCTAACAAATCGTTGCACTGGACATTTGACCCGCTGCCCATTTTTGCTGCCGCAAAAAACAGGCATCGCCTCAAATGCCGGTGAACTCAGGCGTTATACCGCCGAGGAGGCCATGTAGAGATGCCAGTCAACGGACGATGGAAGGTCGAGATCCCAGCGGGTTACCGGATCTTTGAGCGGGAGTTTTCAATTGCAGGCGTTCAGCACTACAAAGACAATTTCTTTAAGGCCGTCAAGAAAGGCAATGTGGAGTTCCGGATGCAAACAGAACCTGGAAACCGACATGACCCCAACGCTATAGCGATACTGGCATCTCGCAAGTCTTTCTTTGGCCGCGTAGAGAAGAAAGTGGGCCATGTCCCGGCCGAGATAGCTTCACAGATAGCGGATGCAAAGGTCGGTGATAAACTAGTTCTGAGGCCGAAGAAGCTATACATCAGTGACGACGGGTTTATTGATTTGAAGTTCGATATTCTGGGTCCGGAGCAGTTGTTCGAGCAATATTCAACGGTATAACCAGTCGGCCAACCGGACCGCATTTCCGCTGTCGCTCCAATGCGCCCGGTTACCTTATGCGTTGGGCGTCGCAATCAAACTACTGGATGAACTCTGAATATGCATAGTGGAACGTTCTTGTGGGAGGTGCAGCACTCCCCCTATCCTTCGCAATTCTTGACGGGGACACGTCAATTCGGTGAGTCATTGCCGCTCTACTTGGTCGATCAGTTTGAGGGAAAACGCCCTGTGCTTCTTAACGACGAATTTTTGTCAAACGGGGAAATTACGTTTGGGATGTATCCGAGTGCATTGCTCGACTCAAACATTCTGGATGCCATCGACAAGCGAGTTTCCGGAAAGGGCGTGTCGGACGGCCTTGAGGGTTTCCTTCGTTTTGTGACGGAAAAGGGCTGGGACTTTAGCCCCATGTTCTATTACATGGAACACTTGGCAAAATCATCTCAGGGTGACTTTTTGCCCAATGCCATTAGACGCACGGAAGCACTATTGCGTCTTCACTCCATGAATGAAGACCACTTTTTCGCGACCGGAGAAGTAATTCCAAATCCAGAGGCTGTTGCGCATTACACCAGCGAAGCAGGAGCAAAAACGTTGCGGGAAGTCGCAGAGCAACGAGTTACATCCTTTGCGAACGATTACGAACGGCAGGCGCTCGCTGGAATTATTGAAGCAACGCAAATCGCGCTAATTAAGATGGTTCTACTTCACAAGTTCGAACAGCCCAAAGCGTCGCCTGCCAAAAAGCATGAGGAATTCATTAGGTTTCTGCGTGAGGACCTCGGAATCATGCTTGCACGAGAGGCTCACTTAGCACTGCACTATTTCTGTGATCGAACAGGGAAGCTGCTGGGAATTCAGGCAAACACCTCTGTCAAGAAAGCATTGGGCACTGTGCGGTCGACTGCCTGGGATATGTTCCTACTCCGTTTTCCAGAGATGCTATTTTCAGAGACGCCTGCCGAGCTTTGCATTGCATATGTGGCTACTCACGAGAAGCGACTTCAAGAGCTAGCCCGTCTCTTTACTATCGAAAGAATTCACAGCAACAGTTCAAGCGGCTTCGCGCCTCAAGTGAGCTACGATCTATCTAGCATTCCAGCGGAAGTTGTCGCTGAAATTCCTAACGACCTTGATATTCCGCCATCACTCGCTAATTTGTCAGGCCGAAAGTCCGTATGCGTTCCCGCCGGCTTACTAGATGCGCTGGAGCGCGAGCTCGCGCGACTTTGCGGCGACGCCCAACCCTGCAATGCACCGGACGCTGCGCGATAAAGCCGCGCAGCGCCGGTGATTTTAAACGTTATGCACCGTATGCCCATGTTTGATCACCTTATACCTCTAAAGACGAATGTTTTTAACAAAGAACTGCGGGGGATGCGGGGCCAATTCGGCAAGAAGGTTCCTTCATTGAGCTACGGATCAAAAGATCCTGCGAACTTGGTGCTTTCCTGCAGACGCTGCAACGCTTTTAAAAAGCATCGCATTCCGTCAGCGGAGTTGGTGGCGCGCATACTATCAAGACGGTGCCTAACAAGTCGTTGAAGCGGATGAAGGAACCTGTCACGCCAATTGCTGGCGCAATTGCCGCGCCAGAACCGCTTCACTGCTTAACTCGGCGTGATCCACGCTGGTAGGGTTCGGAGGATGACCACGCTAATACCTTCGCTGAACAGCTGCCTGCCGCGGATGACGTCGGGCGAGAAGCGCTTTGCGCGGCGCCTGGAGCAGTTCCTGGAGGATGACTACCTGTGCTGGTACGACGTGCCGGTGGGCGGGCGGTCGGAGCATCCGGATTTCATCGTGCTGCATCCGCAGCGGGGTCTGCTGATCCTGGAGGTGAAGGACTGGCGGCTGGAGACCATCCGGCAGATCGATCGCCAGGAGGCGACCATCCTGACGGACCGGGGCCTGAAGGTGGTGCCCAACCCGCTGGAGCAGGCGCGGCAGTATGCCTATCAGGTCATCAAGCCACTGGAGCGCGATGCGCAGCTGGTGCATCCGCCGGGGTCTTCGCTGCAGGGCCGGCTGATGCTGCCGTTCGGGCACGGGGTGGTGCTGGCCAATATTACCCGCGCGCAGTTCGAGCAGCAGGAGCTGGGCGAGGTGATTCCGGCCAATCGGGTCATCTGTCGCGACGAGATGACGGAGTCCCAGGATCCGGAGGATTTCCAGAAGCGGCTGTGGGACATGTTCACCGTGCAGTTCCCGCACCGGTTGTCGCTGCCGCAGATCGACCGCATCCGCGGTCACCTGTTCCCCGAGATCCGCATCCGCCAGGGCAGTCTGTTCGACGATGCGCCCGACGCGGACGACACCGAATCCCCGGCCGATGTGCTCCCGGACCTGATGCGGGTGATGGACCTGCAGCAGGAGCAGCTGGCGCGCAGCCTGGGAACCGGGCACCGGGTGATCCATGGCGCGGCCGGCGCGGGCAAGACGCTGATCCTGGTCTACCGCTGCCTGCATCTGGCGCGGGCCCTGCGCAAGCCGATCCTGGTGCTGTGCTACAACCGCACCCTGGCCGACCGCCTGCAGGCCATCCTGGCGGAGAAGGGCGCGGGCGACCAGGTGGTGGTGTACAACTTCCATCGCTGGTGCCACGCGCAGCTGCGCACCTACAACGTGCCGCCCCCGCCGAATAACACGGACAAGCGGGCGTTCTTCGACCAGCTGGTGCAGCAGGTGATCGGCGGCGTCGACCAGGGGCAGATCCCCGGTGGGCAGTACGGCGCGGTGATGATCGACGAGGGCCACGACTTCGAACCGCACTGGTTCCGGCTGGCCACGCAGATGGTCGATCCGGACACCAACTCGGTGCTGGTGCTGTACGACGACGCCCAGTCGATCTACGGCCGCAGCCAGAGCCGGTTCAGCTTCTCCAGCGTGGGCGTGGAGGCCCGCGGGCGCACCACCATCCTGCGGGTGAATTACCGCAACACCCGCCAGGTGCTGGACCTGGCCACCCGTTTCGCCCGCGAACTGCTGGACCCGCAGGAGGCCGAGGAAGACGGCATTCCACTCGTGCCGCCGGAAAGCGCGGGCCGCGAAGGCCCGGAGCCCGCGATCATCCCCCTGCCCGCCCAGCCGCAGGAGATCGAATACATCGCCGGGCACTTCAAGCGGCTGCACGAACAGGGTCGCCCCTGGAGCGAGATGGCCGTGCTGCACCGCCGCGTGCCCGCCGCCGGCAAGATCCGCGCGGTGTTCGAGCGCGCGGGCATCCCGCTGGAAAACCTCGGGGACCGCAATCGTCAGAAGTCGGCCACCCCGGCCGACACGGTCAAGATGGTGACCATGCACTCCAGCAAGGGCCTGGAGTTTCCGGTGGTGGCCCTGACCGGCCTGGGCGAGATGGATACCGCCGAGGAGCGCGAGGCCGAAGAGGCCCGCCTGCTCTACGTGGCCATGACCCGGGCCATGGACGAGCTGATCGTCACCGGCCCGCCGCAGGCCCCCTTCCTCCGCCGCATCGGGGAGGCTGCGCAGGCCTGAGCCCGCGGGCCCGCGCGGGCGCCGGTCGGGGAGCGCAGGGTGCGGCGGCCGTCACCGAATGGGTGGCCCGTCTTTGACGGTTGCGAGGGGTGGGTCTAGCGTCAAAGGAGAGGGGCAGGGAAAGGCTCCGGTAAATCCGTTGCGACCTCGCGGAATCGCGAAGGAGGCACACCATGCGCAGCGTAGACAACATGCCGGCCCTGGACTGGGAAAACGGCAGGAACGCCATGCGGGCGAAGTTCCAGGTGATGCACGAGGAACCGGTGGTGCTGAATATGCCGGCCGACATGGACTGGTCGGTGAATGGCGGCGAGTTTGGCTGCACGCTGGACGAGAACGGTATGCCGCGCGACTGTGAAGGCGGCAGCCTGCTGCATCGGCTGGCGAAGCTTAATGACATGCCGGGACTGGAGGACATCGCGCAGGCCTGCGCCTACTCCAGCTCCCGCGTGGATATCGACGCCGCCGGCTCCCGCAGCATCGTGCACGACTGATCGGGCCTGCGCCGCCGGCCCGACCGGCGGCGACCCTGCAACCTGGAGCGGTGGCCGATGTCGGTGATCCACCACGAGATGGAGATCGACGCCGCTCCGGAGGCGGTGTTCGAGCTGATGGCCCGGGTGGAGGCGTTCGCCGCCTACAGCGAGGCCATTGACTCCATCACCCGCGTCGGGCCCGAACTCTACCGCTGGCGTGTGCGGGTGGCCGGGGTGCCGCTGACGTTCGACGTGGAAGTGCTGGTCGCCGTCCCGCCACGCCTGCTCGGCTGGCGCGCGCTGGCCGGGCTCTCCTGCGAGGGCTGCTACCGGCTGACGCCGAGCGCGCGCGGCACGCATCTGGAACTGGCCGTGCGCTGCGGCGAGGAGAATCCCCTGACCGATGGCCTGCTCGGTCTGGCGGCCCATCCGCTGCTGGACGCGCTGGGGGCGGAGGTGGTGCGCAACGCCTGGCCGCGCCTCCACGGGCCATGAGCACTACTGCTCCGCGTGGAACTCGCGGTATTCGCCGAGGAAGGCGAGGCGGGTAGTTTCGGTGACGCGATCGATGAACAGGGTACCGTCGAGGTGGCCCTAGGCAGCTGGCTCGCGCCCCGCGCGGTGAACACGGGGTCCACCGGCGTCAGGCGAGTGGCTGTCAGGTAACCGGTATTTCACTCGGCGACGCGATAGCACAACCTGCACAGTTGGTTGTACATGTGGGCCGGCCGGCCTATACTTGTACAAGTCAAGGTACAGGAGGCGCCATGAAGATTGTTTCATTCACCGAGGCTCGCAACGGTCTCAAGGCCGTACTGGATGGGGTGGTCAACGATGCCGACACCACGGTGATTACGCGCCGTGATTCGGAGGATGCAGTGGTCATGTCGCTTGATCACTACAACAGCCTGATGGAAACGGTGCATCTTTTGCGTTCCCCTGCCAATGCAGAGCACCTCAACAGGTCCATTACGCAATACAAGGCCGGAAAGGCAACCGAGCGTGCGCTGGTAGGTGGGGATGAGTAGTCGGTTGCTTTGCTGGACCGACGAAGCATGGACCGACTACCTCTACTGGCAACGCCAGGACAAAAAGACCCTGAAGCGGATCAACAAGTTGATAGAAGACGCGAAACGGTCCCCATTGGAAGGCATTGGCAAGCCGGAAGCCCTCAAGGAGAACCTGGCGGGTTTCTGGTCGCGTCGAATTGATGACACCAATCGACTTGTGTATGCGGTGGAGGATTCGTCTATCACGATCATCTCCTGCCGATATCACTATTAAGTGCGAGGTCGACTACCGACGCATCCTGTATCGGCGATCGACGGTACCGTCCTAGTAGCCGGAGGAAGTCGGGCCCATTCGGATGGCCAGCAGGGGCGGGCTTACGTGGGCTTTGACGAGGGTGCCGCGTGGAACTCGCGGTATTCGTCGAGGAAGGCGAGGCGGGTGGTGTCGGTGACGCGGTCGATGAACAGGGTGCCATCGAGGTGGTCGATCTCGTGCTGGAAGACGGTGGCGAGGAACCCTTCGGGTTCCAGGTGGCGGGGCGTGCCGTCGGGCTCGTAGTAGTCCACGGCGATGTGGCGCGGCCGGGCAACCTCCCCGCGCAGCCCGGGTACGGACAGGCAGCCTTCCCAGTAGCGTTGCGGGGTTGGGTCCAGCACGGTCACGGTCGGGTTGACGAGGACCAAGCGGCCGGTCGGCACGGCTCCGGGGTAACGGGTATTGCCCGGCTGGATCTCGATCACGGCTACGCGTAGCGGAACGCCGATCTGGGCAGCAGCCAGGCCGAGGCCTTCGCTGGCGTGCATGGTATCGACGAGGTCGTCCACCAGGGCGTGCAGCCCAGGGCTGTCAAAGTCCGAGTCGGGTACCGGGTCGCAGACGCGACGCAGATCGGGGTGCCCCATGCGCAGAATACGGCGAATGCTCATGGAAACGATGGTGCCACGGCGCCGCATCTTCCGCTGCTGCGGGAGATGCGCGATGGAATCGCGTGTTAGCTGGAAGGCGTCCAGCCATGCCCGGCATGCCAGGTTTCCCGAAACACCGCACGTTGTTTGACCGCGCGCAGCGGACGCGACAGGAACGCTCGCAGATCCGTTACTACATCGGAAAGCGGGAGGTGTGCCAGGGTGTTTTTCTTCAGAAATGCGTGCCACTGGATCTGCTTCGATCGGTCCTGTGCGAAGTCGTCGCTAAGGCCGAACGGGGTACCTTCCGGCAGCGGTGTCATGCGGCGTTCGAATGTCGCGTGAATGGCCTGGTACAGAATTTCGCCTTCGAAATCGGCATAACGCGACAAGACCCAGAGATCGAAGTAATCCTTCATACGACTGTTGGCGATGCCGAGCGACACCAGTGCCTCCAGCTTTTCGGCGACAACGGTCGCGCGGGGATAGGCGCGAAGCCGGGGGGCAGGCATGGCCGGCAATATCACCGGGAACTCGACGGCGTCGGGGCCTGGTGTCACGGCATCGCCAAAACCCACGTCGATCTGCGTGTGGCAGCGCGCACCGTCCAGCAGCCCTATCAACGTGATCCGCACACCGGAGTAGCTGGCCTCCTTGCGAATCGCCTCCGCGCGTACCGAGTCGGCCTGAAAACGGATTCCATCGTCCTGCTCCACCGAACAGACATCCCGAAACACAGCCTCAATATGCGGCAGCTCGGCTGACCCGAAGCCCAGGAGATCGGCATCACGCGTCGGACGGTGCGGGATGTCGAACCACAGATCGAACAGCAAAGCGCCCTTGAGAAGGAACTGGTCTGCATGGGAGGAGGTGCTCAGGCGATACAGGAACCGTTCAAGGGCATAGCGGGTTAGGGAAACCCTGATCCATGTACACGCTCGCGTTGGTGTCCCAGGTTTTCCGAGACAAGGCGCGGTGCGCAGCCGGTAGTGGCTCTACCCGCAAGCGGCGTAATGCAGGATCGGGGAACCTGGGGTGCCAACCCCGAGGGGCTCGGCCGCTTTTGCGCGGGAACGGCGTTGCGGCTCCCTTGTGCAGAATGACTGCACGGCAGTCGCCGCGCCTTGTTCGCACGCAAAAGCGACTCGAGCGCGAGCGTGTACATGGACCAGGGTTTCCCTGGTACGAGGTTGTAGTCCTGCTTGTGGTTTCGGGCGTTTTCGAGCAGTCGGGCACGCACCGAGGCGGCGGGGTTTTTGGGACTCACGTCAGGCTCTCCAGATAAGGGCGCATGACATTGCCGACCCGGCACAGCCTGGCAAACCGCCAGAGTTCGTCCATGCGCACCCGCTTCTCACTCCAGGCCTCGCGCAGGGCCTCCAGAGCGACATCCAGGCCAATCTTGTTGCGGTACTTGAAACAGTCCGCGACCGTCCTGGCAATACCGGTGACGCGTACCGGAACCCCTTCGATCAAGTGTTCCTCGACGCCTTCGGCAAGAAGAGGATCGGAAAAGCGGACAATACGCAGGGCCGGGTAGTCGATCCGGGGAGCGCGGGCCTTGTTGGGGATGGCAAGCCAGACCTCGAATGGCGACTGGGTGGTGAGATTATGGAAACGCAGTGCCGAGAGCAGGCACACCACGGCTCGCGGATGCTTGCGCGCGGTCTCGGCCAGCGCGGTGTGTTCCGAGACAGGACGGTCCGGCAGCGCATAGAGGCCGCGCGCAACCCGCGTGAGCATGCCCTGACGGACGAGACGCGTCAGCGCAACTCTTGGCAGGCCCAGTGGTTCCAGGTCGCGCGACCGGATCAGTCCGCGTTTGCGCGCGAGATCGAGGATGGCTTCTGCGCTATTGCCCATGCCGGCATGCTGTTCCGTTATGCCGGTAGAAGTCAATCACTACCGACAAAAAGAAACACCCTGATTGTCCACGACCGCGAGCGACGGATACGGTGCGGCGTCGCAGATACGACGCAGATCACGGTATCCACGGGCAGGATACGGCGGACGCTCATGGGAAGGATGGTGCCACGAAGCCGAGGCTGACGTTGGTACGGGGATACCTGCCGGAGAGGAACGCTGAAACAGGACGTTGCCCAGATGGGGTTATCGGCTGTGCGATGAGGAAGACACCCATCTTTCTGGCTGCCGCCTAGCCGTACTCGGCGCCCGCGTCAGGAGTCCGACCTTGATATACCATATTCAGTATGCATACTCTATTTGGTATGTGGGAGATCTTTGAACACAAGAGGGTAGAAAAGAGCCTGGCGGCCGCCCCTCCAGAAGTTCAGAAGCGGTACGAGAAGTGGAAGGACATCGTCACCATCTCCGGTCCGCAGGGGTTGCGGCATATTCGGGGCTTCAACGACGAAGCCTTGTCCGGCAAGTGGAAAGGCTTCCGATCGTCTCGACTGAATATCCAGTACCGCGTCATTTACCGGGTGGAGAAAGACAAGGTGCTCGTTGAAGTCGAGAAGGTAACTCCCACGATTACGGGAGGGCGTGACATGAGTAATTATCGCAAGGCCAAGAAGAGGGTTGAGGTTTCGGTTGGCGAATCGGTCCGGATCCTGCGTGAGCTTCAGGAAATGAGCCAGAACGATCTGGCGAATGCCTCCGGGATCCCCCAGTCGACCATTTCGGCCATCGAGAATGACCGTGTACGTCTCGGTGTTGATCGTGCCAAGGTCCTGGCAAGGGCATTGCGCTGCCACCCCGCCGTACTCGTATTCCCCGGCTGGGATGTCGAGCATGAATCGGCCGCATAGCCATCAAGCCATTCGGGAACACGCAAAGTCAGCAGGGCACCAGGTCGCAGACGCGACACAGGTCGGGCGGCCCATACGCAGACACGGCCAACGCTTGTTGATGGGGAGGATGGTGCTACGGGAAAGATAATGGTGGCCGGGGACGGAATCGAACCGCCGACACGGGGATTTTCAATCCCCTGCTCTACCAACTGAGCTACCCGGCCATACTGCGGGGGGATTCGTCCTGCGGACGAAGGGCGGTATTAAAGCGGCCCGGCGCCGCCACGTCAAGCATGCCGGGCCGGTCGCCGCGGAAAAGCCCGGATATCAGGAGGCGTTCGGGTCGACGAAGCCTTCCGGCTTCTCGGAGCCTTCGCCGAACAGGAACTTTTCCATTTCCTCTTCCAGGAACTTGCGCGCCTTGGGATCGACCGGGGTCAGGCGGTATTCGTTGATCAGCATGGTCTGGTGGCTCAGCCAGGCCTGCCAGGCCTCCTTGGACACGTTCAGGTAGATCTTCTTGCCCATCTCGCCGGGATAGGGCGGGAAGTCCAGGCCTTCGGCCTCTTGCCCGAGTTTTACGCAGTTAACGGTTCGTGCCATTGCCGGGATCCTTGTCGTCGTGCAGATAACGCTGGATGGGGGCCGGGATGCCGACCGCCCGTGATGTGCCGGGTTTATACCAAATCACCCTGTCGCCTTCCATGATCCCACACGCGCCAGCCGGGAGGTCGAAGGGGCGGATGCGCAGATCCAGGCGGTAGTGGCTGAAGCTGTGCTGCAGGCCGTGATCGGTGGCGGCCGGCACGGCGCCGGGCCACTGGGCCAGCACCCAGTCCTCCAGGGCCTCGGGGGTTTCCGCCTCGGGCAGGCTGTAGAGCCCGCCCCAGATGCCGTCCTGCCCGCGCTGCACCAGGGCGATGCCCTCTGGCGCGCGCAGGCAGGCGGCCCAGCGGGTGCGGGTGGGCAGGTCGCGGCGTGGCCGGGGCGAGGGCAGCGTAGCGGTCAGGCCCTGCTGCGCGGCACCACAGTCCTGATGGACGGGGCAGGCGTCGCAGTCGGGCCGGCTGCGGGTACAGAGCAGGGCGCCCAGGTCCATGATGGCCTGGGTGTAGTCGGCACAGCGCGTAGTCGGGGTGCGCGCCTCGGCCTCGGCCCACAGCTCGCGCTGGACGGCCGGGCTGCCGGGCCAGCCGTGGATCGCCGCGTGGCGCGCGAGCACGCGCTTGGCATTGCCGTCCAGGATGGCCTCGGGGGCATCATGCGCCTGGGCGATGATCGCGGCGGCGGTGGAGCGGCCGATCCCGGGCAATGCCTCCAGACCCTCGCGGCGAGCGGGGAAGACACCCCCGTGCTCCGCGACCACCACCTGCGCGGCCCGGTGCAGGTTGCGCGCGCGGGCGTAGTAGCCAAGCCCCGACCACTGGTGCAGCACGGCATCCTGCGGCGCCGCCGCGAGGCTCTGCACGTCGGGGAAGCGCTCCATGAAACGGAGGAAGTAGGGGACGACGGTCTCCACCCGGGTCTGCTGCAGCATGATCTCGGAGACCCACACCCGATACGGCGTGCGCGGGTGCTGCCACGGCAGATCCTGGCGGCCGTGGCGGTCGAACCAGGCCAGCAGTCGCTCGGCGAAGGCGTTCATGGATGGGCCGGGCATGGCGGCGCCCGCCCGGGAGGCGGGCACCGGCGGTGATCAGCGGCTGCGGAAGCGGTCCAGGAGCCGGTCGGACTCCCGTTCGATGCGCTCGCGGGCGCGCTCTTCTTCCTCGTCCAGGCGTTCGCGGACGCGTTCCTCTTCCTCGCGCACCCGCTCGCGGGCCTCGTCCTCGTAGCGACCGCGCAGGGCGTCCTCCAGGTCGAGACGGAAGCTCGGGTCGGTGAAGGTCCCGCTGATGCGGATGGGCAGGGTCACGCCGCGCAGGTCGTCCAGTTCACGGCCGCCCTGGCCTTCCAGCGTGCCTACCACTGTCGTGTTCACGCGGTAGTCGAGGGTGTCGTCGTTCAGGTCGGCCTGGCCTTCGCCGCGCACCCGCAGCAGGGGCGAGCTGGCGGCGAGGTCGTCGTTGCGGACTACGCCGTCGCGAATGGTGAAGCTGCCGGCGAGTTCGCTGAAGTCGGTCTGGTTGGGCTCGTCCTCTTCCAGCTGTTCGCCGCGCAGCCGCGCCTCGGCGCGGCGGATGATCTGGGCCACGTTGATACCGCGCACCGCGCCGTCCTCGAAGCGCATGTTGCCGGAGCCGTTCAGGGCCCCTTTCAGCTCGCTCAGCAGCTCGCCGCGGGTGCTGATGTCCAGCTCCAGGTTGCCGGTACCCATCAACCGCGCGTCGTCGCCCTGGAAGTCCTCCAGCAGGGCGCCAATATCCAGGCCCTGCAGGTCGGCGGCCAGTTCGTAGCGCGGGGCGTCGTGGCGGGCGTCCAGGCGCAGGCGGCTGGTCAGCTCGCCGTCGTAGGCGGCGGCGTTCAGCGGCTCGATGTTCCAGTCGCCCGCCTCGCCCCGGATCTGCAGTTCGATGTTGCGCAGGACCATGCCCATCACGTCCAGGCGGTCCAGCGCAGCGCGGCCGTCCACGTCGACGCTGCGCAGCGCCTCCAGCGGCAGTTCGATGGCGAGGTCCTCGTCGGCATCGCGTTCGCCGTTGCCGTTGTCGGTACGCGCCTCTTCCACCTCCGGCGGCAGGTAGCGGTCGAGGTTCAGGCGTTCGCCGGAGACATCGAAGGTGATCTTCGGGCGCTCACCGCGGCCATCCCAGCCGGCGGATCCGCTCAGCATGGTGTCGTCCACGGTCACCAGGAACGGGGACATCTCCAGGGCCTGGAAGCTGCCGCTGGCCGAGAAATCGAACGCGACGCGCGCGAGGGCGTCGGGGTCGTTGGTCTGCGGCGCCTCCAGACCCAGATCGGTCAGCACGTCCTTCAGGTTGACGGTGTTGGTACGCATCTCGGTGCGCACCTGCGGCACTTCGCCATCCAGATCGGACAGCTCGGCGAACCCGGTCAGACGCAGATCGGAAACCCCCAGCGTCAGGCGTTCGAAGCGCAGGGTCATGGCGTCGGCCATCTCCAGCCCCACGTCGCTCTCCAGCGTCATGCCGACGGCGCGCGGCAGGCCGCCGCCATCCAGACCCAGGGTCGCGTTCAGGCGGCGGACGGAATAGCGCTCGTTGAGCAGGTCGACATTGAGCAGGCCGCCCAGATCCAGGGCCAGCTCCACCGGTTCGGCCAGGTCGCCGCCCTCGGCACGCACGACCGCCTCCAGATCAAGGCGCGTCTCGATACCCGGGCGGAAGCGACCGACCTGCAGCTCGAACGGCTCCAGGGTCGCCTGCATGCCGGACTCGCGGTCATCCCAGTGCACTCGGGCGTTGGTCAGGGAGATCCCGGCCACGTCGATGCGCTGCAGGGCCAGACGGGTCTCGGTCTCGGTGCGCTCGTCGTCATCCGCGCCCACGGCCTCGTCGCGGGCGGCGCCGGCGTGATCCAGCAGGTCGTCCCAGTTGTTGCGGCCCTGTTCGTCGCGCGCCAGGTTCAGGCGCACACCGTCGGCCTCCACGCGCTGAACCTCCAGCTCGCGGCGCAGCAGCGGCATTACCGCGACCGCGACATCCACCACGTCGACCTCGGCGAACGGCTCGTCGCCGAAGCCCTCGGCGTTGCCGAAGCGCACCTCTTCCAGGCGCAGCCCGAGGCTGGGGAACAGGGTCAGACCGATCGGCCCGGACAGGGTCAGTTCACGGCCGGTGGCCTCCTGCACCTCGGCCTCGATGCGCTCCTTGTAGTCATTGGCATCGAAGGTGACCAGCAGGTACGCGGCCACGATGATGGCCAGCAGGATCAGGACGGCAATCAGGCCCAGCAGGCGCTTGATCCATTTCATTCGGAATCTCCTTTCGGTTCGGCCCGCCAGGTGCCACTGCGGCCCCCGCGTTTCTCCAGCAGGCGAACACCATCAATTTGCATGCCGCGATCCACGGCCTTGCACATGTCATAGACCGTCAGCAGCGCGGTGGACACGGCGGTCAGCGCCTCCATCTCCACGCCGGTCTGCGCGTGCACCTCGCAGGTGGCCTGTACGCGCACGGCGGTATCTTCCGTCTCCAGCTCCAGGGCCACCCGGGTCAGGCCGATCGGGTGGCACAGCGGGATCAGGTCGCCGGTCTTCTTGGCCCCCATGATGCCAGCCACCCGGGCAATGCCGAGGACGTCCCCTTTCGCATGGCGGCCTTCGCGGATGCGCTGCAGGGTATCCGGCTGCATATGGATGCGCCCCTCGGCGACCGCCACGCGGTGGGTGACGGACTTTTCGCCGACATCGACCATGTGCGCATGGCCTGCGGCATCGAAGTGAGTGAATTCGTTCATGATGGCTATAATGCTTGACTCGCAGCCATGTTTACAGGGGCCGGAATGACCGTACACGTTCACTATTTCGCGCGTCTGCGCGAGGAACTGGGCCGCCCGAACGAAGAGGCGGAACTCCCCGCCGGCGGCATGACCGTTGGCGGGCTGTGGCAGCACCTCCACCAGGAGGCCCCGCCGGAGCGCCTGATGGCCGCGGTCAATCAGGAACAGGCCAGCCTGGAGACGCCGGTGCGCGACGGGGACGAGGTCGCCTATTTTCCGCCGGTAACCGGGGGCTAGGGTGGCGGTCGAGATCCACACCGACGACTTCGACCCCTGGGAGATCGTCCGGCAGGCCGAGACGGCCATCCCCGCGAACGCGCGTGGCGCCGCCAGCGTGTTCGTCGGCCGCATGCGCGACTTCAACGAGGACGAGGACGTGACCGGGCTGTTCCTGGAGCACTACCCGGGGATGACCGAGCGCGAGCTGGAACGCATCGTCGCCGAAGCCGAGGCGCGCTGGCCGCTGCTGGGCTGCCATGTGGCCCACCGCGTGGGCGACGTGCGCCCCGGCGACGCCCTGGTGCTGGTGGCGACCTGGTCGGCCCACCGCGTGGCCGCCCGCGACGCCTGCAGCGACATTCTGGAACGCCTGAAGCACGAGGCCCCGTTCTGGAAGCGCGAGACCCTCACCGACGGCACCCAGCGCTGGGTGGAGAAAAACACCCCAGGCTTCTGAACCCCACCCCTGCAGGAGCCTGCTTGCAGGCGAAGCCCCTGCCAAAGCCGGACACGGGCAGGAGCATTCGCCTGCAAGCAGGCTCCTGCAGGGACGGGCCAGGGCCTCGGGATTCCCGCTCGCATACGTCCCTACACCCTCGTCAACCCGGCCGCGGCGGAGCGGAGAGCCGGGATGACGAGACATGGGGGTTGCGCGATGGAAGCATTCTTGTGGGAGCGGGCTTGCCCGCGAAGCCCCCGCCCGCGTCCGGCTTTGGCAGGAGCATTCGCGGGCAAGCCCGCTCCCACAAAAGCCGTCGCCGGTAGTGATCTCACCTACCTCAGGGTGAGGTAGAGGGTCTGGTTGCCGCGGCGCAGCTGCAGTTCCAGGGTCTGGTGGGCGGCCAGTTGCTGCGGCAGGTCGGCCAGGCGCTCGATGCGCTGGCGGTTGATCGCCAGCAGCACGTCGCCGGGGCGCAGGCCGGCCCGCGCCCCGGCGGTGCCGGGCTCCACCGCGATGACCGCCACGCGGCTGCGACCGTCGTTTCCTGCGGTCTCGGACAGGCGTACGCCGTCGAGCCGCGGGTGGATGGCCGCCCCCTCGATGCGCCGCTCTTCCGGGCGATCCAGTCGCGCGACGATCTGCCGTTCCGTCCCGTCGCGCAGGATGTCCAGATCCACCTCGGACCCGGCGCGCAGCAGGCCCAGGCGGTTGCGCAGGTCGCTCGCGCTGCGCACCGTCTGGCCGTCCACCCGCAGGACGATGTCGCCGTGGGCCAGGCCGGCGCGCTCGGCGGCCGAGCCGCGCACCACGCGGGTGATCACGGCGCCCTGCGAGAGGTCCAGACCGAAGGCCTGGGCCAGCGCCGGGGTGAGGTCCTGCATCTCCACGCCCAGCGCGCCGCGCTCGACCCGACCTTCGGCCAGCAGGTGCTCCTGGATCTGGCTGGCCATGTTGGCGGGAATCGCGAAGCCGATGCCGATGTTGCCGCCGCCCCGCGCGAGGATGGCGGTGTTGATGCCGACCAGCTCGCCGCGCAGGTTGACCAGCGCCCCGCCGGAGTTGCCCGGGTTGATGGAGGCATCGGTCTGGATGAAGTCCTCGAAGCCGGCGCCGCCCAGGCCGCTGCGGCCCAGGGCGCTGACGATGCCGCTGGTCACGGTCTGACCGAGGCCGAAGGGGTTGCCGATGGCAACCACGAAGTCGCCCACGCGCAGGTCGTCGGAGTCGGCCAGCGGGATCGCCTGCAGGTCCTCCGCGTCGATGCGGATCACGGCGACATCGGTGGCCGGGTCGGTGCCTACCACCTCGGCCTCGTACTGGCGGCCGTCAAAGAGCGTGACCAGGATGGTGTCGGCGCGGGCGATCACGTGGCTGTTGGTCAGGATGGTGCCGGCCCCGGCATCCACGATGACCCCGGAGCCCAGGCCCTGGCGCTCACGTTCACGCGAACGCTCGGGGACATCGAAGAAGCGGCGGAAAAAGGGATCGTCGAACAGCGGGCTGACCGATTCCACCACGCGGGCGCGGGTGGCGATATTGACCACGCCGGGGATGGTCCGCTCGAGCATCGGTGCCAGCGATGGCAGCGGCTGGCCATCCACCGCGGCCGGTAGCTGGGCGGTGGCCGGTGCGGCCCCGAACAGGGTCAGGGCCAGGATCAGGAGGGGAACAAGCCGACGCATGGGCGCTCCTCGAACGGGGTTCCGATTATCAGGGCGCCAGGTTGGCGCGCGGGGCGAAGGACGACTTCTCGGCCATCTTGCGGTACCAGTCGCCGGCCTCTTCCTCCGGCGGCACCTGCACCATCAGCTTCAGGTAGAGATCCCCCGGCGGCTTGCCCGGCAGGCCCTTGCCCTTCAGGCGCATCTGCTTGCCCGACTGCGAGCCGGCCGGAACCTTCAGATTGACCCAGCCATGCGGCGTGGGGACCTCGATGGTCGCGCCCAGCGCGGCCTCCCAGGGCGTGATCGGGATCTCGCGGTAGAGATTGCGGCCGTCCAGGGTGTAGCGGCTGTCCGGCTTGACCCGGATCTCCAGCAGCAGGTCGCCGGCGCCGCCACTGCCGACCCCCGGGTCGCCCTGGCCGCGCACGCGCAGGCGCGAGCCGTCCCGGGCCCCGGCGGGGATGCGCACGCGCTGGACCCGGCCCTCGGCATCGTTGACCGACACCTCGGTGCCCTTGAGCGCCTGGTCCAGAGTGATCTCCACCCGGCCCTCGCGGTCGGCCCCGCGCATGTTGAAGCCGGCCCCGCCCGAACGGCGGCGACCACCGCCCATGCCGCCGCCACCAAAGATGGAGTCGAAGAAGTCCGAGAAGCCGCCGAAGTCGGCCCCGGCTCCGGCGCCCCCGCGGGCCCCGCCGTGCTGGGTCCAGCCGTCCCAGCCGGGCGGCGGGCGGAAGTCCTGGCCCTGGCGCCAGTTGGAACCGAGCTGGTCGTAGGCCTTGCGCTTTTCCGGATCGCCCAGGGCCTCGTACGCCTCGTTGACCTCCTTGATGCGGGTCTCGGCGTCCGGGTCCTTGCTGACATCCGGATGGTACTTGCGCGCCAGCTTGCGGTAGGCCTTCTTGATCTCGTCCTGGCTGGCGTCGCGGCTCACACCGAGGATCTTGTAGTAGTCCTTGTATTCCATTGCGTTCCTCGAACGATTGCGTCCTCGGGTGACACCCGGATCCCGCCTGCGGTCATGGCGATCATGATAGCCGGGATGCGGCTGTCACCCAGGGAGACACGAAACCGCGCCTCCTCGGGGCCTAAAAAACCGGGCGCCACCACGGGAACCCCCGGGGCAGCGCCCATGTTGCGCCCGGTCAGGGATATCCTGCCGGGCCGGTGGGGCCGGATCAGCTCTCGATCTGGATCCGGCGCGGCTGCACGCGGGCCTGCTTCGGAATGCGCACCTCCAGCACGCCGTTCTCGCTGCGCGCGGAGATGTTCTCGGCGTCGGCCGTATCCGGCAGCGAGAAGCGGCGGAAGAAGGTGCCACGCACGCGTTCGATGCGCTTGTAGCCGTTCTTCTCCTCTTCGCTGTCGTGCTTGCGCTCGCCGCGCAGGGTCAGCACGCCGTTCTCCATGTGCAGCTCGATATCCTTCGGGTCCACCCCGGGGATGTCGGCATGCAGCACGTAGGCATCGGTCTCTTCGCGGATATCCACCGCGGGGGCCCAGTCGGAGGTCGCGGCGGAGTCCTCGGTGCCGGGCATGTCCGGCATGCGACCGAGTTCGCGCGACAGTTGGCCGAGCAGGCTGAACGGTTCGTAACGGGTCATGGTCATGGCGTTCCCTCCTTGTGCGGGTGTCATCTGACTCACCCATAGACGTAGGGACACATCCCGCGTTTTCAAGGGCCTGGGGGCAACCCCGTTACGCGAGACGGCGAAACTCGCGCAGCTTGTAATCGTCGTCGGTGACCAGCTCGAACACGCCGTGTACCCCGCGCTGATCCAGGTGGCTGCGCAGCAGCCGGGCGGGGAATTGCACGCTCTCGCCGCTGTCGGCCTGGGCGAAGACCACTGCGGCGCGACCCGTGTAGTAGTCCTCCATCTCCTGGCGCGATATGGCCAGACGCAGGCGAAACCGGCGCATGGGCTATTCCAGGTTCTGCACCTGCTCGCGCAGCTGCTCGATCAGGACCTTCATCTCCACGGTGGCGCGGGTGATCTCCAGGTCATGCGACTTGGACGAGATGGTGTTGGCCTCACGGTTGAACTCCTGCATCAGGAAGTCGAGCCGCCGCCCGCTGGGGCCGCCCTGATCCAGGACCTCGTGCACGGCCGCCACATGGCCGTCGATGCGGTCCAGCTCCTCGGCAATGTCCATGCGCTGGGCCAGCAGGGCGACTTCCTGCTCCAGACGCTTCGGATCCAGATTCAGGTCCAGCTCGTGAATCCGGGCGAGGATGCGGCCGCGTTGCTCGTCCAGCATCGGCTGGCGCCGCGCGCGAATCGCCCGGGCGTGCTCGGCGAGTGCGTCCAGGCGCGAGCGCATGCCGTCGGCCAGGGCCGCGCCCTCGGTCGTGCGCATCGTGACCAGGGCCTCCAGCGCGTCGTCGAAGCCCGCCAGCAGGGGCTGCGCGAGGCTCTCGCCGACATCGGCGTTGCCCTGGAGCACACCCGGCCAGCGCAGGACGTCCAGCGGCGAGACCGGCGCCGGGTTCGGCATCATGCGCTCGATGGAGGCGCAGGCCCCGATCAGCGCCCGGACGCGCTCGTGATCGAAGGCTTCCGGGGCGTTGTCGGCCTGGCCACGGTCGCGCAGGACCGCATCCACCTTGCCGCGCGCCAGGCGGGCCTTCAGGCGGCTGCGCACCTCGGCCTCCAGCGAACGCAGGTGATCGGGAAGATGGATACGCAGCTCGAGATAGCGGTGGTTGACGCTCTTCAGCTCCCAGTCGAACACGCCCGCGTCCAGGCTCATCGCGTGCCGGGAAAATCCGGTCATACTGGTGATCATGCGTCCCTCCATGGTGATCCCTGCTGCGTGTGGCGGTGGCGGCCCGTATACTGCGCCCCACTCAAATCTAGCAAGGATCACAGCATGCGACCCAGTGGCCGAACAGCCGACGCAATGCGCCCCGTGCGTTTTACCCGCCATTTCACCCGCCACGCGGAGGGTTCCGTACTGGTGGAGTTTGGCGATACCCGCGTGCTGTGCAACGCCACGGTGGAGTCGCGCGTGCCGCCGTGGCTGAAGAACAAGGGCCGCGGCTGGGTCACCGCCGAATACAGCATGCTGCCGCGTTCCACCCATGACCGCATGGTGCGCGAGGCCGCGCGCGGAAAGCTGGGCGGCCGCACCATGGAGATCCAGCGCCTGATCGGCCGCTCGCTGCGCGCGGTGGTGGACCTGGAGGCCATGGGCGAGCGCCAGATCATCGTCGACTGCGACGTGATCCAGGCCGATGGTGGCACCCGCACCGCCTCCATCAGCGGGGCCTACGTGGCGCTGCACGACGCCATCCGCAAGGCGCGCGAGCAGGGCCTGATCCGCAAGGATCCGCTGCACGGCCAGGTCGCCGCGATCTCGGTGGGCATCTGCGGCGGTGAACCGGTACTCGACCTCGACTACGATGAGGACTCGCAGGCCGAGACCGACCTGAACCTGGTGATGAACGAGGCCGGGGGCGTGATCGAGATCCAGGGCACAGCCGAGGGCCACGCCTTCCGCCGCGACGAGCTGGACCAGATGCTGGACCTGGGCGAGAAGGGCATCCAGGAGATCTGCGAGGCCCAGCGCGCCGTGCTCGCAGAGGGCTGAACCATGAGTGAGGCGCGCCGCGTCGTCCTCGCCACCGGCAACCCCGGCAAGCTGCGCGAGATCCGCGCCCTGCTGGAACCGCTGGGGCTGGCGGTCGAGGCACAGTCCGAGCACGCTGTGCCCGAGGCCGACGAGACCGGACTGACGTTCGTGGAGAACGCGATCCTCAAGGCGCGCAACGCCGCTCGCCACACCGGGCTGCCGGCGATTGCCGACGACTCCGGGCTGGAGGTCGATGCCCTGCACGGCCAGCCGGGGATCTACTCCGCGCGCTATGCCGGCCCCGATGGCGACGACGCGGCCAATAACGCCAAGCTGCTGGAGGCACTGGCCGGCGTACCGCCGGAACAGCGCGGCGCACGGTTCCGCGCGGTCGTGGTGTACCTGGAGCATGCCGAGGATCCGGCGCCGATCATCGCCCAGGGGGTGTGGCCCGGGCGCATCGCGGAACAGGCCAGCGGCGCCGAGGGCTTTGGCTACGACCCCCTGTTCTTCGTGCCCCGGGAGGGCTGCACCTCGGCCGAGCTGCCCCCGGAGACCAAGAACCGCCTGAGCCATCGCGGTCAGGCCCTGCAAGAACTCGGGGGCGCTCTGCGCGAGCGCATGGGCAACCCGCCGGCCTGACAACCCACGCCGTCCGGCACCGGGGCCACCCGGAGAGATCGCCACGGCGCTGCGCGCCTCGTGATGACGCGGACTTCCCGTCGTTGCGAGGCTCCACAGGGGCCGTGGCAACCTCCCGACGACACCCCGGCGCATGTTCGGACCCGCGTCGGGGCCAGGCCGGGGAGATCGCCACGCGCCTGCGGCGCTCGCGATGACTGTGCTTCCTGTCCCCGTCATCGCGAGGCGCGCAGCGCTGTGGCGGTCGCCAGGGGACCACCGGCGCGCAAGGCCGCAATGGCGGGACTGGGTCCTTTCGACGCCACCCGCCCCCTCGCCTATGCTTCGCACATGACTGCCGCGTTGAACCATCCGCCGCCCCTGGCGCTGTATGTGCACCTGCCCTGGTGCGTGCGCAAGTGCCCGTACTGCGACTTCAACTCGCACGAGCCGCGCGGCGAGCCGCCCTTCGATGACTACGTGGACGCGCTGCTGCGCGACCTGGAAGGCCAGCTGCCGGATATCTGGGGCCGGCGACTGGAGAGCGTCTTCATTGGCGGCGGCACCCCCAGCCTGTTCCCGCCGGAGGCGCTGGATGCTCTGCTTTCCGGCCTGCGCGCCCGACTGCCGCTGCGACCGGACTGCGAGGTGACGCTGGAGGCCAACCCCGGGACCGCCGACCGCGCCTACTTCCGCGGCTACCGCGAGGCGGGGGTCAACCGGCTGTCGCTGGGCATCCAGAGCTTCGACGACGCGATGCTCGCGCGCCTGGGGCGCATTCACGGTGCGGCGGAGGCCCTGAGCGCGGTGGAGCATGCCCGTGCCGCCGGCTTCGAGGCCATCAACCTGGACCTGATGTTCGGTCTGCCGGGGCAGTCGGTCGCGGCCGGGATCGCGGATCTGCAGGCGGCGATCGAGCAGGACCCGGGACATATCTCCTGGTATCAACTGACCCTGGAACCGAACACCCTGTTCGCGGCGCGCCCGCCCGAGCTGCCGGAGGATGCGACGATCGAGGAATTGTTTGCCCGCGGCCAGTCCCATCTGGCGGCGGCTGGCTATACTCGATACGAGGTATCCGCCTATGCACGTCCGGGGCAGGAATGTCGGCACAACCGCAACTACTGGACCTTCGGCGATTACCTCGGCATCGGGGCCGGGGCCCACGGCAAGCTGACGCAGGTCCATCAGGGCGCGATCCTGCGCCGCATGAAGCCGCGCCAGCCCGAGGCCTGGCTGGCCGCGCCGCAGACGCACAAGGATCAGGCCGTAGACACGGCGGAGCGGCCTTTCGAGTTCCTGCTGAACGCGCTGCGGCTGGTGGAGGGCGTGCCGGCCGCGAGCTTCGAGGCGCGCTGCGGCCTGCCACTGGCGATGCTGGAACCCGCACTTTCGGAACTGCGTGCGGACGGGCTGCTGGTCGCGGATCCGGAACGGCTGCAGGCCACGGAACGGGGCCTGGCGTTTCTCAACAACGTGCTGGAACGTTTTCTTCCGGAAGGGACACCGCAGGACTCGGTTACCACGCCGATCGCCTGGCCCGCGGGCCGGGAGGAGGGTCGATGATGCGTCCCGTCGAGTTTGTCGGTTTTGCCTGCCCCTGGTGCGGCGAGCCCGGCGAGACCACGGTGGACATGGTCAGCAACGACCGCGAGTGGATCGAGGACTGCGCGGTGTGCTGTGCCCCCATCGTGTTCCGCCGCGAGGATGCCGGCGACGAGGAAATCCCGCGCATCGAGGCCCGACGGGAGGGCGAGTGAGCGAAGCGCCGCCCTATACCCCGATTGCCTGCGAGCGCTACTCCGAGCTGGAGCTGGCGATCGTGCGCGGGCAGTTTCTGCGCACGCACTGGCGGCGCGGCGAGATGGACCGGATCGCGATCGTGCGCCCGCTGGACCTGCGCACCCGGCGCGGTGCCGAATACCTGATCCTGCGCGACACCGCGGGCCGCCGGCAGTGGTGGCGCCTGGACCGCCTGATCAGCTTCGAACCCGTCTCGGGCTGAACACCAAAAGGCACTCTACAGGAAGACATGAAGACGGGAAGAACGGATCAAAATGGGCCTGTAACAGCCTCCGGCGATGGGCCGACCCACGAGGCCTCGGCCCTACCCGGATAGCCCTGAAACCTTCCGTTCTTCGAACCTTCCTGTAAACCGCCCTTGCCTTTCGAGGCAGAGGCGGCCGCAGCGGGTCTCAGCTAGCTGCGCTTCATCTGGTCGAAGAATTCGGAATTGGTCTTGGACGACTGCATGCGGCCGAGCAGGAATTCCATGGCCTCGATGTCGTCCATGCCGTGCAGGAACTTGCGCAGGATCCAGAGCTTTTGCAGCTCGTCCGGGGCGGTCAGCAGTTCCTCGCGGCGGGTGCCGGAGCGGTTCACGTTGATCGCCGGGTAGATGCGCTTCTCGGCGATGCGGCGTTCCAGGTGCACCTCCATGTTGCCGGTGCCCTTGAACTCCTCGTAGATCACTTCGTCCATCTTGGAGCCAGTATCCACCAGCGCGGTGGCGAGGATGGTCAGGCTGCCGCCCTCTTCCACGTTGCGCGCGGCGCCGAAGAAGCGCTTCGGGCGATGCAGGGCGTTGGCGTCCACGCCGCCGGTCAGCACCTTGCCGGAGCTCGGCGCCACGGTGTTGTAGGCGCGCGCCAGGCGGGTGATGGAGTCCAGCAGAATGACGACGTCGCGCTTGTGCTCGACCAGCCGCTTGGCCTTCTCGATCACCATCTCGGCGACCTGCACATGGCGCTGGGCCGGCTCGTCGAAGGTGGAGGAGACGACCTCGCCCTGGACCATGCGGTCCATCTCGGTGACCTCCTCCGGGCGCTCGTCGATCAGCAGCACGATCAGGTAGCACTCGGGGTAGTTCGCGGCGATGCTCTGCGCGATGTTCTGCAGCATCAGCGTCTTGCCCGCCTTGGGCGGGGAGACGATCAGGCCGCGCTGGCCCTTGCCGAACGGCGCGACGATGTCGATCACGCGGGCGGTGATGTCCTCGGTGGAACCGTTGCCGCGCTCCATGCGCATGCGCTCGTTGGCATGCAGAGGGGTCAGGTTCTCGAACAGCACCTTGTGCTTGGCGTTCTCCGGCGGCTCGAAGTTGATCTCCGAGACCTTCAGCAGTGCGAAGTAGCGTTCGTTGTCCTTGGGCGGGCGGATCTTGCCGGAGATGGTGTCCCCGGTGCGCAGGCCGAAGCGGCGGATCTGGCTGGGCGAGACGTAGACGTCGTCCGGGCCGGCCTGGTAGGAGCTGTCGGCGCTGCGCAGAAAGCCGAAGCCGTCCGAGAGGATCTCGAGGACGCCGTCGCCGTAGATGGCCTCGCCGCTCTTGGCGTGGGCCTTGAGCAGGGCAAAGATGATCTCCTGCTTGCGCGCGCGGGACATGTTCTCGATGCCCTTTTCTTCGGCGAAGGCCACGAGATCGGCAGCGGACATCCGCTTCAATTCGGTCAGATTCATGCGTGGGGTGCTGTATTCAACGTGGATGATCGGCGACCGGGGGTGGCCGCACGGATTGACTGGAAGGAGGCAGGGAATGGCCTGGCGGCCACTCGAACTCGTTCGATGGTAAGCGAGGCGGCGGCGCGGGGCAAGCCCGGCGAAGCCATGCGCCTGCTGGGCCTGGCGGCGGACCGCCAGGCGCGGATATTACAGGTGCTGGTCCAGGAACGCGGTCAGCTGCGACTTGGACAGGGCACCGACCTTGGTGGCCTCGACATCGCCGCCCTTGAACAGCATGAGCGCCGGGATCCCGCGGATGCCAAACTTCGGCGGCGTGGACGGGTTCTCGTCGATGTTCAGCTTGGCGACCTTGACCTTGCCGGCGTATTCTTCGGCGATTTCGTCCAGAATGGGCGCGATCATCTTGCAGGGACCGCACCACTCGGCCCAGTAGTCCACCAGGACGGGCTGGTCGGCCTTCAGGACGTCCTCGTCAAAACCGGCGTCCGATGTGTAAACAATTTTGTCGCTCACTCCGAGCCCTCATGACTTGGGTTGGGGGAACAGCCCGCACCGCCGGCTGCTCGGCCTTACTATCGACGATCAGCGCCGGACAGTTCAAGTAACAGGCAGCACCCGAGGAACCCGATGACCGAAACCGCCCAGGACACGCCCCGCTTCGACCAGCTCGATCTGCCCGAACCCGTCCAGGCGGGCATCCGCGCCACCGGTTTCGAGACCTGCACCCCGATCCAGGCGCAGACATTGCCGATCGCCCTGGCCGGGCGCGACGTCGCCGGCCAGGCGCAGACCGGGACCGGCAAGACCGCGGCCTTCCTGATCGCGACCTTCAATCGGCTGTTGCGCCAGGCGCCCTCGCCGAACCGCCGCCCCACGGACGTGCGCGCCCTGATCCTGGCGCCGACCCGCGAACTGGCCATCCAGATCCACAAGGATGCCGAGTCGCTGGGCGCGGAGACGGGGCTGAAGCTGGCCCTGGCCTACGGCGGCACCGGCTACGACACGCAGCGCGAGCAGCTCGAGGCCGGGGCGGACATCCTGATCGGGACACCGGGGCGCATCATCGACTACTTCAAACAGAAGGTCTTCGGCCTCAAATACACCGAAGTGGTGGTGCTGGACGAGGCCGACCGCATGTTCGATCTCGGCTTTATCAAGGATGTGCGCTTCCTGATGCGCCGCTGCGCACCCCCCGGCGAGCGCCTGTCCATGCTGTTCTCGGCCACGCTGTCCTACCGCGTGATGGAGCTGGCCTTCGAGCACATGAACAACCCGGAGAAGGTCCAGGTCGAGGCCGAGACCCTGACCGCGGACCGCGTGCGCCAGGTGATCTACTACCCGGCCAACGACGAGAAGATCCCGCTGCTGCTGGGGCTCGCGCGTGACCTGGAGCCCGAGCGCGCGATCGTGTTCGTGAACACCAAGCATGGCGCCGAGAAGGTCTGCGACTGGCTGAACGCGAACGAGCAGAAGGCCGCCCTGCTGTCGGGGGACGTGCCACAGCGCAAGCGCCAGACCCTGCTGGAACAGTTCGCCTCCGGGGAGTACCGCTTTCTGGTGGCCACCGATGTCGCCGCGCGCGGGCTGCACATCCCCGCGGTCAGTCACGTCTTCAACTTTGACCTGCCGCAGTCCGGCGAGGATTACGTGCACCGCATCGGGCGCACGGCCCGCGCCGGCGCCGAGGGCGACGCGATCAGCTTCGGCTGCGAGGACTCGGCCTTCTACCTGCCGGACATCGAGAGCTATCTGGGCGAGCGCATCCCCACTGCGAGCGTCGACCCCGAGCGGCTGTTCCAGGATGCCGTGAAACCGAAGCCGCGTCCGCGCAAGCCGCGCGACGATCGGCGCGGAGGTGGCCGGGGTGGCCCGCGCTCCGGCGGCGGTCGCCCGCAGCGCGGCGGCCGAAACTGACGCAGACGCGCCGCACCGGGCGCAGGGGAAAATGGTGCCGGCGAGAGGAGTCGAACCTCCGACCTATCGATTACGAATCGATTGCTCTACCAACTGAGCTACACCGGCGAAGCGCGACATGATAGCGGGGGCCGGGATCGACCACAATCCGGCGGGGCCGGACGACCGGATTCAGGAGCGCCGGCTGCCCACACGGATGACGACATCCACACCCTGCAGTTCCTTGCCTTCCGGCAGCGGGGGCAGGTCGGAGATGTCGATCCGCGCCGGGTCCACGTCTTCCAGTTCACCGGTATCGGTATGGAACAGGTGGTGGTGCGGATTCAGGTTGGAGTCGTAGAACAGCTTCGCGGGGTCGATCAGGACCTCGCGTACCAGGCCCTTCTCGGCGAACAGGTTCAGGGTGTTGTAGACCGTGGCCTTGGAAACCCGCGAGGAATGCCGCACCAACTGCGCGAGGATCTGCTCGGCGCTGAGGTGCTGATGGCGGGCGAACATCACGCGGGCAATCTCGACGCGCTGCTCGGTCGGGGAAATCGCATGTTCGCGCAGGAGCTCGCGCGCCGCGTCGACCGACAGCAGATCCGGATTGTGGGAGTCGATGTTCATGATTCCGAAGATATAACAGGGCTCTGGAGCAAGTCCATATCCCGCCCCTGAGACAGGTCAAGGCGATCGATACGGCCGGGAAGCCTGATAGAATACGAAAAGATGGAGCGGGTGATGGGAATCGAACCCACATTAAGAGCTTGGGAAGCTCCCGTTCTACCATTGAACTACACCCGCTTGAGCCGGCGATTGTAGGCCTTGTCGGCCTCCGGCTCAACGGTCCTGAACGCCGGACGAAGAACCATGCAGATCCAGCTGAACGGCGAACCCTTCGAGCTCCCCGACGATCGCGAGGCCACGCTGGCCACGCTGATCGAGGCACGCGGCCTC
The DNA here is from genome assembly GCF_000425605.1 of Thioalkalivibrio sp. ALE17. Classification (NCBI taxonomy): domain Bacteria; kingdom Pseudomonadati; phylum Pseudomonadota; class Gammaproteobacteria; order Chromatiales; family Ectothiorhodospiraceae; genus Thioalkalivibrio; species Thioalkalivibrio sp. ALE17. The sequence goes on from NZ_AUDT01000002.1 coordinate 297,960, forward strand.
GGTGGCCGGCGCCTGGCAGTGGAGGTCAACGAGGAGCTGGTGCCGCGCAGCGAACACGCCGCGCACCCACTGTATCCCGGCGATCGCGTGGAGATCGTGCAGGCGATTGGGGGCGGATGAGTCCGAGCCCCCGTCCGTAACTACTTTCAACGAAGGAATTACCATGACCGAACCGGCCGCCGCGTCTGCCGACGATCTCTTCCGCGTGGGCTCGCGCGAGTTCACCTCCCGCCTGCTGGTGGGCACCGGCAAGTATCGCGACCTGGACCAGACCCGCGATGCCATCGAGGCCAGCGGCGCGGAGATCGTGACCGTCGCGATCCGCCGCACCAACATCGGCCAGAATCCGGACGAACCCAACCTGCTGGACGTGATCTCGCCGGAGCGCTACACGCTGCTGCCGAACACCGCCGGCTGCTTCAACGCCGAGGACGCCATCCGCACCTGCCGCCTGGCGCGCGAGCTGCTGGACGGGCACAACCTGGTGAAACTGGAGGTGCTGGGCGACGAAAAGACCCTGTACCCGGACGTCTTCGAGACCGTGAAGGCCGCCGAGACCCTGGTCGCCGAGGGCTTCGACGTAATGGTCTACACCACCGACGACCCGCTGCTGGCGAAGCGCCTGGAAGAGATCGGCTGCCTGGCGATCATGCCGCTGGCCGCGCCGATCGGCTCCGGGCTGGGCATCCAGAACCGCTACAACATCCGCGAGATCGTCGAAAACGCCACGGTCCCCGTGCTGGTGGATGCCGGCGTCGGTACCGCCTCGGATGCCGCCATCGCGATGGAGCTGGGCTGTGACGGCGTCTTGATGAACACCGCCATCGCCGCCGCCGACAACCCGGTGATGATGGCCTCGGCCATGCGCCACGCGATCATCGGCGGGCGCCAGGCCTTCCTGGCCGGGCGCATGGCGCCGCGCCGCTACGCCTCGGCCTCCTCGCCGCAGACCGGCCTGTTCTTCAGCTGAACATGGTCGAAACGATCGATTCCGCGGCGGACGGGAAGCCGTTCTACCGACGTATCCGCAGCTTCGTGCGCCGCGAGGGCCGGCTGACGCCGGGCCAGCAACGCGCGCTGGACGAACTGCTGCCGCGCTTCGGCCTGCAGCTCCCGGAGCCCGCGGCGCCCCTGGATCTGGGGGCGGTGTTCGGGCGCACGGCGCCGGTCACGCTGGAGATCGGCTTCGGCGACGGCGAGAGCCTGGCGGAGCAGGCGGACCAGCAGCCGGAACGCGACTTCATCGGCACCGAGGTGCACCGGCCCGGGGTCGGGCATCTGCTGCGCGAGGTGGAACAGCGCGGCCTGACCAATGTACGCGTCAGCGACGCCGATGCGGTGGAACTGCTGGAGCACTATCTGGCGCCGGGCAGCCTGGACTGCGTACAGGTGTTCTTCCCCGACCCCTGGCACAAGAAGCGCCACCACAAGCGGCGCCTGATCCAGCCGGCCTTCGTGCGTCATCTGGCGACGCGTATCCGGCCGGGCGGGCGGCTGCACCTGGCCACCGACTGGGCCGAGTATGCCGAGCACATGGTCGCGGTGATGCAGGAATGCGCGCCGTGGTTTGCGCCGGACGGCCCGGTTCCGGCGCCGGGTCGGCCGCCGGAACGCCCGGTGACGAAGTTCGAGCGCCGCGGGGTCGGCCGCGGCCATCAGGTCGCCGATCTGCTCTACCGGCGGACGAACGAACCCGCCTGAGGCCTCAGGGAACCGCTGATTTCAGGGTTTCCCTGAGGCGTTCTTGACCACCAGCACCGGGCACTCGGCCCCGCCGATCACGCGCTCGGAAACACTCCCCATCAGCAGGCGCTTGAGGCCGGTGCGGCCATGGCTGCCGAGCACGATCAGGTCGCGCTGGTCGCGCCGGGCGATCTCCACCAGCGCGAGCTCCGGCCGGCCTTCCTCGGTGGTGGCATCCGCCTTCCGGCCCTGCTCGCGCGCCTCGCCCTGCAGGCGCTGAACCGCCGCCACGCCCTCCTGGCGGCGCTCGTCGCTCTGGCCCGGCACCGCCACCGTGGCGATCGTCAGGGGCAGGTCGCAGTAACCCGCCAGTTCGATCGCAGCCCGTACCGCCTGGTCGCCCAGTTCGGAGCCGTCGGTCCCGACCAGCAGCCCGCGGTGCGGGGCCTCGGCACCGCGCGGGACGACCATCACGTTGCAGGGCGCCAGACCGATTACCTTGCGCGTGGCGTCGCCCACCATCAGGCGTGACAGATCGCCCCGGTCACGCCGGCCGATCACGATCAGGCCGGCCTTGTACTCCTCGGCAATGGCGACGATCTCCTGATGCCGGTCGACCCCGTGGCGCAGGATCATCGAGGCGTCGATGCCCGCCTCGCGGGCGCGCTTCTCCAGCGCATCCAGATCGGCCTGGCCGGCCACGCTCGCCTCGTGGCTGCGCGGCGGCGACAGGGCGTCGTGCTGGGTGTCCGTTGGAATGATGCGGGCGACCACCAGGCGCGCGCCGCAGCGCTGCGCCAGGTCCAGCGCCACATTCTCGGCGGCTACGCTGAATTCGGAACCATCCGTCGCCAGGACAATGGTCTCGAAACGGCACAGCGGGGCATCGGATTCGGACATACGGGGTCTCCACCTGGACTTTTTGCTCAGCATAACCGACATGCCGGCAAACGCCAGCACGGCGAGTGCCATGGCGCAGCCATCCACGGCGCGTTTTTTGCGTCCGTGCCCGCGGGATGAAATAATCCCGCGCTTTCAAGGGAAAGGCGGAACCCGTTTCCTCCGACCCGCCTCGGCGCCCGCGCCCGGCGCGCGTCCCCTTCGGCTTCCGGCCACGCGCCGTCCGGCGCGGGTCTTCAGGACACGACTGGAACATGGAAAACCTTACGCTGACCACCGAGATGATCGTGGTGCTCGCGCTGCTCGCGTTCACGATCTTCCTGTTTGTATCCGAAATCATCCGGGTGGACCTCGCGGCCATCTCGGTGATGGTGCTGCTGGGCCTGCTGACGCTGGTGCCAGGGCTCGGGATGCTGGTCGGCCAGGAGGAACTGTTCAGCGGCTTTGCCTCCAACGCGGTGATCTCGATCATCGCGGTGATGATCATTGGCGCCGGCCTGGACAAGACCGGCGTCATGCACAAGGTCGCGGCGTTCATCATGCGGGTGGGCGGCACCACGGAGAAGAGCATCATCCCGACGGTCTCCGGCACGGTCGGCGTGATCTCCAGCTTCATGCAGAACATCGGCGCCGCCGCGCTGTTCATGCCGGTGATGAGCCGCATCTCCAACCGCCTGAACATCCCGCTGTCGCGCCTCCTGATGCCGATGGGCTTCGCGGCGATCGTGGGCGGCACCATCACCCTGGTCGGCTCCAGCCCGCTGATCCTGCTGAACGACCTGCTGCCCTCCGACATGGAGCCGTTCCAGCTGTTCGACGTGACCCCGATCGGCCTGGCCCTGCTGGCCACGGCGATCGTCTATTTCGTGCTGCTGGGGCGTTTCGTCCTGCCCTCGGTCAAGACCAAGTCGGCGCAGCGCGAGAACGCGCAGGACTACTTCCAGCGCGTGTACGGCCTGTCCTACGAGATCCACGAGCTGTTCGTCCCGGAAAACGACCCAATGGTCGGGCGCACGGTGGCCGAGATCGAACGCGAGACCGGCATCGCGATCGTCGGGACCTACGTCCGCGACGAGCTGCGCATGGCGCCGTGGACCGGCTACGAGATCCAGGCCAACTCGCATCTGGCGGTGCTGGCCAGCCCCGCGCGGATGGAAAAGCTGTGCGAGGGCACGCGCAAGCGCCCCTCGACGAATCTGGACGTGTTCGCCAACGCCCTGGACAGCGGACGTTCCGGGGTCGCCGAGGTGGCGATCGCGCCGGGCTCGAACCTGGCGGGCAAGACCGTGACCGAGCTGGCCATGCGCCAGACCTACGGGCTGTCGGTGATGCGCATCCAGCGCGGCAACGAGACCTATGGCGAGGGCCTGCGCGACATCCCGCTGGAACCGGGCGACATCCTGGTGGTGCACTGCACCTGGGAATCCCTGGCGCGCCTGGAACAGGATCGCGACTTCGTGGTGATCACCTCGGACTACCCGCACGAGGAACTGCGCCCGTCCAAGGTGCCGCATGCCCTGTTCTTCCTGGCGTTGACCGTGGGCCTGATCGTGTTCACCGACCTGATGCTGTCGGTGGCCCTGCTGACCGGCGCGCTGGGCATGATCCTGACCGGCGTGATCAGCCTCGACAGTGCCTATCGCGCGGTAAGCTGGAAGACGGTGTTCCTGCTCGCCTCGCTGATCCCGCTGGGGATGGCGGTGGAGAACACCGGTACCGCGGCATGGATCGCGCAGAACACGCTCGAGATGCTGGGGACCGTGCCGCCCTGGGTGCTGCAGGCGACGATCTTCGCGCTGGCCACGTTCTTCACTCTGGTCATGTCCAACGTCGGCGCGACCGTGCTGCTGGTGCCGCTGGCGATCAACTTCGCGATCGCCGCGCAGGCCGCGGGCATGGACGCCGACCCGCGCGTGTTCGCGCTGACCGTCGCGATCGCGACCTCGAATTCCTTCCTGATCCCGACCCACCAGGTGAACGCCCTGATCATGGGCCCCGGCGGCTACCGGGTGAAGGACTATATGAAGGCCGGCGGCATCATGACCATCCTGTTCGCCGTGGTCGCCATGTTCATGCTCAATCTGATTTTCTAGGCTTTCTTTCAACGACCTTTGTGCAACCCGTTTGCAAGGAGAAATCCCATGTCCCAGAAGCATCCCGTGATTGCGGTGACCGGTTCCTCGGGTGCCGGCACCTCCACCGTAAAGCGCTCCTTCGAGTCGATCTTCCGTCGCGAGCAGATCAACCCGGTCGTGATCGAGGGCGACAGCTTCCATCGCTATGACCGCAAGGCGATGAAGGAAGCCATGCAGAAGGCCGCGGACGAGGGCAATCACCACTTCTCGCACTTCGGCCCGGAGGCCAACCTGTTCGATCGCATCGAGGGCCTGTTCAAGACCTACGGCGAGACCGGCCAGGGCGAGAAGCGCTACTACCTGCATTCCGACGAGGAAGCCGCGCAGCACAACCAGCGCCTCGGCACCAATCTGGGCCCGGGCGAGTTCACCCCCTGGGAAGAGATCCAGCCGGGCACCGACCTGATGTTCTACGAGGGCCTGCACGGCCTGGTCGTGGACGGTAACGTGAACGCCGCGCAGCACGTGGACCTGGGCATCGGCGTAGTGCCGATCGTGAACCTCGAGTGGATCCAGAAGATCTTCCGCGACAACGCCGAGCGCGGGTATTCCGCCGAGGCCATCGTGGACACGATCCTGCGGCGCATGCCGGACTACGTGAACTACATCACCCCGCAGTTCGGCTACACCGACATCAACTTCCAGCGCGTGCCGACCGTGGACACCTCCAACCCGTTCATCGCCCGTGCGGTCCCGACCCCGGACGAGTCCATGGTGGTGATCAGCTTCAAGGACCCGACGAAGTTCGGCATCGACTTCCCTTACCTGCTGAACATGATCCCGGACTCCTTCATGTCCAACCCCAAAACCCTGGTGGTCCCGGGCGGGAAGATGAGCTTCGCGATGGAGGTCATCCTCGGCCCGATCATCCACGACATGCTGTCGCGTCGCGGCTGATTTGCCGGGAGGCGCCCGCCCGGCGTCTCCCCGGCTCCCGGGAAGTTCCCCAGCCCCGCTCCGGCGGGGCTTTTTTCGTTTCGGGCCCGCCATTCCGCTAGGATTCAGGCTTTAACGGACAGGACGGAGTAGGCGTGTTCGGACTCTTCGGGCCGCGGCCGGCCCAGCAGATGGAGCGCTTTCGCGGCCGCTACACCGGTCGCTCGCTGATCGTTCACCAGGGCTTCACCGGCGACTGGCTGGAGGAGCTCCTGAAGCAGCCGGGCGGCGGCGGGCACTTCCGCATCGACAGCCGCCCGCTGCCACGACGGCGGCCGAGCCCCGTGGAGTGGCTGGTGCAGACCCATATCCTGCCACTGGAGCTGCCGCAGCCCCTGTTTCTCGACGTGCGCGAGGACGCCATCCTGGTCCGTCACCTGATGCGCGGGGACCACGCGGTGCATCCCTCGGAAATCGCCTGGTTCCTGGAAGAACTGGACACCCGCCACCACGCCCGCCTGGTCTTCACCGAAGACGGCGGCCTGAACGCGCACCCCGGCCTGCCGGTCGACGACAACGAGGCCCTGAGCATGCTGGAGCAACTCGGTTTATGACCAATGCCTTTCGCAGTGCCACCGCCCGCGGCGATGAACCCCGGGCCCTGGCCGACGCCCTGATCGCCGAGCTGGGCGAACAGCCGCCGCGCGCCGGGGATCAGGTGCGGGTCGGCTTCATCTACCTCTCCGACGCGCTCAGCCGCCACGCCCGCACCCTGCTGAAACACCTGCGCGAGGGGCTGGGGGTGGATCACTTCGTCGGCGGCATGGCCATGGCCGTGATCGGCCCGCACGACGAGCTCTACGAACAGACCGGCGCGACCCTGATGATCGGCGAGTTTCCGGCCGCCAGCGTCCGCGTGATCTATCACCCGGTGCGCGGCTTCGACGAGCTCGTGAAGGAACTCGACGGGTTCCTCGACCCGCAGACCCCGGGCCGGCTGATCCTCAACGCCGACCCGCGCATGGAAGGGCTGGAGGGCATCCTGACCGAGATCGGCGAGCGCACCGCCTGGTTCGCGACCGGCGGCGTCAACTCCGGGGACGACGGCGTGGTGCAGATCGCCGACGGCGTCGCCGCCTCCGGCATCACCGGGCTGGCGCTGCGCGACGATGTCCCGATCGCCGCGCGCCACAGCCAGGGCTGCACGCCTCTCCCGGGCCAGCACGAGCTGACCGAGACCTGGCGCAATATCATCGTGCGCCTGGACGGCCAGCAGGCCCTGCCGGCGTTCAAGGGCATCATCGGCGATGTGCTGTCGCGCGACCTGGAGCGGGCACTGGGCTACATCCTGGTGGGCTTCCCGATCCAGGGGTCGGACACCGGCGACTACCGCGTGCGCAACATCATCGGGATCGACCTGGACCAGCAGGTGCTGGCCGTCGGCGAGATGCTCGAGCCGGGCTCGCAGATCCTGTTCGTGCGCCGCGACGGCCAGGCGGCCATCGAGGACCTCGAGCGCATGCTGGAGCAGATCCGCGCCCAGGCGCCCAACGGGATTCGCGGCGCGATCTATGTCTCCTGCGTGGGGCGCGGGCGCCACCAATTCACCCAGGAAGGCACGGAACTGGGCATCGTGCAGAAACACCTGGGCGACGTGCCCCTGGTCGGCTTCTTCGCCAACGGCGAGATCTTCGCCAACCGCCTGTACGGCTATACCGGGGTCCTGACCCTGTTCACCTGAACCGCCAAGGGGACCGCATGCAATACCGCAAACTGGGACGCACCGAGATCGAGGTCAGCCTGATTGGCCTGGGCACCATGACCTGGGGCGAGCAGAACACCGAGGCCGAGGCCCACGAGCAGCTGGACTACGCCCTCGACCAGGGCGTAAACCTGATCGATGCCGCCGAGATGTACCCGGTCCCGCCGCGCGCGGAGACTCAGGGCCTGACCGAGAGCTACATCGGCAACTGGCTGGCCAAGCGCGGCAACCGCGATCAGGTGGTGCTGGCCAGCAAGGTCGCCGGCCCCGGCATGATCGACTACCTGCGCGGCGGTCCGCAGCTGAATCGCGAACACATCGAGCAGGCCCTGAACGACAGCCTCCGGCGCCTGCAGACCGACTACCTGGATCTGTACCAGGTCCACTGGCCGGCGCGCGCCACCAACTTCTTCGGCCAGCTCGGCTACATCCACAAGCCGGATGATGCCGCGACCCCGATCGAGGAGACCGCGGCGGCACTGAAGGCGGTGGTCGAGAGCGGCCGCGTGCGCACCATCGGCATCTCGAATGAGACCCCGTGGGGCTTCATGAAGTGGATCCGCGCCCATGACCGTGGCCTGTCCGAGCGCATCGTCTCCATCCAGAACCCCTACAACCTGCTCAACCGCAGTTTCGAGGCGGGGCTGGCGGAGATGGCCATCCGCGAGGATGCCGGCCTGCTGGCCTACTCGCCGCTGGCCTTCGGCATGCTCTCCGGCAAGTACCTGGACGGGGCAAAGCCCGAGGGGGCACGCCTGACGCTGTTCGAGCGCTTCCAGCGCTACAGCAACGAATCCGGCCTGGCCGCCACCGCGGAGTACGCACGTCTGGCGCACGAACATGGCCTGACCCCGTCCCAGCTGGCGCTGGCCTTCGTCAACCAGCAGCCCTTCGTGACCAGCAACCTGATCGGGGCGACCACCATGGAGCAGCTGCGCGAGAACATCGCGACGGTGGACATCACCCTGTCCGACGCCGTGCTGGAGGCCATCGAGGCCATCCACGCCCGCTATACCTACCCCTGTCCGTAGGCCACCCCCCATGAACCTGATCGATACGCATGTCCACCTGGACCTGGACGCGTTCGATCCGGATCGCCCGGCCGTGCTGGACCGCGCCCGCGCCGCCGGGGTTCAGGAGCTGGTCCTGCCCGGCGTTACGCGGGCACGCTGGCCGGACCTGGAGGCCCTGTACCGCCAGCACGCGGGCCTGCATGTCGCCTACGGCCTGCACCCGATCTTCCTGCAGGACCATGCGGACGCGGACCTCGACGCGCTGGAGGCCTGGCTGGACACGCACCCCGAGACCATTGCGGTCGGCGAGATCGGGCTGGACGGCTATCAGGAGGGTCTCGACTGGGACCGCCAGTGGCGGTTCTACACGCGGCAGCTGGCCATCGCGCGCGAACGCGACCTGCCGGTGATTATCCACAGCCGGCGCGCGCTGGACGCGGTGCTGAAGGGCCTGCGCCAGCAACCAGGCCTGACCGGCATCCTGCATGCGTTCATCGGAAGCCCGCAGCAGGCCCGCCAGGCGGCCGACCTGGGCTTCTGCCTGGGCATCGGCGGCCCGGTGACCTTCGAGCGGGCGCAGAAGCTGCACCGCGTGGTGCGCGACGCGGCGCTGGAGACCCTGGTGGTGGAGACTGATGCACCCGATCAGCCCCTGGCCGGACATCAGGGTGAGCGCAACGAACCGGCGATGACGGCCGAGGTCAATCGCCGGCTCGCGGCCCTGCGGGACATGGATCCCGAAGAGATGGCTATAATCACGTCACAAAACGCACGCCGGGTCCTCCGGCTTCCGACCGGTCCCGACGCATGAGTCCCGCCGCCCCCCACAATCCCTACACCGAACGGACCGACCTGCTGCTGGGGCACGAGGTTGCGGCCGGCCTGCGGGACCGGCATGTGTTCATCGCCGGTCTCGGCGGGGTCGGCAGCTACGCCGCCGAGGCCATCGCCCGCGCCGGCGTCGGTCGCATGACCCTGGCGGATCACGACGTGGTGGGCGCCTCCAACCTGAATCGCCAGCTGGTCGCGCTGCGCTCCACCGTGGACCGACCCAAGACCGAGATCATGGCGAACCGCATCCACGACATCGATCCCGAAATCGAGCTCACGATCCGCCACGACTTCCTCCAGCCCGATACCGTCGGCGACCTGGTCCCGGAGGATGCCGACTTCGTGCTCGACGCGATCGACTCCATCGTCTGCAAGGCCGCGCTGGTCGCGACGGCCCAGGCGCGCGGGCAGGGCGTGATCTCGAGCATGGGGGCCGGCGGGCGCATCGACCCCACCGCCGTGCGCGTGGGGCCGCTGGCGGGGACGCGCGTGTGCCCGCTCGCGCGCCAGATGCGCAAGCGCCTGCGGCGCCTGGGCGCGCATCTCGACTACCCCGTGGTGTTCTCCATCGAACAGCCGCGCAAGGGCACCGAACACCGCCCGGTGGGGGACGGCGGCCGGCCGCGTTCGGTCAACGGCACGATCTCCTACCTGCCCGCGATCTTCGGCCTGACCGCCGCCGGCCACGTAATCCAGAGCCTGATCGCCCGCGCCTGACCGCTATACACGGCTTGCTCCGTCAGACCCCTGCACCCACGGGTTCCGTCCTGCCCTGTGGGAGCTCAGCCCCCTGAGCGATACGGCCCGACCCCATCGGCCAGAGGGCTGGCCTCCTACAGGCCAAGACAACCCGCCCCCCTACGAAGATGCTATTCGTCGAATACCGCCTCGATGCGGGCCTGGATGTGCTGGTCGGCGTCCGGGCCATACTGCGTGGTGGCGGGATCGAAGCGGTCGCAGAAGGCATAGGCAAACTTCAGGTCCTTCACGCCCAGGGCGCCGAACAGGCGCGCCTCGAAGGAATGGTCCTCCGGATTCTGGGTCAGCGTGGGCCAGCCATCCGCCCCGGGTGCCAGCGCCGGGCCAAAGAACACGACTCCCGGCAGGTTCTTCAGGCGCAGGGCACAGGTGCCCTCGGTCACCCCGGCCATCGGCAGGAAATCGATGGTGCGCGAAAGGCGCTGCTTGCGGTTGAAGGCGATATCGATCTCGCCGCCGGCCGCGCGGATCGCCGGGGCCTCCGCCTCGAACGCCAGGGTCTCGAGGCCAGCCGCCCGCCAGGCCTCCAGGTCCTGTGCCCCATGGCGGCTGGGCAGGAACAGGTAGGCGGGCCTGGTGATGGCCCGGATCGCCGCCAGCAGGGGTTCCGAATACGCCGGCGCGTTGACCAGGATCCCGCCCAGTTCGAGGTCGTCGATCAGCCAGACCGCCGGCGAACCATCCCCGATGCGGTAAATGGTCCGGTCACGCAGTTCGACCAGCGGCGCGCTGATCACGGGTTCATTCGCCATGTGCGGGCTCCGATGACGGACGGGCGGGACGCGGCTCGATCCCGGCCATGGTGGTCTCGATCCATTCTTCGGCCTCGGCCAGCACCTCCACCGGCTTGCGCCCGGCGGTCTCGATCGGCGGGCCGATCACCACCTCGATGGTGCCGGGGTAGCGCCGGATGCCCTTCTTCGGCCAGAAGCTGCCACTGTTGAGCGCCACCGGCAGCACCGGGTAACCGGTACGCGCGGCCAGCATCGCGCCGCCCTGGCGGTAGCGCCCGTGTTCGCCCGGGGCCACGCGCGTGCCCTCGGGGAACACGATCACCCAGCGGCCCTCGTCGAGGCGCTGCCGGCCCTCGGTGACCAGATTCTCCAGCGCCTGGCGCCCGCCTTCGCGGTCGATTGGCACCGGATCGATCATCGCCAGCGTCCAGCCGAAGACCGGGATACGCATCAGCTCGCGCTTGAGCACCCAGGTCTGCATCGGGAAGATCGCGACGAAGGCGACGGTCTCCCAGGCCGACTGATGCTTGGACAGCACCACATGCGGGCGCGACGCATCGATGTGTTCGGCGCCGCGCACCCGGTAGTCCACGCCACAGGTCACCCGCAGCCACCAGACATTGAAGCGCCCCCACTGCGTCAGCACCCGGTAGCGGATGCGGCGCGAGAACGGCCAGATCAGCGGTGGCACCAGCACGCCGAAGACCAGCATCGAGCTGATGAACCCGAGCTGGAACAGCAGACCGCGGATCAGGGGCAGCATGCGGCGGCGCTATCCCGTGGCCAGGCGGCCGATGTCGGCCACGGTCTCGAACGCGCGGCGCAGTTCACGCAGCAGGGCCAGACGGTTGCGCCGCTCGGCGGCATCTTCGGCCATCACCATCACCTGGTCGAAGAAGGTATCGACGCGATCGCGCAGGCCCGCCAGCTCGCCCAGGGCGTGCAGGTAGTCACCATCGGCCACCGCCTGCTCGACGCCGGGACGCACCGCCTGCAGGCCCTGGTAAAGCTGACGCTCCTCGTCCAGCGCCAGGGCCTCGGGGTCGAGGTCGGCCTCGGCCTCCTCGCCGGCCTTGCGCAACAGGTTGTGGATGCGCTTGTTCGCCGCAGCCAGGGCCTCGGCCTCCGGGCGCTCGCGGAACAGGCTGACCGCGCGCACGCGGCGGACGAAGTCCAGCGGGGTATCGGGCGCGACCGCGGCCACTGCCTCGATGGTCTCGTGCGCCTGGCCCTGCTCCAGCAGGTAGCCGCGCAGGCGCTCCAGGATGTACTCGCGGACCGGCTCCACCGCCTGGTCGGCCTCCGGCACCCGTTCGCGGATCGGCTCGGCCGCGGCCTGCAGCAGCGGGGTCAGGGCCAGCGGCAGTTCGCGCTCGACCAGGATGCGCACCAGTCCCAGCGCGGCGCGGCGCAGGGCGAACGGGTCCTTGGTACCGGTGGGCTGCTTGCCGATCGCGAAGATCCCGACCAGCGTGTCCAGGCGGTCCGCCAGCGCCAGGGCCTGGGCCAGCGGGACATCCGGCAGTTCCGAACCGGACTGGCGCGGCCAGTAGTGCTGTTCGATTGCAGCCGCGACAGACTCATCCTCGCGGTCGTGCAGGGCGTAGTAGCGGCCCATCGTGCCCTGCAGTTCGGTGAACTCGAAGACCATCTGGGTCACCAGATCGCACTTGGCCAGGCGCGCGGCGCGCGCGGCCAGCCCGGCATCCAGCCCCATCAGGCCGGCCAGGCGCTGCATCAGGGCCTCCAGCCGCACGGACTTGTCGCGCAGCGTGCCCAGGCGCTTCTCGAACACCACGGAGTCCAGCGCATCCAGCCGTTCCTCCAGACGCTTCTTGCGGTCCTGCTGCCAGAAGAACTCGGCATCGGCGAATCGCGGGCGCAGCACGCGCTCGTTACCGTCGCGCACCGCATGCGGGTCGCGCGACTCGATGTTGCTGATGACGATGAAGTGCGGCTGCATGCGCCCGGCCTCGTCGACCACCGGGAAGTATTTCTGGTTGTCCTGCATGGTGGAGATCAACGCCTCCTGCGGGACATCCAGGAAACGCGGGTCGAAGCCGCCGGTCAGGGCCACCGGCCACTCCACCAGTGCGGTCACCTCGTCCAGCAGGTCGGCATCCACCAGTGCACGCCCGCCCAGGGCCTTGGCCTGTTCGTGCACCTGCGCCAGGATATTCTCGCGCCGCGCCTCGAACGACGGCTCGACAAAGCCGGGGCTGCGCAGCCGCTCGGCGTAGTCGTTGCCGCGCTTCAGCTCCAGCGCGCCGGGCTGGTGGAAGCGGTGACCATGCGTGGCCCGCCCGGCGGTCTGCTCCAGAACCGTCATCTCCAGCACCTCGGTCCCGTGCAGGACCACCAGCCAGTGCGCGGGGCGCACGAATTCGGTGCGGCTGCTGCCCCAGCGCATGCGCTTGGGCGTGGGCAGGGCTTCGAGCGCGGCCTCCAGCATCTCCGGCAGCAGCTCGCCGAGGGCGCGGCCCGGCTGCATCTGGCGAAAGACCAGGTATTCGCCCTTGTCGGTGGTCTCGCGCTCCAGGCGCTCGACCTCCACGCCGCAGGAGCGGGCAAAGCCCAACACCGCCTTGGTCGGCTCGCCGGCGTCATCGAAGGCGGCGGCCACAGCCGGGCCGCGACGCTCCTGCAACTGGTCCGGCTGCTGCCCCGGGACGTCCGGGAACAGCACCGCCAGCCGGCGCGGGGTGGCGAAGGTCTCTGGCACGCCCGGCTCCAGCCCGGCCTCGCTCAGCCGGTTGGCCAGGCCATCGGCCAGGGCGTCACGCAGGCGCGGCAGGGCGGCGGGGGGCAACTCTTCGGTGCCCAGTTCGATCAGGAGTTCGCGGGCTTCAGCCATGTCGGGTCCGTGTCGGGTCCATCACGACCGCGCGCAAGGGCGCGCGATCCGGGAAATAGGGTTCAGGCGGCGTCGGGCTTGTTGGTGTCGTCATCGGCGCACAACGGGAAGCCCAGGGCCTCGCGCGACTCGTAATACTTCTGCGCGACGTTTCGCGACAGCTCGCGCACGCGCAGGATGTAGCGCTGGCGCTCGGTGACCGAGATCGCACCGCGGGCATCCAGCAGGTTGAAGCTGTGCGAGGCGCGCAGCATCTGCTCGTAGGCCGGCAGCGGCAGGCCCAGCTCGATCATGCGGTCGCTCTCGTTCGCATGCTGATCGAAGGCGGCGAACAGGGCGTCGCGGTCAGCGTGCTCGAAGTTGTAGGTGGACTGCTCCACCTCGTTCTGGTGATAGACGTCGCCGTAGGTCACCGGGCGGCCGTCCGGGCCGACGGTCCAGACCAGGTCGAATACGCTCTCCACCCCCTGCAGGTACATCGCCAGGCGCTCCAGGCCGTAGGTGATCTCGCCGGACACCGGGTGGCAGTCCAGCCCGCCGACCTGCTGGAAGTAGGTGAACTGGGTGACCTCCATGCCGTTCAGCCAGACCTCCCAGCCCAGGCCCCAGGCGCCGAGGGTCGGAGATTCCCAGTTGTCCTCGACGAAGCGCACATCATGGGTGAGCGTGTCGAAGCCCAGCGCCTCCAGGGAGCCGAGGTAGAGGTCCTGGATGTCCGGCGGCGACGGCTTCAGCAGCACCTGGAACTGGTAGTAGTGCTGCAGGCGGTTGGGGTTGTCGCCATAGCGCCCGTCGGTAGGACGGCGGCTGGGCTGCACGTAGGCCGCGCGCCACGGCTCCGGCCCGATGGAGCGCAGGAAGGTCGCCGGATGGAAGGTGCCGGCCCCCATTTCCATGTCGTAGGGCTGCAGGACCACGCAGCCGTGGTCGTTCCAGTAGTCCTGCAAGCGACGGATCAGGTCCTGGAAGGTGGGGCTGCTGCTGGACGGGGTGCGTTCGTGCGCCATGCGGGATCCCGGGTCAGGGCAAAGCGGACAGTATATCGGCCCGGCTTCGGCCGCGGCCACCGTCAGCGTCAGCGCGAAACGCGGAGACGCCCGCGCGAGTCGGCACTTCCCTGTGGCGGCAGACGGTTTTGCGCCAGCCGGGAAGGCGCCCATACTGGAGGCTTGATCCGGTTCGGGAGAACCGCCCTGAGCGAGCCCCACGCCAATTCGGAGCCGACGGTGACCGCGGAGAACGGTCAGCGCTACCGCGACACCCGCCGAGTGACACTGGTGGGCGCGACCGTGAACAGCTTTCTGGCCGTCGCGCAGCTGCTCAGCGGCTGGCTTCTGAACTCGCAGGCGCTGGTCGCGGACGGCGTGCATACGCTGTCGGACCTCATCACCGACGGTGTCGTGCTGTTCGCCGCGCGCAAGGCTGCGGCATCCCCCGACCAGGACCACCCGTACGGCCATGCCCGCATCGAGACCCTCGCAACGGTGATCGTCGGGGTCTTTCTGGCAGCCGCGGGGCTGGGGATCGCCTGGGCAGCCGGCAGCCGGCTGGTCGACCCCGAGGCCATGACCGGTCCCGCCAATATGGCCATCTTCTTTGCCGCGCTGACCCTGGTCGCGAAGGAGGGCCTGTACCAGTACACCCACCGAGTGGCGAAGCGCCTGCGCTCGCGGATGCTCGATGCCAATGCCTGGCACCACCGTACGGATGCAATCTCGTCGCTGTTCGTACTGGTCGGCGTGGGTGCGGCGGTGGCGGGCTTCCCGTGGGCGGACGCCCTGGCGGCGCTGATCGTCGCCCTGTTCATCCTGCATATCGCCGGGCGCCTGATCGTGCGCGCCGCGGCGGAGCTGATCGACACCGCGCTGGAGCCGGAGAAGGTGGATCGCATTCACCGCACCATCCTGGACGTGCCCGGGGTGAAGGATGCGCACATGCTGCGCACCCGCCGCCACGGCAGCGACGTGGTGGCCGATGTGCACATCCAGGTCGCGCCGATGATCTCGGTCTCCGAGGGGCATCGGATCGCCGATGCGGTGTTCCATTCGGTGACCGACGAGCATGAGCGGGTCAACGACATCACGGTGCACGTGGACCCGGAGAATGACGCGGAGCAGGCGCGCAGCTCGACGCTGCCGTTACGGCCGGTACTGGTAGAGGCCCTGCGCGAGGCCTGGGCCGACACCCCGGAGCTGGACGCGGTGGAGCACCTGTCCCTGCACTACCTGGGCGGCCGGGTGCACATGACGCTGACCCTGCGCCTTGACGGGGCAACCGCGGCCCCGGATCTGGAGGCGCGGGCCCGGGCCCTGGCCGACCGGCTGCACGGCCACCCGCAGGTGGGCGACATGCTGGGCGAGGTCACGCTACTCTATCGTCCGTGCACTCATTAGGTGCGGCACACCCCAGCAAGCACTATCGTTGTGCGTATACGGCACCATGATGGTGCAAAACGGAGGCGGCGCGGCACCCGGGGTGCCCGTTTTTCGCGCGCCCGGGCCGAATCGGGCCGGATGGCATGATGCCTGCATAATGACCCACGAAGCCGTGCAGGGGCCAAAAGGCCGGCCGGCCAAAATCGAAGACTCAAGTGAAGACCAAGGAGACCCCCATGTCCGCAGCCGACGTGCTGAACCAGATCAAGGAAAAGGAAGTGCGCTTTGTCGACTTCCGCTTTACCGACTCCAAGGGCAAGGAACAGCATGTGACCATGCCGGCCCACGACATCGACGAAGAGACCTTCGAGGAAGGCAAGATGTTCGACGGCTCCTCGATCTCCGGCTGGAAGGGGATCAACGAGTCCGACATGATCCTGATGCCGGACGCCGAGTCGGCCGTGATCGACCCGTTCTTCGAAGACATGACCATGAACATCCGCTGCGACGTGGTTGAGCCGGCCACCATGCAGGGCTACGACCGCTGCCCGCGCTCCCTGGCGCGCCGCGCCGAGGCCTACCTGCAGAGCACCGGCATCGCCGACACCGCGCTGTTCGGTCCGGAGAACGAGTTCTTCATCTTTGACGACGTGAAGTGGGGTACCAGCCTGTCCGGTTCCTACTGCCGCGTGGACTCCCAGGAGGCGTCCTGGAACTCCGAGCGCGTCTACGAGGACGGCAACATCGGGCACCGCCCAGGCGTGAAGGGCGGCTACTTCCCGGTCCCGCCGGTCGACAGCCTGCACGACATCCGCTCCACCATGTGCGAAGTGATGACCGAGATGGGTCTGGAGACCGAGGTGCACCACCACGAGGTGGCCACCGCCGGCCAGTGCGAGATCGGCGTGGGCCCGGCGACCCTGACGCAGAAGGCCGACGAGGTGCAGATCCTGAAGTACGTGGTGCAGAACGTGGCCCACATCCACGGCAAGACCGCGACCTTCATGCCCAAGCCGATCGTCGGCGACAACGGCTCCGGCATGCACGTGCACCAGTCGCTGTCCAAGGACGGCAAGAACCTGTTCTCCGGTGACCTCTACGGCGGCCTGTCCGAGACCGCGCTGTACTACATCGGCGGCATCATCAAGCACGCCCGTGCGCTGAATGCCTTCACCAACCCGTCCACCAACAGCTACAAGCGTCTGGTGCCGGGCTTCGAGGCGCCGGTGATGCTGGCCTACTCCGCCCGTAACCGCTCGGCCTCGCTGCGTATCCCGTTCGTGATGAACCCGAAGGCGCGCCGGATCGAGCTGCGCTTCCCGGACTCCACCGCCAACCCGTACCTGGCCTTCGCCGCGATGCTGATGGCCGGCCTGGACGGTATCCAGAACAAGATCCACCCCGGCGACGCGATGGACAAGAACCTCTACGACCTGCCGCCGGAAGAGGAAAAGGGCATCCCGCAGGTCTGCCATTCGCTGGACCAGGCGCTGGAAGCCCTGAACCAGGATCGCGAGTTCCTGACCCAGGGTGGCGTGTTCACCGACGACATGATCGATGCCTACATCGACCTGAAGATGGAAGACGTCACGCAGATGCGCATGACCACCCATCCGATCGAGTTCGACATGTACTACAGCCTGTAAGGCACCCGCTTCCGGCCCCTCGGGGCCGCGAGGCCCATCCGCCGCCGCGCCCTCCGGGGCCGGCGGCTTTTTTGTGTCCGGGCTCGGGCTCCACGAGGACCGGCGGGCCACGCCCCGATCGCCGCCACGACCGGCGATGCCGGATCGGGCATCGCAAAAAAAGCCCCGCGGATGGTCGATCCGCGGGGCCTTCTCGTGTGGCACCGGAAGGGCTCTCCCGGGCCTCTGACCGGTCATCGGCAATCAGGCGTGCCAGCCGAACTCCTCGGCCTTCTGCTGTGCCAGCGCCGGGATGTCGGTGGCGACGAACTTCTCGTACAGCACCTGCACCCCGATCATGTGGTTGATCACCGCGTCCAGCTGGACCTGGGTCGCGGCCGGGGTGTCCTCGGACTCGTGCAGCTCGAACACCTGGCGCACGCCCTCCGGATCCAGCAGACCGGCCTCCTCGACCTTCTCCGGCGCGAGGTAGCGATCGGCCAGGGCCTTCATCGCGGCCCACTTGACCGGGTCGGTATGCGCCGGCGGTGCCATGAACGCGAACTTCTCGCGCTCGTAGAGCACCTTCGGCAGCAGGCCCTTCATCGATTCGCGCAGCACGTACTTCTCGGTGGGGCCCTTGATGCGCATGGTCGGCGGCAGGTGGGCGGCGAACTCGGCCAGGTGGTGATCGAGGAACGGCGGGCGCGCCTCCATCGAGTTGGCCATGTCCATGCGGTCGCCGCCCCAGGTCAGGATCTGGCCCTCCAGCATGGTCTTGATCCAGACGTACTGGGCCTTGTCCAGCGGGTGCCGGCCTTCCAGCATGTCGTTGTCCAGGGCATCGGCGATCGCCTTGCCCGGCTGGTAGCCCTGCATGCGCTCGCGGCGCTTCGGATGCAGCAGGCCCGGCACGTGGTCAGACGCGGCCAGCCACGGCTGCAGGCAGGACGGGGTGAAGCCCATCATTCGGGTGAACTCGGGGTCATCCACCTCGTCCTCGGCCAGCATCGCGCCGGAGACCAGCTCGTTGGACTCGTTCAGCATCTGCTGCCAGGCCTGACGATCGGCCTCCGGCAGGGTATCCAGCCCGTGCAGGAACATGTCGCGGCGGAACGCCGGGTAGCCGCCGAACAGCTCGTCCGAGCCCTCGCCGGTGACCACCACCTTGTAGCCGGCCTTGTTCACGTGGCGGCTCATCAGGAGCTTGGCCACGCCGAGGGTGTTGTAGATGGTGCGCTCGGCGTGCCACAGCGCCTCTTCGAAGTTGTCGTAGAGGTGGTCGGCGTTCAGGGTCATGATGTCCTGATCGGCGCCGACACTCTCGGCCATCTCGCGGGCGATCGCGGTCTCGTCGTAGTCGTCGTTGTCGAAGCCGATGGTGAAGGCCTTGACCGGCGACTGCTGGCTGGCCGAGGCCAGCCCCAGGGTGATGCAGGAGTCGATCCCGCCGGAGAGGTAGCAGGCCACCGGCACGTCGGCCTCCAGGCGCAGCTGGACGGCCTCCATCAGCTTCTCGCGCACGCCCTCGATCCAGTAGTTCTCGTCGGTCTCGCTCTCGGGCGGGCGCTCGGAGGCCAGCGGGAAGTCCATGTCCCAGTACTTCTCCTGGCGGATCTTCAGCTTGCCGTGGGCGCGCTCGACGATGACCATGTGGCCCGGCTTCACCTGGTGGATGCCCTCGAAGGCGGTGGTGCCGGGCACCATGGTCTGCATCAGCTGGTGGTACAGGCCGTCATCGGCGAACTGGCGCGGCACATCGGGGTTGGCGAACAGCACCTTCAGTTCGGAGCCGAACACGAAACTGCCGTTGGCCTCGGTAAAGTACAGCGGCTTGATGCCGAAGCGGTCGCGGATCAGGATCAGCCGGTCGTGCTTGCGGTCATACAGCGAGATCGCGAACTCCCCGCGAAAGTGCTTCACCGCATCCTCCAGCCCCTCGCGCTGGTACAGGTGCATCACCATCTCGGAATCGCTCTTGGTGCGGAACTTCACCCCGCGCGAGGTGAGATCGGTGCGGATGCGCTTGTAGTCGTACAGCTCGCCGTTGACCGCGGTCATGATCTCGCCGTTGGTCATGCAGAACGGCTGGCGCCCGCGGTTCTCGTCAAGGTCGATGATCGACAACCGCGCGTGGGAGAATCCCACGCCTCGGTCGTCCTGCGTCTTGTAGCCGAAGCCGTCAGGACCGCGGTGATACTGGATCGCGGCCATGTTGACCAGGGTCTGCGGGTCGACCTTGCGGTCCGGGTCGGCGTGAAAGATTCCGGCGATGCCACACATGGCATGTCTCCTTGGTTATCCGTTCGGTGCGAGCGGGGCGCGGCCCGGTCCGTTCCGGCGCGCCACGCCACTCGCGGTTCAGTTCACTACGAGGTTCAGTCTTCCGGGGTGTCCATGACCGCGCTGATACGGCGGACCACGCTGGTCAGCAGCGCCATGCGCACGAACACCGCCCCGCGCGCCTGGGCGAAGTACCAGTTGTGCGGGGTGTCATCGAGGTCCGTCGACAGCTCCGCACCGCGCGCCAGCGGGTGCATGATGATCGCGCCCTTCTTCAGCGGCGAGTTGCGGTCCAGCTTCAGGCCCTCGCCCATGGACTCGAAGGTATCGCCCACCCAGGCGATGGCGTTGATGTACACCACGTCCAGGTCGGGCAGCATCGGGTCCAGCTCGTGCACCACGCGCAGGTTCAGGCCGGCCTCCGCCAGTTCCTCGCGCTGGCCGGGATCGAAGTTCTCGTCCTCGCGCGAGATGATCACGACCTCTTCGATCGCCTCGGGGAACAGGCTCAGCAGGCGCAGCAGCGAACGTACCGTACGCATGCGCGAGGGCACCCCGATGATGCCGACCTTGATGCGGTCCTCCGGGACAACCGGGCCGGTGAACAGCTCCGGGCGCCACTTGGCCAGGGTGTAGACGTCCGCGAGCGCCTGGGTCGGGTGCTCGTCGATGCCGTTGCCGGCGTTGACCAGCGGGATGCGCAGGTTCTCCAGCATGTTGTGCGCGGCCTCGCCGTCCGAGGAGCGCAGCACCAGCACGTCGCCGTAGTTGTTGAACATCTCGGCGATGTCCGCCAGCGACTCGCCCTTGGCAATCCCGGTGCTCTTGGGGTCGGTGATCGACATCACCGCCCCGCCCAGGCGGTGCCAGGCGCTCTCGAACGACAACCGCGTGCGCGTGGACGGTTCGTAGAACGCGCTGATCAGGATCTTGCCCGCCAGCGGCAGATGCATGAGGGCGGGCGTGGTCTCGTACTGGGCGGCCAGCCGGAACAGCTGCAGTAGTTCCTCGCGGTTGAACTGCTGGCTGGAGACCACGTGTGCGGCGGCCAGCTTCAGTAGCGGATCCGGGTCTTCCTCCACCGCATCCAGCAACGCCCGCGGCCGGTCGGTACCGGCGGCGCCGTCTTTCGGGTGGAGCACGTGCAGGGGATCTTCGGTGTAGTTCACCAGAGGCGTCCTTTTTTCCAGTCGCGGATAAACAGGGCAATCAGCAGGATCGGGGTCAGGGTCGCCACGCTGGTGGCGATGACCACGATCACGGACAGTGCGGTTGTCGAGATCGTCATGCCGGCACCTCGGCGTCGGAACGGGCCAGCCGGCCCCAGTCGAACGGCCGCGGCATCAGCCAAGTGGTCAGCACCATCACCGCCAGCGAGACGGCGGCCCCGACCAGCGCGGCCACGTAGAACCCGATCAGGAAATAGCTGGCCAGTCCGATACCGGACCCCAGTATCATCGACCAGGCCGCGCCCTGCGGGTTCGCCTGCTTCCAGTACAGGCCGGCGACGATCGGCCAGATCGCGGAGGCCACGAAGGCCCCGGTGAAGTACAGCAGCTCCGCCAGGGAGCCGACGATCGGGATCTCGCCGCGATAGCTGGCCGCCAGCCAGGTCAGCAGACCCAGCAGCACCACGATTACCTTGGTCGCGCGGAACTGGTGCTGCTCGCTGGCTCGCGGACGGATGTGGCCGCGGTAGATGTCGCGGGTCACCAGGTCGGACGTGGCCGCCAGCAGCGAATCGAGGCTGGAGGCCAGCGCGGCGAAGACCACGATGAACACGACGATCGCACCGGTGAGACCCAGCACCTCGGCGGCCACCAGCGGCCCGACCATGTCCGCCGCGGGGACGTTGATCCCCAGCGCCGGCGTGGCCAGCGCGATGAAGCCGGCGACGATCGGGATCGGCAGCCACAGCAGGCCGCCGAACAGGTAGGCGCGAAACCCCACGTTGCGCCCGAAGGCGAAGGCGCGCGACCACCAGACGTTGGAGTGGAAGATCTCGCCCACGCCGAACAGCAGGTTGTTGAACAGGAACATGATCGCGGCCGGGAACAGCAGGCTCAGCAGTTCCGGGCGCTCTTCCATCAGGTTGAAGTGGATCGCCTCGAAGCCGACCTTGTCGATGGTCAGCCAGGCGATGAACGCCGCGCCGGCGATGATGATGACCGTCTGGATGAAGTCGGTCCCGATGACCGCGCGCAGACCGCCCAGCAGGGTGTAGATCACGCAGACGGTCAGGATCACGGTCATGCCCACGCGATAGTCGATCCCGGCCAGGGCATTGATCAGCACCCCGCCGGCCATCGCCATCGAGACCAGCCAGCCAAAGGCGTAGATCAGCGAGACCACCAGGAACACGCGCCAGGTGAAGGTGCCGAAGCGCAGGCGGATAAAGTCCCCGGAGGTGAAGCCGCGCGGCATCAGCTCGCGGATGCGTCGCGCCAGCGGCGCGAACAGGATCAGGCCCAGCGCACCCAGCGAATACCCGAGCATGCCCCAGACACCAAGCTGCAGCGCCAGTTGCGGGGCGGTCATCGTGGTATTGGCGGTGACCCAGGTGGCCATCGCGGTCGCGGTGGCGAGCGCCAGGCCGACATTGCGGCCCGCCAGCATGTGGTCCTCGGCGGTCTTGTTGCGACGACCCAGCCACCAGCCCAGCACCACCCAGAGGACGCTGAACGCCGCCAGCAGCCCCCAGGCAAGGGAGGTGGGCAGGATGGGGGCGTCGAGACCGGTCACGAGGCCTCCTGCACCTTCTTGATCTCGCGGATCGCCTCGTCCGTGGTCATCACCCGGGCGTAGCGGTCCTTGATGGTGGTGATCGTGGCCTTCTGCATCTCCGGCGTCACCGTGGCCGTCGCGTCGTCCATCAGGGTGACATAAAAGCCCAGGTCACAGGCATCCCGCACGGCCGTGGAGACGCACTCGTTGGAGTACACGCCCACGATGAACAAGGCGGAGATGTTCAGGTTGCGCAGGATGTAGTGCAGGTTGGTGGAGTTGAAGACCCCGCTGGCGGTCTTGTCCAGCACGATCTCGTCCCCCACCGGAGCCACCTGCTCGACGAACTCGGCATCCTTGGAGCCGGGAGCCGCGTGCAGGTTCAGGCGCTTGTGGCCCGGGCTGCGGTCGCGGCCGTCGCGGGTCAGCGAGCGGATGCGGGTGTGGATCACCTCCAGCCCCTCCTCGCGGAAGGCGTCCTGCAGGCGGCGCACATTGGGCAGCACGGTCTGCTCGAGGCGGTTGAAGTAGTACTCCTGCGCCTCCAGCGGCACACCGGATTCGGCGGAATCCGCGAACACGCCGTGGCCCCGCGCGGCATCCAGGTACTGGAGGTCGATACACAGCAGCGCGACGTGGTGCTCCCGCAGCTCCTGACGCAGGACCGGCGTGGTGATCAGGCTCTCCTGGTACTGCTCGCGAAGCGGGTCCAGGGAGTCGTAGTCGGTCAGGCGGGAGACGTTGTTGTTGTCGGCCATTCCGGGCGTTTCCTTTCGTCGGGGTTTATTGCCGGGCCGCCAGCGCCAGGGCACTTTGCAGGGCCACGTTGGCGCCGATCTCGATGTCCTCCCAGTTTGTCCATTCCGCGGCGGAATGGCTACGCCCCTGGAGGCTCGGCACGAAGATCATGCCGGTACGGGTGATCCGGCTCATGCTCTGGGTGTCGTGGGCCGCGCCACTGGGCATAGTGATGTACTCCAGACCCATGCGCTCGGCCTGCGCCTCGATGGTCTGCACAATGCCGGGATCGCAGCGCACCGGGTCGATCTCGGAGAGCACGTCGAATTCGAACATCAGATCACGCCGACGGGCCAGGCTCGACAGGGTGCGACGGGCCGCATGCGCCAGCGCGGTCAGCACCTTTTCGTCGGTATCGCGCACCTCGAAGGAGAAGGTCGCCACCCCGGGCACCGTGTTCGGCGCCCCGGGCGAGAGCTCCACGCGCCCGATGGTGGCACGCGAATTCGGGCTGCCGTGCTCCTCCAGCAGGCGATCGATCTCGCCGCCGAACTCGGCCAGGCCCTGGAAGGCATCGATGCGCATGTCCATCGGCGTGGTGCCGGCATGGTTCGGCTGCCCCTTCAGGCGCACCTCCCACTTGAACAACCCGGTAATCGCCTCGACCACGCCCACGCTCAGGCCGCGCCGGTCGAGTACCGGCCCCTGCTCGATATGCGTCTCGATGAAGGCATGCAGGGTGTGCGGGTCGCGCCGTGCGCTCAGGGCGTCGTCGGCATTCAGGCCCCAGTTGGCCATGGCCTCGACCAGGGTCACGCCCTCGAGATCCCGGGCATGGCTGATACTCTCCGGGGTCAGCTTGCCGGCCATCGCCTGGGAGCCGAACATGCCACCGAAACGACCCTCTTCGTCGGTGAAATCGATCACCTCCAGAGGGTACTGCAGATCGACCGCGTTCTCCTTGGCCGTGCGCAGCACCTCCAGCCCGATCAGCACGCCCAGCGCTCCGTCCAGCGGGCCGCCCCCGGGCACCGTGTCCAGGTGCGAGCCCATGGCGACCACCGGGCGCTTGCCGTCATAGTCCAGCCGACCATGCAGGTTGGCGGCACCGTCCTGCCAGACGTCCAGGCCGGCGGCCTCCAGGCGACCGCGAAACCACTCCCGGCCCGCACGGTCGCCCTCGCTGAAGGCGCGGCGATGCAGGCCGCGGTCGGCATCGCGGCCGATCTGGCCCAGGTCGTTGATGTCCTGTTGCAGGCGCTGCATGTTGATCTTGAGATCCGTCATGGAACCCTCCGGAAACGGGTCCGTCCCTGCTACGCGAGGGCGGGGCCTCGAGCGTATCGGCAGGACGGACCGGGTGAATCAGTCGCGCGGACGCCCGCGCAGGATGGCCCCGATCAGGACCAGGAAGACGATCGCGCCCACCGCGAAGAAGCCGAAGGCGCGGGTCAGGCTGTGATGCTCCACCGTGACGGTGGTTTGGTCGGCCCAGTCATCCGCATCCGCGGCGCGCAGGCGGAACCGGTACTCGCCATCGGGCAGTCCGCTGATGACGGTGCTGGTATCACCGCCCTGGTAGATCACGCGGGCATCCGCGTGATCCGGCCCCGAGGCCTGCTCCAGAACCACCGCCGCATCCGCCTCCCAGGCGAGGGTGAACCCGCCATCGGTGGAGCGCTCCGGCGGGGCGTCGAAGGCCGGCTGGGCGCCCACCGCAAGCGGCAGGAAGAGCAGCGCGGGCAGGAGGGGGCGAAGGATGCGCATCGGAGCCTCCGGACGGGCCCGGGCTCAGGCCTTGCCGTCGAACGGTTGCAGCCCGGCCCGAGGCTCGGTGGTGTTCATCGCCTCGACCAGCAGGTCGAGGTTCTGGTCGAGTTCCTCCAGACACCCCTTCGGCAGCGACTGCAGGGCCCGGTTCAGTTCGCCTTGCGGCGCGGCCGGGGCCTGGTCCAGCAGTTCGAGGCCGGCATCGGTGACATAGAGCCGCACGATGCGCTGGTCCTTTTCCGGACGGCGGCGCTCGATCAGCCCGCGGTGCTCCAGCTTGTCCAGCAGGTTGGAGGTCGTGGAGGCATGCACCGAGAGCCGACGCGACAGGTCGCTGACGTTAAGCCCCGGCGTGCGCTGCAGTTCCCACAGGGCCCACAGCTGCGAGGCGCTGATCCCACAGGCCCGCTCGACCGTGCGCGAGTGCCCCTGCAGCGCGCGGATGATCACCCGCAACTGGCGGATCACCGAACGCGCCAGATCCGGCTCGCCACTCGCGCCGACGGCGGCACCGGATTCGTTGTCGTGTGCCTGGGGCACGGCCTGGGTGGATGTCATCGAAACTTCCCGCAATTGAATCACTCGTTTAGTTATTTTTGTACAAAAATAGTTCCATTGCAACTTACGCACCGACTGGGGAAATACCGCCATGGGATCTACACTAGCGCACTGGGTAGCCTGCCCCCGGCCAGAAGCCGTCCCGGTGCACGGGGCGTCGGTCGGCTGAAGGCCCTCGCGCAAGAAAAGGAACACGGGGAAGGTGTCGCGGTTACACCACAGCTTGTCACACAGTCGTGTCCTGTTTACAACGATTTATAAAACGCTTATAAAGTCGACCGTGCTGGATCCGAAGATGCCACGCGCACGCCGTGTCGGCCCCGAGGCCACTGGCGGCAACCGAACCGCTCGACCATAAAGAGGAATCGCAATGAAGAAGACGATGAGCTGGACCCTGGCGCCCCTGTCCGGTGCCGTTGCCCTGGCCCTATTCCTGGGCCCGAATGCCGCCTTTGCACAGCAGGAAGGTGCCGGCGGAGTGGAGTTCGATTTCTACGGCTCTCTGCGCCTTCAGTATGAAGCCGCCGACCCGGAAGGCGTCGACAGCTACGACGGTTTCCGTGACGCCTATTCGCGCATGGGCTTTAACGCCAACTACGAGATCAACTCGGACGTCAACGCCTTCGCACAGCTGGAAGTACCGATCGATCTGGCCAACGGCAAGATCCAGGATCCCTTCAACGGTGAAGACGAAGATATCCGAATCGGCAAGGTCGGGCTCAGTGGAGCCTTCGGTACCGTTGCATACGGCCGCGACTGGCTGCCGTACTACAACGCCATCGCGTTCCCGGTGGACATGTTCTACTCGTACCAGAGTGGCTTCGCGACCTACACCACGTTCCGCGAAAGCAACAGCCTGATGTACTACTCGCCCGACTTTAACGGCTTCTCCTTCGCCGCGTCCTACAGTGCGAACGCGGGATATGCGGACGCATCGGGATCTCAGGATGACCGTTACCAGCTGACCGGCTCCTACAGCTTTGGTGATACCACGCTTTCGATCGGGGTCGACGATGCCAACGGCGAGCAAAACACCCGGATCTGGGGTGTCTCGGCGATGCACAGCATGGGTCCGTGGGCCATGGGCGCGAAGGTGGAGTACATCGATAGTGACCAGGATGCTGGCGCCTTTGGTGACGACGGCGATATCGCCGCCAACATTTACGCGTCGTATACCATGGGTCAGCATGTCGTCCATGGTACCTACGCCAACGTGGACAACTACGGCGAAGACGTCTTCCACCTGGGCTACGCCTTCAACTGGATGGACGGCCTGACCCTGTTCGCCGAGTACTACTACGAAGAGGAATCCACCGGTGCCGTGCCTGCCCTGAAGGCCCGCGATACCGGTAGTGATCCGGCCGGATTTGGGCCCGGTGACGGCAGCAACAATGTCTTCATGGTGGGTATGCACTACAGCTTCTAAGCTGACCTGCCCGAGCTGTAATCGGTGTGTTCCGTGCGATACGGCGCGGAACACACCTACACTGCCTTTAGGGAAACACTGATCAATGTACACACTCGCGTTGGCTCCCCAGGTTCCCCGATCCTGCGTTGCGCCCCGGATCCTTCAGAAACGGGCCGGTAGACCCTCTACCCGCTGCACGGCGCGCCTTGTCTCGGAAAACCTGGGGTGCCAACGCGAGCGTGTACATTCATCAGTGTTTCCCCAGGCAAGCTCGAACAATGACCAAGGGCCATCCGGCCCGCACAAAATCGCGCTCTGTCAGCTACGGCTTTAGAACAACAAAACGCCTGATGCGCCAGCTGGCAAGGTAGCCACAATCCGCAGGAGGAGCCCATGAGCGACAACACAGAAGATACAAAACAGGAGATCGAGGAGCTAGAGGCTCGTTACGAGACCGATCACGAGATCGGCGAACAGAACGTCAACCCGCTGGGGCTGGATCTGCACAACCCCGTGTTTGCCGTTAGCGCCGCGCTGATTATCCTTTTTGTCATCCTTTCCCTCCTGTTCCCCGAACAGGCCAACGAACACCTCGGCGCCACGCGCGAATGGATCGGCGAGACCTTCGACTGGCTGTTCCTGTCGGCCGGCAACATCTTCGTTCTGTTCTGTCTGGCCCTGATCCTGCTGCCGATCGGGCGCATCCGCATTGGCGGCCAGGACGCCAAGCCGGAGTTCTCCGTGATCTCCTGGTTCTCCATGCTGTTTGCCGCCGGCATGGGTATCGGCCTGATGTTCTGGAGCGTGGCCGAACC